>NZ_JAMAWB010000046.1:0-1242 GCF_023713585.1 Paenibacillus sp. MER TA 81-3
TAGTACCGAAGGTCTTGATTTCATGCTGCCAAGAAAAGCCTCTAGCCAGGATGAAGGTGCCCGTACCGCAAACCGACACAGGTAGGCGAGAAGAGAATTCTAAGGCGCGCGGAAGAACTCTCGTTAAGGAACTCGGCAAAATGACCCCGTAACTTCGGGAGAAGGGGTGCCTCGGTAGGGTGAATAGCCCGAGGGGGCCGCAGTGAAAAGGCCCAAGCGACTGTTTAGCAAAAACACAGGTCTGTGCGAAGCCGCAAGGCGAAGTATACGGGCTGACGCCTGCCCGGTGCTGGAAGGTTAAGGGGAGTGGTTAGCCGCAAGGCGAAGCTATGAACCGAAGCCCCAGTAAACGGCGGCCGTAACTATAACGGTCCTAAGGTAGCGAAATTCCTTGTCAGGTAAATTCTGACCCGCACGAATGGCGTAACGACTTGGGCGCTGTCTCAACGAGAGATCCGGTGAAATTTTAATACCTGTGAAGATGCAGGTTACCCGCGACAAGACGGAAAGACCCCATGGAGCTTTACTGCAGCTTGATATTGAACTTTGGTACGGTCTGTACAGGATAGGTGGGAGCCTGCGAAGCCGGTGCGCCAGCATCGGTGGAGGCATCGTTGGGATACCACCCTGATCGTATCGGAGTTCTAACCTAGGACCGTGATCCGGTTCGGGGACAGTGTCAGGTGGGCAGTTTGACTGGGGCGGTCGCCTCCTAAAGAGTAACGGAGGCGCCCCAAGGTTCCCTCAGAATGGTTGGAAATCATTCGAAGAGTGCAAAGGCAGAAGGGAGCTTGACTGCGAGACCTACAAGTCGAGCAGGGACGAAAGTCGGGCTTAGTGATCCGGTGGTACCGCATGGAAGGGCCATCGCTCAACGGATAAAAGCTACCCTGGGGATAACAGGCTTATCTCCCCCAAGAGTCCACATCGACGGGGAGGTTTGGCACCTCGATGTCGGCTCATCGCATCCTGGGGCTGAAGTAGGTCCCAAGGGTTGGGCTGTTCGCCCATTAAAGCGGTACGCGAGCTGGGTTCAGAACGTCGTGAGACAGTTCGGTCCCTATCTGTCGCGGGCGTAGGAAATTTGAGAGGAGCTGTCCTTAGTACGAGAGGACCGGGATGGACGTACCGCTGGTGTACCAGTTGTCTCGCCAGAGGCATGGCTGGGTAGCTACGTACGGAAGGGATAAGCGCTGAAAGCATCTAAGCGTGAAGCCCCCCTCAAGATGAGATTTCCCAATT
>NZ_JAMAWB010000047.1:0-1229 GCF_023713585.1 Paenibacillus sp. MER TA 81-3
GTTTATTAGATGAAGAGGTCTGGAAAGGCCCGCCATAGAAGGTAACAGCCCTGTATTCGAAAGTAAATGCCCTCCGAGACGGATCCCGAGTACCGCGGGACACGTGAAACCCCGTGGGAATCTGGCAGGACCATCTGCTAAGGCTAAATACTCCCTGGTGACCGATAGTGAAGCAGTACCGTGAGGGAAAGGTGAAAAGCACCCCGGAAGGGGAGTGAAATAGAACCTGAAACCGTGTGCTTACAAGAAGTCAGAGCCCGTTAACTGGGTGATGGCGTGCCTTTTGTAGAATGAACCGGCGAGTTACGTTTACGTGCAAGGTTAAGGTGAAGAGCCGCAGCCGCAGCGAAAGCGAGTCTGAATAGGGCGAGTGAGTACGTAGTCGTAGACCCGAAACCGTGTGATCTACCCCTGTCCAGGGTGAAGGTGCGGTAACACGCACTGGAGGCCCGAACCCACGTACGTTGAAAAGTGCGGGGATGAGGTGGGGGTAGCGGAGAAATTCCAATCGAACTCGGAGATAGCTGGTTCTCCCCGAAATAGCTTTAGGGCTAGCCTCGGAGTCAAGAGTCGTGGAGGTAGAGCACTGATTGGATGCGGGGCCCGCCAAGGGTTACCAAGTTCAGTCAAACTCCGAATGCCATCGACTTATATCCGGGAGTCAGACAGTGGGTGCTAAGGTCCATTGTCAAGAGGGAAACAGCCCAGACCATCAGCTAAGGCCCCTAAGTATACGTTAAGTGGGAAAGGATGTGGAGTTGCACAGACAACCAGGATGTTGGCTTAGAAGCAGCCATCATTTAAAGAGTGCGTAATAGCTCACTGGTCGAGTGACTCTGCGCCGAAAATGTAACGGGGCTAAACGTATCGCCGAAGCTATGGCTTGCATCGTAAGATGCATGGGTAGGGGAGCGTTGTGTATCGGGTTGAAGGTAGACCGGAAGGACTGCTGGACTATACACAAGTGAGAATGCCGGTATGAGTAACGAAAAGACATGTGAGAATCATGTCCGCCGAAAGCCTAAGGGTTCCTGGGGAAGGCTCGTCCGCCCAGGGTAAGTCGGGACCTAAGGCGAGGCCGAAAGGCGTAGTCGAAGGACAACAGGTTGAAATTCCTGTACCACCGTAAGCCGTTATGAGCAATGGGGGGACGCAGAAGGATAGGGACGCGAGCTGATGGATGCTCGTCCAAGCAGTGAGGCCGGTCAGTAGGCAAATCCGCTGACCAT
>NZ_JAMAWB010000048.1:0-1201 GCF_023713585.1 Paenibacillus sp. MER TA 81-3
GCGTACCCGGTCATGCTTGACATGAAGGCGGGCCTGGATCTGCCGCGGCGCATCAAGCTGGTCAAGGAAACGCTGCGGAGTATCCCGCACAAAGGCATCGGCTACGGCATTTTGCGCTATTTGTCTTCGCCTAATATTCAAGCGGTCGCGCCTGAAATATCGTTTAACTATCTGGGGCAGTTCGACCAAGATTTACAGCGCAGCGAGCTTCAGATCTCGCCGCTGGCGTCCGGGGAAACGGTAAGCCGCAGGCAAAACAGAGCCGCCACGCTCGATTTCAGCGGCATGATCGCCGGAGGAGCGTTGAGCCTGAACCTAAGCTACAGCGCCGAACAGTACCGCAAGGAAACCATGCAGCAGCTGGCCCAGCGGATGAAGCACCACCTGCAGGAACTCATTCGCCACTGCGTGGCGAAAGAAAGCGTGGAGCTGACGCCAAGCGATGTGCTGCAGCAGGGCATAACGATTGAGGAACTGGAAGCGCTGATTCAGCGGACCCGGCCTCTCGGGGACATCGAGAACGTCTATGCCCTGACGCCAATGCAGCAGGGGATGCTGTTCCACAGCCGGCTGGACCCTCAGTCGGGTGCTTACGTGAACCAAATGCACATTTCGCTGCAGGGAAGGCTGGATCTAGCCGCGTTGGAACGCAGCTGGAATACGGTCATCCAGCGGCATGCGATTCTGCGGACGAGCGTCGACAGCGGTTGGCGCGACCGGCCGCTGCAGGTGGTCTACCGCCGCCGCACCTTGCGAATTGAATATGCGGATCTGTCGATGAAGAGCACAGCCGAACAGGAACTGGAGCTGGCCTTTATCACGGAAGAAGACCGTAAAAAGGGCTTTGTGTTGGAGTCGGACAGCCTGATGCGCGTGGCGGTGGTGCGTACGGGGAAAGAGGAGCACCAATTGCTGTGGAGCTTCCACCATATTCTAATGGATGGATGGTGCCTGCCGCTGGTGGTCAGGGAAGTCCTTGAAGTATACACGGCCTTGTGCAAGGAAGAGGAGCCGCAATTGCCGCGCGTGAGCGAGTACAGCGAGTATATTCGCTGGCTGGCCGAGCAGGACGGGCAAGCGGCCGCGAAATATTGGGGAGACATGCTTGCGGGCTTCGAACAAGCGGCGGAGCTCCCGAGACGGCAGCGTCAGGCGCGGGGATATGAAGCGATGCGTGTGACTTGCTCGCTGGACCGGAAGC
>NZ_JAMAWB010000004.1:0-417738 GCF_023713585.1 Paenibacillus sp. MER TA 81-3
GGGAGATGGATAAATGGATACGAAGAAGGTTACGGATGTGCCTTTGGAAACAATGGAAGAAACCAAAAACCAAAGTCAAAAGGCTTATATCCCTAGGCGTACCCAAGGATAAAGCCTTTGAGTGGGGAATACCCGCAAAGGGTATTGGCGAACTGCGGGAAGTCCGATCCTAAGCCGAGCATTGGATAATCAATACTGGGAATCTAATGGATTAAAGAGTTTAGTGGACAGATACAACTCATTACGGAATATTTCATGAATCGCCGTATACCGAACGGTACGTACGGTGGTGTGAGAGGTCGGGGGCTAGCCGCCCCCTCCTACTCGATTTAGTAAGGAATGTTTAAGCAGCTCGGTGAGGCGCTAAAACGAAGAATTGATAAAAAACGGGGATAGAAGAAGTGTTTCGCCTTGAATCGTCACGTTACCTTTCCCGAAAAAGGTGTGCCCAGTTTCATTTCTTGCCTCACTCCTCCTTTCACACAGAATGGCAGCCTCCTCTTCCCTTTGAAACGTTAATATTTTGCCAGGCGTCCGTACAATGGCCCTTAGCTTCATTCTCCCATACAATCAGGAAGAAAAATATGGAGTTAAGGTACATGCTGTTTCGTATAGATACCATGCCATGAAGCGGCCGAACGTGATGGCAGTGACTCAGAGTTGTCATTGGACTGCCGTCTCCTGAATGATGGGGAGAATGAAGCAAAGAGGATGATGAAGCGAATCATCGTCAATCTGATCGTGCCATTGCATGAACGAATCATTTCATTAGTGATGCAGAGTCAATGCTTTACTATTTGACAGATGGTACATTAACGATAAATAAAATCTGACTCTAAGCGCGGGCGCTCATCTTCTGGTGAGGTTCTCTAATGCCCAGCCATGAATTCTTTATCCAATCTTTAGAAAATATTTGATAATACACAGAGTAATTCCCATCATTTTACTACAATTGCATATGCCGTGATGATAGAATGAAAAGGTAAATATATCCTTCACAAAATATTTGAAAAGATGAAAGGGGATACAATGTGGTAAAAAAGAAGAGGATGTCTTTATTGCTGATTATGGTACTTATTGGAACGCTGTTATCAGCGTGCGGTGGTTCTAACACCGCGACGAATCCACCCAAAGAAGAACCGACACCGTCAGAGAATACATCACAGACGGAACCAGCGAAGGAAAACACAACAAAGACGCCGAAAGACGGGGGAACCCTTACAATGGGCACCTTCTCAGACATCGTGACTGTCAACCCCGTGTTTCAGAGCGACACCTCTTCGGGAGACGTATCCAAGCTTATATTAGCGCAATTGTATAATCTCGATCGCGAAGCCAATGTCGTAGCGGAGCCATGGTCGCTTGCTGCAGAACCACCTCAGATTAGCGAAGATGGCAAGACGTATACCGTCAAGCTGAAGCCGGAGGCGAAGTGGACCGATGGCACGCCGGTTACGGCAGATGACATCATCTTCACCATTAATGCCACCCGCAATCCGGAAGTCGGATCGCCGGGAATAAGCGCATACGATAAGGTAGACTCCATCGAGAAGGTCGACGAACATACCGCTAAGATTCAACTGAAACAAGTCTATGCACCATTCATATACTCCCTTATCCTCACACTTGCTCCTAGTCATATACTCAAAGATGTGCCACCTAAGGAATTGAAGCAGCACGCATACGGAACGGATCCGGCCAAGACTGTAACGAATGGTCCATGGAAGTGGTCCGAATGGAAGCAGAAGCAGCATATAAGCGTCGATGCAGACCCGAATTATTGGGGAGCCAAGAAGCCTCATATTGCAAAAGTCATCTATAAAATATATGCCGATCAAAATACAGAGGTTCAGGCGCTCATCAAAGGTGATGTCGACACGGTATCAGCCATCCCTGTTACGCAATTGGCGGCAGTAGAGAAGCGGGATAACCTTCGTGTCGTTCTGGCGCCGGGCCCAAGTTATGAGTATCTGGGCTTCAACTTCGATCCGAAGAACTTCCCGGACAACTTCAGTCCGTTCGAGGGCCAGAAGACGAGACAGGCAATCGCTCATGCGTTGAACCGTCTAGGCATGGTCGATAACGTGTTGAAAGGGACTGGCAAGCTCATGAACGCCCCGTTCCTGCCTGGTTCATGGGCGGACCCGGGTGAAGCGGCCGTCAACTATAACTATGATGCAGAGAAGGCGAAGCAATTGCTGGCGGAAGACGGTTGGACGCTTGGAACCGACGGCATTCTGACCAAGGATGGCAAACGTTTTTCATTCGAGTTGCAGTATAACGCCGGCAACAGCCGTCGTGAACAGATCTCTTCCATTGTGCAGCAAAATTTGAAGGATGTCGGCATTGAAGTGAAGACGAAGGGCATCGACTTCGCCGCTTGGGTCGATCAGCATTTGAACACGGGCAAATACCAAGCCATCTTGATGGCATGGTCATTGACTGATCCGGATCCGAACGGAGAAAGCACGTTCTCTTCGAAATATTATCCTCCTGCCGGTCAGAACAGCGGCTGGTATAAAAATGAGAAGCTGGATGAATTGTGGGTAAAGGGCTATTCCGTAGTTGAACAGAGCGAGCGCAAGAAGATTTACGAGGAAGTAGGCAAAGAAATCTCCACCGATCTTCCTTACATTTTCATGTACCAGTATGGTACGCCGCAAGGAATCGGGCCGCGAGTCAACTTCGCCGAGGAAGATAAGCCGGAGCCGTCGCTCGCTTACGGATATATGTACCGCATGATTAATTGGTGGGTTGAATGACGTAACGGATACAGCTAAACAACACCGGTGAAGGGGAAGGGGAGCTTGCCCCTTCCCCTTCAAGCTTAGGAGGATAATAAATGACCGAATATTTAATCCGGCGGATACTGCAGTCCGTACTGGTGCTCTTTCTCGTATCCATTATTACGTTTGTGCTCATTCATGCGGCTCCAGGCGGGCCTACGCAAGTGTTTCTGTCACCGGGACTGTCGCAGGAAGCAGCGCAGATCCAAGCGAAGAATCTTGGCTTGGACCAGCCAATACCGGTTCAATATATGCGCTGGATGGGCAGTCTGCTGCAGGGCGACTTGGGACATACGTTCAAGAACAATCTCCCCGTGGGGGAGATCTTATGGCCGACTATGCAAAATACGCTCATTCTCATGAGCGTTGCATGGTTGTTCTCGCTGTTGATAGCGATTCCATGGGGCATATACAATAGTACCGTTGAATACGGACTCTCTGATCAGACCGCCTCATTCATTTCTTATCTTGGTTTCGCCATGCCTACATTCTGGTTCGGGATACTTCTGCAGGAACTGTTCGCATTAGAGTTAGACCTGCTTCCGCTGTCCGATATGTATACGATGGGCAAGGAAGGTCAGATCGGGGATTTATTTATGCACTTGATTCTGCCCGTTACAGTGTTGACGCTAGGTTTCTTGGCTTCCTATGTGAAGTTCTCCCGTTCAAGCATGCTGGAGGTGCTTAATCAGGATTATATCCGCACGGCCAGATCCAAGGGCATGAAAGAGAAGCGAGTCATTTATAGACATGCCTTGCGCAATGCGATGATTCCGATCGTCACCATCCTCGGCTCGGATTTGGCCATTCTCGTGTCCGGAGCGGCCATAACGGAAAATGTGTTCAACTGGCCGGGCATGGGACGTCTCTTCGTGGAAATGGCCTTGGCGCGGGAATACTCGGTATTGATGGCCATTACGCTCATTACGGCCGTTATCGTCATCATCGGCAACCTGCTGGCTGACATTCTGTATGCGCTCATCGATCCCCGGGTTCAGTTGGCGCGCAAGGGAGGGGCATCGGCATGAGTGTAACGAAGCTGCAAAGGAAGCGACACAAGCCCACTCCTGGTTCCGAACCGAAGTTAGAGCCGCCTGTAGAACGATTGTCGGATAAACCGATTGGGATTTGGAAGACGGCATTCAAAAAATTCATGAGCAATCCGTTTGCCGTAGTTGGGCTTGTCGTTCTGCTGTTCTTTATTATTATTGCTTTATTTGCCCGTGTCATCGCACCATTCGATCCGGCTGCCATAGACTTGATCAATGCGAATTTGCCTGCCGGCAGTGAAAAGCACTTGTTCGGAACGGATGAATTGGGCAGGGATGTGCTGTCGCGCTTAATATACAGCAGTCAAGTCTCGCTTCTCGTCGGTTTTTCCGTCGCCATCATTACTGTTGTGATCGGTTCGTTAATTGGCGCTGTGTCTGGCTACTTCGGAGGATGGATCGACACGTTTTTCATGCGTCTAGTAGACGTCATGTACTCCGTGCCGACTTTGTTTCTCAACATTCTTGTGCTGTCCATATTCGGTTCCAAGTTCAGCTACATGATATTCATTATGGCCTCTACCAGTTGGATGGGGACGGCACGCCTCGTGCGGGGCAACTTCCTGCAGTTGAGGGAAATGCAGTACGTGGAAGCCGCCAAGGCGATTGGCGTGTCCAGCTGGGGAATTATCGGAAGACATCTGCTTCGCAACACGACCGCGCCGATTATCGTCAGCGCGACGCTGATGGTGGGCGGTGCAATTCTTGCCGAATCGGCATTGTCTTATCTCGGCCTGGGGGTGCAGGCGCCCGAAACGAGCTGGGGACTGATGCTTAGCAGCGCTCAGGAATTCATGCTGGTCGATCCGTTGCAGGCGATCTATCCGGGATTATGCATCCTGATTGTCGTACTGGCCGTCAACTTCATCGGTGATGGCATACGGGACGCTTTCGACCCAAGCAAAAAAGTGAGAATACCCCGGAGGAGGTTGCAGGAATGGCGGAAAAACTTCTCGAAATCCGGAATCTGACTTCGGGCTTTGTGACGGAGCAAGGAATCGCCAAAGCGACTGACCGGATTACGCTTTCCGTAGAGAAAGGGAAAACCCTTTGCATCGTAGGAGAGTCCGGCAGCGGCAAAAGCGTTGCATCCCTCTCGATCATGCGGTTGGTAGATTATGCCGGCGGTGCGATTTTTGAAGGCAGCATTGGTTTTAGCGGCAAAGAATTGGCTTCTATGAGTCAAAAAGAAATGATCCGTATTCGCGGCAACCGGATTGCGATGATCTTTCAGGATCCGATGTCTGCGCTCAATCCGGTGTTCTCGGTCGGCGATCAGATCGCGGAGAGCTTGCGGCTGCATCGCGGGGTGAGTCGCAAAGAGGCGTGGCGGCAGGCTGTCGATATGCTCCGCCTGGTCGGCATTCCCGACCCGGAATTAAGGGCCAAGCAGTATCCGCACGAGTTGTCTGGCGGCATGCGGCAGAGAGTCGTCATCGCGATGGCGCTCATATGCAAGCCCGAGCTTCTTATCGCCGACGAACCAACTACGGCCCTGGACGTCACCGTACAGGCCCAAATTCTTGATCTGCTGCAGCGCTTGCAGCAGGAACTGGGCATGGCCATTGTGCTAATCACCCACGATATGGGCGTAGCCGCCGAGATGGCTGACCGCATCGCGGTCATGTATGCTGGCAAGATCGTCGAGGAGGGCACGGTTGGGGAAATATTCGATCATCCGAGCCATCCGTATACCATCGGGCTGCTGAAGTCCATTCCCGGATTGGAGGGAGAGCGCGGAGAAGAATTGTACACGATACCCGGCACCATTCCGGGAATCAATCAATTGCCGTCTGGCTGCCGTTTCCACCCGCGCTGCGCGAAGGCAGAGGAGAAGTGCCGGCAAGCGGAGCCTTTGCTCCGTGAATTCAGACCGGATCACCAAGCGGCCTGCTGGTTGTATGATTCCGGCGGCGGACTTGGCGGAGATGACAAGGAATCCGAGGTGAAGCGCGCATGAATGAATCCTATTTTATCGATATTCGCCACTTGAAAAAGTACTTCCCGATTAAGACAGGGCTGTTCAATCGGGTCGTCGGTCATGTGAAGGCGGTTGACGATATTACGTTAGGTATATACGAGGGCGAGACGTTCGGACTAGTGGGCGAATCCGGCTGCGGCAAGTCGACGCTCGGCAGAGTCGTCCTTCATTTGCAGAGGGCGACGAGCGGGGAGGTCTTCTTTGACGGGAAAAATGTACAAGCCATGAATTCTCAGCAGTTGCGGCGGCTGCGGCAGGATATGCAAATTATTTTTCAAGATCCGTTCGGATCTTTGAACCCGCGCTTTCAAGTCCGTGACATTATCGGAGAGCCCTTGCGTGTCCATCAGCGCGCATCAGCCAATGATATAGATAAGAAGGTCGTCGAATTAATGGAGCTGGTCGGACTGGATGCGTCCAGACGCAACCGCTATCCGCATGAATTCTCTGGCGGACAGCGCCAACGTATCGGCATCGCCCGGGCGATTGCCCTGAATCCGCGCTTCATCGTAGCGGACGAAGCCGTCTCCGCCCTGGATGTCTCGGTTCAATCGCAAGTGCTGAACCTGCTTATGAAGCTGCAGAAGGAACTCGGGCTGACGTTCTTGTTCATCGCCCACGGCCTGAATGTGGTCCGGCACATCTCCGATCGCGTAGGGGTCATGTACTTGGGCAAACTGGTCGAGGTAGCGCGTACGGAGGAGCTGTTCGCGAATCCGCTGCACCCTTATACGGCAGCGCTGCTGTCTGCAATCCCGAGGCCAACTCCGCATCGGAAGAAGGAACGAATCGTACTGCAGGGAGACGTGCCTTCACCGGCGAATCCACCGTCCGGCTGCCGCTTCCATCCGCGCTGCTCATTTGCGCAGGAGCAGTGCCGGAAGGTAGCGCCGGAACTGCAAATAGTATCGTCCGACAGACAAGTAGCTTGCCACTTTCCACTGGAGTATAGTGAAATGAAGGTTCTGATACATTAACAGACAACAGCCCCTCTTTCGATGCCGGAAGAGGGGCTGTTCGTTAGCAGGGTTAATGAGCAGCCTGCCGCATAAACCGTGGAAATTGCAGCATAGCGATAAGCAGAGCGACGACAGCAAAAGCAAGCAGTATAAGCACGTTGAGCCATATATCCTGCAAGTGAGCGCCATGCAGGATAATACTCTTCAAGCCTTGCTGCGCCCAATATTGGGGGGTGAAATGGCCGATGGTCTGCATGAATTTCGGCATCATCTCCGTCGGGAACCATAGTCCGCCGATGACGGCTCCGCCCATTGCAATGAGCTGGGTGAATGCGATGCCTTGATTCTCGCTCTTCGCAAAGACCGACAAGGCAAGCCCCAAACCAGTGACGCAAAAGGCCAGCGCTAGAATGATAATAATGACGGACAACATGTCGCCGAGCTCCAGGCCATATACGAAGTGTCCGAAGGAAAGCAGGACTGCGCATTGAAAGATGACGACGAGCAGATATGGAATCCACATGCCGATGAGATAGCTGAGCGGACGCATCGGCGTGCTGGAGAGTCTTGCTGTCATTCCGGTATCTTTGTCGGAGATGAAGCGGCGAGTCATCGAAATAATGACGAAGAAGACGAACATCACCGTGTAGCCCGGCACGACTTGGCTGATCATATCGAAAGGTACTACATTTTCGGTCTTCTCCGCAACGTGAATCGGTGGCGTGAGAACCTGCTTCAGCTTCGCCTCATTCATGCCCGATGACGCCAGGGCTTGCGCAATGTTCGCATCCCGGTAGCTGCCAGCGATATTGTGCAGCACGGCTTGAATCGGAGCTACGGAGGAGTTGGCCGTTTCATCCCGATACAGCGTTACCTCAGCTGGGCCGGTGCCCGATTGCAAGCTCGCTTCGAATCCTTGCGGCAGAACGAGCAACGCGGACAGTTTGCCGTCGCGGATGCTGGCGATCTGCTTCTCCAGCGAGAGCGTAGAGTCGGTCTTCAATTCGAATCCGTCTATACGCTCGATCGACTGCAGCAGCTCCTTGGACGCCGCGGTATGATCCATGTCAAGATATTGTACTTTGATAGTTGAACTGCCGGCGCTGCCGAAGACGGATGCGAACAAGACGATGAATAGAATCGGCAGAACGAGCAGCCAGAAGAAGGTGCCTTTTTCTTTCAACAACAATCGGATTTCTTTGCGAGCTATGCTTTTAATCACGATACAATCCTCCTAAACATTTCGGGTGTTTGCCACCTTCTTGGTGCGTAAAAGTTCACTTTGCGAACTCGAATCAGCAGTCTTGTTATCTTTAAGCATCCCGCAGCGACGTGCCCGTTAAATTCAAGAATACCGTTTCAAGTGAAGGGCGGACGACTTCCAGCCGGGCGACGGCACAGCGCGACTGCAGGCATGCATCCGACGTGCTGCGCATCGTACGCAGCACGTCGTCGGTTTCGATCTTCCAACCGCTTCCATGAGGGGCCGATGTACCCGGCACAGACGCCAGATCCGGCGCGGCAGCGCCATCTGTCTCCACATATACCGATTGCGTTCCATACTGCGCCAGCAGCTCGTGCAATGAACCATTGGCGATGACGGAACCATGATCGATAATGGCCACATCCTCGCACATCACTTCGACTTCCTCCATGTAGTGCGTAGAATATAAGATGGTCACGCCTTCTTGATTCAACTGCCGAATCATTTCAAATATATGATTGCGGGACTGGGGATCGATGCCGACGGTCGGCTCGTCGAGAATGATGAGCTTCGGGCGGTGCAGCAGCGCCGCTGCCATATTGACCCGCCGCATCATGCCGCCCGAGAACGTGGATAGCGCATCACGGGCCCGGTCTTGCAGACCAACCTGTTCCAGCACCTCCGATATTCTCTGCTTCAGTGTGGCTCCTTGCAAGCCGTACATTTCCCCGAAAAAGATCAGATTGTCATAAGCGCTCAGCTTCTCATACAACGTAATGTTTTGTGGGACGTAGCCGATGACCTTGCGCACATCCCTCGCGCGCTGGACCGCATCGATGCCGAATACGTGAACGCCGCCGCTGTCAGGGGCAAGAATGCCGGCTAATATTTTCATCGTTGTTGATTTGCCCGCTCCGTTCGGGCCAAGCAATCCGAAGCAGGTTCCGGTCCGGACTTGAAACGATACGCCTTGTAATGCGGCCTTTTGCCCATAAGATTTTTGCAGTTGAGACACCTGAAGTGCATATTCCATATCAATAACCTCTCCTTTATTTACAGGACGACATCTTTTTTTAGCGTGACGGTAGAGCAGAGCAGTAAGATTACGGCCAGACCGATTGAAATGGGCACCGCGAGCGCAAACTCGTACGGTCCGAACGGAATCGAGCCATTGTCTAGATGTGTGTTCAAGAATTGACCTTTGTCCGGTGTTGGCGGTAACCAAAATATCGCGTTGCCTGATAAGCCATATATCATCCAGAGCAGCGGGGTGAGCGGCTTGAGACGCGACTGTCCAGCGATGGAAGTAAAGAGACCGAATGCGTTCATGAACGGAATGGCAGCGAACACGAACAAATACCACACGGACGAATCTGACATAAACGATAATAAGCCGGCGACTTCAAACGATCCTTGCCAGATAGTCGCGTAAACGTAGAAGAAGAGCGTAATGAGCCAAGCGGCGGTGAAAATGAGAAAGACGACGCAGAGACTAGCCGCATACTTGGACAGTATGAGCGTGCTGCGCGAATAAGGTAGTGACAGCCACCAGCCCAATGTACCGTTTTTCCACTCTTTTTTGACCAAGCTATAAGCCAGCATGAATGACATATAAGGCAAGCCGAAGGTGATGAACATCAACCCCATTGGCTTGACCTTATTGGCAAAATAAGCGGTGACGGCAAGGAGCAGCACAATCCCTGCGGCAAGATAGTAGAGCCGCCATTTGGGGCGATCGCTTTTGCTCTTGCGCCGTTTCAGTTCATCTTTGACTAAATAAAGCAATGCATTTGTATCCATAAGCAATTCCTCCCCGATCTTAACGGTACAGTGTGCGGTAGATAGACTCCATGGAACCCCGCTCCGCGCGCAGCGTCTCGACATCTCCGTGCAGCAGCGCTTGCCCGTTTTCCATAAAGACAACGTAATCAAACAGACTCTCCGACTCGTGAATCTCGTGGGTGCTGATGAGAACGGTCTGCCGATTGTCACTTAAATTGTCTATAATCGCTTCAATAATGCGTTCGCGTGACAACAGATCGATGCCTGAAAACGGCTCATCAAGCAATAATAGAGGCACGCTGCGGGCCATGCAGATCGTAAGCATCAGTCTTGCCTCTTGCCCACGCGACATGCCGTGAACTTTCATCTCGGGGTCCAACCCCATGAATGAAATGAGCGATTCTGCCCGCTGACGCTCGAACCCGGGAAGAAGGTGTTCCGCCCAGTCGAGAGCTAACATGACTGTATGGCCTTCATACCATCGTGCCCGATCGGGCAAATAAGCGATATCTCGATTCGTCTGCCATCCTGGCGTGCGTCCAAGCACATCGATAGTTCCATGGTCCGGCTGTATCAACCCGGCTATCATGCGAAAAAAGGTCGATTTGCCAGCGCCGTTCGATCCCAATACACCGACAACGCGTTCTTGCGGTAAATGTATGGTGAAATCGTCCAATGCCTGCTTCTGTCCGTATCGCTTCACTATATTCTCGGCCCGGATTGCGATTTCGCTCATGAGGGATTTCCTCCTTTTTGCCGAATCAATTGTTGAATATCATCCCATGTAAAGCCTATGCTGTGCATCTTCTCAAAAAACTCCTGTACGGCTTCTTCCGCCAAGTTATTTCGGATCGTTTCCACAGTGTCAGCATTCGTCGTGATGAACGTGCCTTGTCCCCGGCGCGTCTCGGTCAATCGATCCCGCTCCAGCTCTTGGTAAGCACGCATCACTGTGTTCGGCGTTATCTTCAACGCTTGCGCCAGCTCCCGGACCGAAGGAATCTTCTCACCCAACGCAATCTCCCCCTTCGCAATCGAACTTCTAATCTGAGTTAACACTTGCTCATATAATGGCTTGCTTAAGTCAAGCTCAAAGCGCATTCCACCAATGTGAACTTCATTCAATGAGCACCCTCCTCGCGCAAAAACCTTTCTTTGTATAAAGTGTATTATATCACTTGATACACTTGATACAATAGGTACACGAAAAAAAGACAGTTTCCGTATCGGAAACTGTCTGAAAGGACTGGCTATTGCGAGCAGTCTCTAGATTCTATAACGAATGGACAGACTTGAACATGTTATTTCTTAAGGCAGAATGGTGTTTTTATTCAGGCTGATGCTCACGCAATCGGGCCATCTGCTGCCATACAGTGCCGACGGCATCTTCTCCGGAACGAATACGCTCCATCGCGATGCGGGCCTGCAATGCGACTTCGAACTCCGCATCCTGAGCGGCCGTTTCGAGCACAGGCAGCGCCCGATCGTCTCCGGCTTCGTACAAGAAGCGGGCTGCACGCCAACGGACAAGCTTGTTCTTGTCCTTCATGGCTTCCATCATCGGCTCAATGGCGGACGGATCGCCAATATCAGACAACGTGTCTCCCGCTGTGCGGCGCACGCTAACCGAGGAATCCTTCAAGGCTTGGAACAGCAGCGGCATGCATTTCGATGTCTTCAATTCGCCTAAATAGACGACGGCAAGACGCCGAATCTGACTTTGCCCGTCTTGAAGAGCTTGTGCGATGAATGGCAAACGTTCCGCTACAGGCTCCATCCGTTCCAAAGCGGCGTATCGCACACGCCAATCTTCATGCTGCATCCGTTCGGTCAATTCCTCATCTGTTAATTCGCGGCGCTCTTCGACGAATGGCACGTCCGTTTTGCCGGCGGAAATTCCTTGCTGCACCAGAGAATCGAGCCGCTCATCGGGATAGGCTGCCTCTAGCTCCTGTTCCACTTCACGAGCGATATCGGGCAGCTCGCCATAGCGAATCCCGTAATCGCTCAGCTTGCGTTCTTTAATCAAGGTGGCGCTGGCGACTTCCGTCACAGCGCGCACGAAGCGCTCGGACAGGCCGACGCGCTCTTCTTTTCCATCCGCTTGCACGCGAATTTGCATCGGAATGGCGCGGAAATATTGCACATACACTTGAGCTTCCCCGAAGGATGTCCATGATGCCAGGTCGCCCTCTTGTCCTTCAGCGGCTTGCGGTTCACCGAAGATATCGCGCACATCCGTTAAGATGCGCGCCCAGTCCGCATTGGCGAAGCGGTCCAGCGCAATAAAGTCAGCTGTATGAAATACGCTCTTTACACCCTCGATATCGAGCAAGCGTCCGATGATGGCGGGGGCGGAGCGCCGGTTCTCCTCTGTATAGGTTCGACGAATGCCCGCTGGCAGCGTCTCATCCAGATGAAGCTTCATCGAATTCGGGCTGGGCGTTGGTTCAATTGTGATCAATTTCATTGACGGCACCTCCTGCATGTGTAGTCTTGACTATATTGTACCGCAACGAACCTGCAGGAACAATGAAGTGAAGCGGGATGCAATTTGGCAGAAAGACGGTTGGAACGTAAGAAAATGAGTTATAAATATAAGATACAGGTATATGTTCAAGCTGCAGGTCGATTCATTCGTAATGCTGCTGTAGCCCTGCCCCGTAACAGAAAATTGGCAACTGAATCTCAACAACAAGAGGCTAGCTGAATACGATAGGGATTAGCCAGAGTACCCATAGTCGAATAATGGCTCAAACGGTGCTGAGCCATTGCTGCAGGACGATTGGAGCTTAGTTGTTGGGGGAAGTCTGACTCTGGTATGCTAGAACAAGAAATTGACTTCATCGCATCTACAAGGGACTGAACATTAGCCCCTTGCCATTCTATCCGAACTTTCTGCAAATGAGGTGGTGCTATGAAGCGCTATTATGTCAATATGGACGATGTGACAACGGAAAAGGCATGGAAGCAATTTCGGCGCTGGCGTGCCGAACGAAAAGTACGGCTTAAACAGAAGGATTATTCTTATGTGGTTCCGCAAGCGATACCGGAGCTTGACCGGCTGCACGCCAACCGGACAGACACGACTGTCACTTGGATAGGACATTCGACCTTTTTGCTCCAAACCGGTGGTTTAAATATCGTTACGGATCCGGTGTGGGCCGAAAGCATGGCGATGGAGAAACGGCTGGCCCCGCCCGGCATTCCGATTGACCGCATACCGCCGGTGGACGTCATCCTCATCTCGCACTCGCACTATGATCATATGCATCTCAGCTCGATTCGGCGGCTTATGAACCCGAAGACGATGTTAATCGTTCCGGGAGGACTGAGAAGTAAAATGGTGCGTAAAGGGTTCTCGCAGACGATTGAGCTGGATTGGTGGAACGACATCGTTCTTGGCTCGGTGCGCATCACGTTCGTCCCGGCTCAGCATTGGACGCGCAGAACGTTGACGGATATGAATCGCTCACACTGGGGCGGTTATGTAATAGAGCGGTTGCAGACAGAAAAACCGCGCGAGCCTAATGGTCGAGCCGACAATGCTGCTGCGGTGGAGAACACGATTTATTTTGCAGGGGACAGCGGGTATTTCCGGGGGTTTGAGCTGATTGGCAACCGCTTCGATATCGATCTAGCCTTGCTGCCGATAGGAGCGTATGAGCCGGAATGGTTCATGTCGCCGCAGCATATTACGCCGGAAGAAGCGCTGCAGGTGTTCGAGGACGTGAGGGCGAAGGTAATGATCCCGATGCATTACGGAGCCTTCAAGCTGGCGGACGATACGCCGAGGGAAGCGCTTGACCGCTTGGAGGCCGAACGGATCAGACGGAATATGGACCGCAATAGGGTGCGGCTCCTGAGCCTTGGCGAGACATGGAGTCCTTCAGAGGCGAGCGCAGCGAACAGAGAAGCGTCGCATAATATGCGCCGTGCCAACGCTAGAGAGTAAATGCAGGAAAGAATTTAAATGCATACAAGAATATAAATGCACACAAGAATATAAGTGCATGAATAAAATATACGATTGCTATTCAAGAAACAGCCTCTGTAGCAGGTTGTTTCTTTTTTTTTATTATTCTGTATCTTCTCGTATGTCAGGGTGTTAGAAACAGAAAAGTGATGGAACAGTGGATCCGGCTGTTTTTGAGCAATTGCTGCGGAATGAGTGTCAAAGCATTGGACGAACTCCAATGAAGCCTGCTGTAAAGAGGTATAGGCTGCTGATTCATTGTATAAAATCCAATGCAGGATGGAACGAGAGGGATGCCACGGACAAGTATGGTCACGCCTTCAGCCCTATTTTAGAGGGGAGCTGGGTCGAATGAGTTTCATGGAGCATAATCGATTTTAAAAGATTAATAGTTCAACTTATATAGATAGAGGAGACGGTATTCCAGCTTGAGGCAGGCTCCAGGGATGCTTGTTGGAGCATCCCTGAACCACCGATGACGAGCGCATGTTTTTGCATTCAATGCGGCTCCTCTTGGATTTATTGATTTAGCGCCGTTTGCTGGAAGTATTGAACGTCTTCGTCAGCTTCTTAACGCTGTTCGCTTGCTGACGCTTGAGTTGGGCTTCCTCCGAGCGGCGCATGTAGGCGATTTCCCGCTGCAGCTTATGATAGCCCTTCAGGCGCTCCGCTTCTAATTCCCCTAGCGCGATGGCTTGCTGCACGGCGCAGCCAGGCTCGTGCTGGTGGGAGCAATTGGAGAAGCGGCAGTCTGACGCCAGCGCTTCAATATCCTCGAAGGTGTGCGCCAGCCCGCTGCCGCCGTCTACGGCAATCATGCCGACTTCGCGCATGCCGGGCGTGTCGATGAGCCACGCGCCGCCGGAGAGCGGCAGCAGCTCGCGGTGCGTCGTGGTGTGACGGCCTTTGCCGTCGCTCTCGCGCACCGTCTGCGTTGCCATGTGCTCTCCACCTGCAAGGGCATTGGCGAGCGTGGACTTGCCGACGCCGGACGAGCCGACGAGGACGACGGTCGTCCCGGGCGCCAGCAGTGCTTGCAGGCGGTCGAGGCCTGCGCCCGTATGCGCCGACACCGCGAAGACGTTGGCGCCGGGGACGGTGCGCATCGCTTCCGCCGCGAACGCAGCCGGGTCCTCGGCCGCGTCGGCCTTCGTGAGCACGACGGCTGGCATGGCGCCGCTATCCCACGCGAGCGCAGCGTAGCGCTCCAGCCGCCGCGGCTCGAAGTCGCTCGTCATCGCTGTGACGAGCAGCGCCACATCGGCGTTCGCGGCGACGACCTGCGCGTCCCGCCGGTTGCCGGCGACCTTGCGCGCGAACAAGCTGCGGCGCGGCAGCACGCCAACAATTGTCGCGCGGCCCTCCGCCTGGCGCGGCGCTATGGCGACCCAGTCGCCGACGCACGGCCAGTCGCTCAGCGTGAGCATGCCTGCGCGCGCTTGTCCGGACAGCTCGGCGAGCCATTCGCCGTCCGCGCTAATGACGCGGTACAGGTGCTTGTGCGCGAGTGACACGCGCGCTGGCACGAGCTCACCGGCAAAACGGCGGGCGACCGCTTCGTTAAGCCCATCGAGCCACTGTGTCCACGTATCGGACCACGCGTCATTCCAGCCAAGCTCGGAGAGCTCCTTCACGGCGCAGCCGCCGTCTTGCACTTGCGGGAAGCCGCCGTCAGCCTGTTCTGACTCTACGGCTTCCGTATATGGAATGGTTTCGTTATGAATGATGTTGATTTCTTGCGATTGATCTTGCTTGAGATTTTGTTGTTTTTTCCCTTGATTCAAGTCTGTATTCTCCCTTGTTTACGGCCTGAGGCCGCGTCAGAATGAACTTGCATGGTCACCTTCCAACGACATTGCGCCACGGTCAAGTTCGGGAACAGAATACAGTTCAACGTCACTAGCGTCGAAGTTTGCATAATTGCGGATGCGCTAGGCGTCGAGCAGTTCCTCCCGAACGTTATATGCTGTTGCCATATTACATCCCTCGCTTTCTAAATCAGATAATCACATTATATACGGATAATCCACTAAATGGTAGATAGGAAGTCGACGATATATATGCAGCATCGAGGAACACATACAGACGCACAAATAGACGAATATCGTGGATGTCGTGCAGATAAATACTGTTAAAATCGCAAAATACAGATAAGTGTGCTATAATAACCGTTTGAAACCATTATAGTTAAAAGGACGGGAATGCCATGATTAGTACAACCGGCGTTACGCTCCGCTACGGCAAACGCGCGCTGTTCGAGGACGTGAACATCAAGTTTACGCCCGGGAACTGCTATGGCCTAATCGGCGCGAACGGTGCGGGGAAATCGACATTTCTTAAAATATTGTCCGGCGAGATCGAGTCGACCAATGGAGAGGTGCATATTACACCGGGAGACCGTCTGTCGGTCTTGAAGCAGAACCATTACGAGTATGATGAATACCCGGTGTTGGAGACGGTCATTAGAGGCCATCAACGCCTGTACGATATTATGAAGGAAAAAGACGCCCTCTACGCCAAAGCGGATTTCAGCGAGGAAGACGGCATGCGTGCCGGCGAACTCGAAGGGGAATTTGCGGAATTGAACGGCTGGGAAGCGGAGGCAGATGCAGCAGAGATGCTGATTGGCCTTGGAATTCCGAAAAATATGCATGACAACAAGATGGCAGAGCTGGAAGGCAACCAGAAGGTTCGTGTCCTGCTTGCTCAAGCGTTGTTCGGCCGCCCGAACATCTTGCTGCTAGATGAGCCTACGAACCATTTGGATTTGGAGTCGATCAATTGGTTGGAGAACTTCTTGATGGATTACGAAGGCACTGTTATCGTCGTATCCCATGACCGCCATTTCTTGAACAAAGTATGTACGCACATCGCAGACATCGACTTCGGCAAGATTCAGCTCTATGTGGGCAACTACGACTTCTGGTACGAGTCAAGCCAACTGGCCCAGCATATGATGCGCGACCAGAACAAGAAGAAGGAAGAGAAGATTAAAGAGCTGCAAGCGTTCATTCAGCGCTTTAGCGCGAACGCGTCCAAGTCGAAGCAAGCGACTTCCCGTAAGAAGATGCTCGAGAAGATTACGCTTGACGATATTCGTCCATCGAGCCGCAAATATCCATTCATCAACTTCAAAGCAGATCGTGAAGCAGGCAAACAGCTTCTGACTATCGAAGGCTTGACGAAGACGGTGGATGGCGAGAAAACGTTCGATAATCTTCACTTGGTTGTTAACAAAGGGGACAAAATCGCGTTGGTCGGACCGAACAGTGCGGCGAAGACGACGTTGTTCCAAATTCTTATGGGCGAGCTGGAAGCAGATGCAGGTACGTATTCTTGGGGCGTGACCACGTCGCAGGCCTATTTCCCGAAAGACAACGCAGCCTACTTTGACGGTGTGGAGATGAGCCTTGTCGATTGGCTGCGCCAATATTCGAAGGATCAGGATGAAACGTTCCTGCGCGGATTTTTGGGCCGTATGCTATTCTCCGGTGAAGAAGCACTGAAGAAGGCAAGCGTGTTGTCCGGGGGCGAAAAGGTACGCTGCATGCTGTCGAAAATGATGATGACCGGTGCAAACGTGCTTATTTTGGATGAGCCTACGAATCACTTGGACCTCGAGTCCATCACGGCGTTGAACAACGGTCTTATCGACTGCGACGGAACGATTCTGTTTACATCGCATGACCATCAGTTCGTACAGACGATCGCGAACCGCATTATCGAGATTACACCGAACGGCATCATCGATCGCGTGACGACGTTTGACGAATATTTGAATAGTGATGAAATTAAGGCGTTGCGCGAGCAGATGTACGCGTAAGCTAATAAATGTTATAGGACAGGGAGTCCAGACCTTCTGAAAAGGAGTAGGTCTGGACTCTTTTTTTTCCTTATAGAATGAATCCTCACTTTGATCTTCCCGAAAAGGGTACATCTATGTGCTCCTTTGCGTCACTCTCCCATCTATTCAGAACAGCTGCAACCCCTTCTCCTGCAAACGAACTGAAAATAAAAATACTTGTCCATAACAAAAGACTTCATGGTCCAGTCCTTATCTCCATTCTCCCGTACAGTCAGGAAGGGGAACATCGAGGCGGAGGCACATGCCGTTTCGTATAGATACATATGCCATGGAACCGGCTGCTCAGCATGGAAGCTAACCTCGCAGTGTCCGGAGAGTTGTGATTGGGCACATTGCCGCCTTCTGACGGAAGGGGAGAATGGAGCAAAGGTGTGGATGAAGCAGTTCGTCCGCTCAAAAGGCCAGTTAGGCTGGCAGCGTAGAGAGTCGAGATGATTCGTCCGGCCTTCTGACGGAAGGGGAGAATGGAGCAAAGGTGTGGATGAAGCAGTTCGTCTGCCCAAAAGGTCAGTTAGGCTGGCAGCGTCGAGAGTCGAGATGATTCGTCCGGCCTTCTGACGGAAGGGGAGAATGGAGCAAAGGTTCGGATGAGCGAATCACGTTCAATCTAAACGTGACACTGGGGGCGCTTTTTTTTGTCAAGATGTGAACGGCTGCGGTGAAGCGGCTGACTGAACGACAATCGCCTATCCTCTCCAACCCGCGTGATGCCGGGTGGCATAAGGATAGGCGATGTTGTCGTTAATGCCGATGCAGGTGGGGGTGGTTACGTGGTATGGGCAGGGCGGAATGCGTATTGAAAGGCGTGCAGCAGCTTCTCGAACGCTCGCTTACGAATGTGTCCGTAGGTGACGGCGCTGATCGGAGGATCGAAGCTGAAGCAGTACACTTTCGTGTCGGTCATGCGGGCTGCCTTCATATAGCGCTCGCGGATAAGCAGCTGCTCGTCCGGCTCCAACTCGTTAACTATCGATTCAACCAGTTCGCAGAAAGCAAGGCATTCGCTCGCCTTGTCTGTATTGTATACAGCAATCGCAGCCGTCGGGTCTCCGATCCGGTTCGTAGCCCCATTCTCTCTTGTCTCGTAATTCGCCGTAATCTTCGCTTCGCGCACCGCAAACTTCATTACTTTGCACATTCTGTATTTAGCAAACACTTCCTCGATGCGGGCTTTCGCTTGTTTGGCATCCATCGTTTCCATGTGAGGTATCTCCATATATTCCATCGGTATCATCAAGCAAGTCCTCCTTCATTTCGACTCTTAGAGGTTGTTCAAATTGTCGCCTTTTGATCACGAAGCATCCCGAGAGGTATTTCGGTATCGAAGCTTGCATTCACTCGTGAAGAGTCAAACTTGTAACTCTGCTCCTCCTTCGAGGAATGCTTTCGATGAAGTTTTCTTGCGAAAACTTGGGCTTCTCGGTACTGAAAAGTGTCATTTTTGAACACGCACTCTTAGTAATAGTTGCTTAAAATATCCCTTGTTGCTCATCCATCGTCCCGAGAGGGAATACGGCATCGAAGCTTGCGTTCGCTATAAAGAGCAAATGCTTCCGCTGTCGTTGTCTAAGAATCATGCTGGGCGCTCATGCCAGACATGCAAGAAAATGCTTGTAAGATGAGTCGCTTCCATCAATGAACAGCAATGCTGAATCTTCTTCGCGAATGCTTCCTGCAGCACGTTTTACGCGCATGCGCATCCTTCTCGGTAGTAACAAACTTCCTATAGAACACAACGACTTTGAGGTTGTTTAAATTGAACACCGTGGCAGGTATACCCATTATACCACAAAACAAGAACATTTGTTCTTATAATAATATAAAAAGAAATCATCAAAAAACTAATAATTCCCTTTAAATCAAACATGTGTTCGCCATTCTATACTAGTAACGTGGACATCGTGAGCACAGAAGCCGCATCTCCAAGACAGCCCGTAAGTTTTCAAAGAAGCGGGTCGTCGGCAAGCAGCGGCAGAAGGATGCTTCAGGATGATTCCAAGGAGGTGATGGAATTTGATTGCATATCGGGATATCGTTCAACAGTGGATCATGCCGCTGGGTCAGGCGTTGCAGCTGCCTGTCATAAGCGTGGATGCGCTCCAGCCGGACAGCTCGCTGCCGCTCATTGCCTATGATGTCGCTTCCCCGTACATCGATTGCACGCCGAATCAATCGGAGCATCAGGGCGCTGTGGACAAGGTGGTGGAAATGGAGTGGCTGCTTCTTATCCGAGCGGGCGATCGGATGGAGATGGTTGAACGATGCCGGGACATGTTGGGCTGGCTGTGGACCGACGGAGTGGATTGCCTCGAGAGCATTCCGGCCGCGATGGTGCATATCAGTCCAGCGCAATGGAAGACGGAGCCGCATGCGGGGCTTGGCCTTCAAGTCAAGCTGCGCATGAAGGACCGCTTCGAACGGACGGTGCCGTCCGTAGCAACGATTCAGTTGAATCCAATGAAATCAAAGGAGTGAAGGGAAGATGACATTGCAAGACGTGCAAGTAACGATTGATTTGCAGAAGCCGACGGGACGATTGTCCTTCGCCATGCCACTGATTCTCGGGAAAAAAGAGGGCGGTTCCGCCTACAAGGAATATGGCGATCTGGAAACGGTGAAGGTCGACTTCGCTGAGGCGACGCCAGAATACAGAATGGCGCAGGCCCTCTTCGGCCAAGGAGATCGCTCTCCGGCCCGCATTGCCATTACGGCACACGACGAGCAGGAAGCGGCGGTGGACCGCCTGCGTGCCGTGTTGGATATGGGATGGTACTATTTGCTGTCCGCCGACAATGGTCCTGCGACGGTAGAAGCCCTTGCGGCTGAGCTGGAGAAGGAGGACTATCGCTTGTTTGTCACTCGGGTTGCAGACAAGACGAAGCTGCAGGCGTTGAAGGCGAAAGAATATACGCGAACCGCGGCATTCTATCATACTGACGCCGATGCGTATCCTGATGCGGCGCTCGTGGGCGCGGTTGGTTCCGCTGATGTTGGCTCCGTTACCTGGAAATTCAAGGCATGCACCGGCATCGCGCCGCTCAAGCTGACGGCAAGCGAGCTGATGGAAATTCATGACGGCGGAGCTTTCACTTACGTGAACAAGCAAGGCGAAGCCCGCACGTCGGAAGGCAAGACCGTATCCGGCGAATATATCGACGTCATCATGTCGCGAGATTATGTCCGTGCCCGCATGGAGGCGCAAATTCAGCAGCTGCTCAATCAGTCTGACAAGGTGCCGTATACGAACGCAGGCATTGCGCAGATCGAGAGCACGGTCGTCAATGTGCTCCAGGAAGCGTTCCGCATGGGCATCATCGCCGCGGATGACAGCGGCGAGCCGTTGTTCGGCACTTCTTTCCTGCTGCGCAATGAGGTGGATCCAAGCGATCGAGCCAACCGTGACTATCGGGGCGGGTCGTTCTGGTTCGAGATTGCCGGCGCGGTCCATCAGGTGCGCATTAAGGGTGTCATCCGCTTCTAAGCGGGAGCGGTAGGGAAGACGCTTTACGAAATTATTCATTTATACGGCTTGGACAAGCCAAGCTGTTGGAATTCATTGAATTATATCCGTACAGGAAAAGGAAGGTGCGATAGCAATGAGTATCGGCATTTATGATGCAAAGCAAGTGTCCGTTATCGTGGACGGCAAGTATATTACGGGATTCGGAGAGAACACATTCGTCTCCTGCGAGAAGGATGAAGAGCAGTCCGTGGCGCACGTTGGCGCTCGTGGCGAAGTTGCCATTGCTCACAAAAACAATCCGCTCGGCACGGTGAAATTAACGCTCATGTCAACATCTCCGCAGTTGGAACTGCTCCATCGTCTCGCACGCGAAAAGAAGATATTCGACATCTGGGTCGTGTCCCATAATGAACCGCGCGAGCGGATTGGCGGCACGCAGGCCATCGTGAAGAAGCTGCCGGCAGCGGCATACGGATCGGAGCTTGAGGATCGCGAATACGAGATTCAAGTGCTGGACTATACACATCAGGTGATGTAACGAAAATACGACTGGGAAAGGGTGAATCAATGTGAGCAAGCAAACGACAGTAACGCTGGAGGGTGAGGATTACGTCCTGCAGCATCCAGGCGCGCGTGCCTTGATGCGGCTGTACGACGTTGCCCTGAAGGCAGACGGCGGCTGGAAGCTGGAGTCTTCGATGGATTTCTTCCTCCAGCATGTGATCGTATCCCCGCGCCTCAGCTGGGAGGCGCTCGAAGACAAATCCGACCTCTTAACTCCGCTCTGGCTGGAATGCGCGCGGTTTTTAGGGATGGTCGATACACCCTTGGAGCCCGAATCATCCATCGTATAAACGTTCCATTTCCACGAATCCGCTCCGGCAGCTATTTTGGCATGTCGTGTTGAATAGCCGGGGCGGCATTACGTATGCGGAGGCGGACGCCATGAGCATCGAGGATCTATGCGAAGCCGCCTCCGCCATGGAGTGGATGTTCGGGAAAGGAGGGAACTAAGAAATGGATGCACAGGTATCTACAGCCATTCACCGCGAGCTGAGATCGATGAACGGCAGGTTGAGCGATTTGAAGCCGGTCATCACCATTCTGAAGGATGCGATGCGGGATCAGACGGAGCAGCTGAAACGGCAGGCCAAGCTGGCAAGCTCGCTGTTGGCAAGCAATATGTCTCGACAGGCGGGCTCAGCTTCTCTGGCCAGCGCCAATAGATCGAACATCGCCCAAGCTCAAGCTTCCGTCAAGGTTGTCGTCGGGCAAAGCTCGGGAGCAGTCCCCGCGGGAGCGATGGACAAGCCCGCCAAATGGAACGATCCATTTATGAAGTCGGCGCCCGTGACGTTGACGCAGGATATGAATGACATGTTCAAGCCGTTCAAGGACTTTGCAGACAACGTGAAGTGGGTGAAGGACAAGTTCAAAGGAGGCGGAGGCGGCTGCAAATGCTGCTGCTGCGCGGGAACCACTGGCTCCGGCAATATGGGCGGCATGTTCGATTCGGGCAAGGATGACAAAGGCAAGCGTTCCGGAAAAGGAAGCGGAAAGAAGGGCTCCTCGGCGTCCCGAGAGGGCAGCGACCAAAAGAAAACGCCGCGGCGAACCGACACTTATCGCCGGCGCGGATGGAGAGGCGGCAATAAATCGCCTTCCTCGATGAGGCCCGTTGCCGAAGCTTCATCCGGCACTGGAAAAGGCGCCATTAGCGCTCCTGCGACAAGTGCTAATGCTGGAGAGATGGGCAAGGCGGCTCACGCGGAAGGCAGCCCGATTGGGAAGACGAGAAAACAAACACACGGCAAGACAAAGAGGCCGCCGAAGATTGGCAATGGCAGGTTCGGCAGGCGGATAGGTCTCGGACTTCTTGGAGCAGGTTTAAGTTTGTTTGGAGGGTTCGGAGGCAAGCAGAACGACGAGCCGTCCGAGGCTCCCGCAGTCAGATCTCTGTCAGGAGCGGGAGGAGCGTTGGGGGCAGCCGCAACGGGAACAGCGATGGGATCGGCCGGCTCTGGCTCCGAAGCGCCTGCTCCGGCCACGGTGCTCGCCGATGCCGCGACGACCGCGCAGACGACGATGGACATGGCGCATACCGCGCAATCCGTGCGTACGGCAATGAACCCGATGCCGAATCCAGTCCAGCAGGCAGCCGCCTCGGCCCAGACAATGGCCCAGACGACCGCGACCGTGCAGAAAGCGGCATCCGCCGCGAAGAAGACGAGCTGGTTCGGCAAGCTCATCAAAGGGGCGAAGGTGGCCAGCAAAGCGACGAAGCTGCTGCGGCTCAACCCTGCGGGATTTTTGGGAGGTCTGGTGCTGGATGCTGGTCTATGGGCCGCAGAGAAATATTTGCTGCCGAAGGATGAAGAGGACGAAGAGGCTTCTGAACAGATCCTGTCAACCAATCGGATCATTCCGAAGATGAAGCCGCCGACGGCTGCGCTGCGCGCCCAGAGCGGAGCGCCCATGTCTTCCTTGTCCGCTCCGGTATCACCTCGGCCTTATTCGGATATGACCGGAACGGGGGATGGCATCACGGCCGCTCCGCCGCTTAACATTCCGGGTCCGCTGCCGGGCGGGGGCGGGTCGATGGATGTGAGCTCGAACAGCAACGTCGTCATGAACCTCAATGTGAACGGTTATATCGACATGCGCATGATTGAGGAAATCAAACGCATCGCACGCGATCAGTTCGACGCCTCGTTCCGTTCGTTCGAGCGCAGCATTTCGAGTAAAATGCCGCAGCCGCTAACTACGAAGGAAGGGGCGATGTCCTATTAAGACGAAATTGAGCCGCTTGGGCGGAATCGAGCTGTTCGTCACGTCGGAGGAGCCGGAATACGCGGTTCAGGTTAGCAGCCACAACATTGAAAAGGGCGGCACGATAACGGATCACATTCAAAAGGATACGGTCAGCCTGCATCTGGAGGGGCTCATTCTTGGGCCCCAGGCGTCGAATTACCGCCATCGCCTCGTGAAGGCGATGAACGCGGGCACGCTGCTGCAATATACCGGACGCAACATGCTGCTGAACTGCGTCATTACGAGCCTGCGGACGGCGCATGACAGCTCGATCGGCAACGGCATGAGCTTCTCGCTGACGCTCAAGCAGATTAATGTCGTGACGATCCGGTATACGAAGCTTCCTCCGAAGCGCAAAGCGGCGGTGAAGCCGAAGGTCCGTTCAGGCAAACGGAACACGTCATACCGTCCAAAGCCCTGGTCGCATATTGTGCGAGCGGGACAGAGATGGGAATCTATTGCCCGCTATTACGGCATTGGCGTGAGGCAGCTTCGCGAATGGAATTCTCATTTGGATCCCAGTGTGCCGCCACCGATTGGCATGATGTTGTCTATTGGGCAGAAGGCGACGGAGAAGCAGAAGAAGGTGAATCCGAATCTGAAGTATGCGTACCGGACCTATACCGTTCAGTCGGGAGATTCCTGGTACTCGATTGCGGCCAAGTTCCGTATCCCGGTCGACGTGTTGCGGGGCATGAATGACAATATCAGCTCTTACGCCACGTTGAAGGCGGGCATGGATATCCGGGTGGCCTGACGCGGCGGGAGACAAGGAAGGCGCCTTTTTGGCAGAGAGGAGGAAGATGGATGGCTGTCATTGTCATTGACAAGGAGCTTGTCCCTTATTCGTTCGACATGGATTTAGGGGAACGGACGTATACGTTCGAGGTGCGTTACAACGCGCGGCATGATTATTTTACGGTTGATTTGCTGGAAGGGGATATTCCCCTTGCGCTTGGCGTCAAGCTGGTGTGGGGAGTGCCGTTGTTCGAGAGCATGGAAACGCCCGATTTTCCGCTGGAGTTGATCGTGCCTTACGGCGACAACCCGGAAGATCACGTCACTTGGGATACGCTCGGTCAGTCTGTGTCCATGCATCTGGGAGAAGACGATGGAATATTTGTATAAACGCAATTGCGAAGTGCTTATTGGCGGCTATCGCTTCACGTATGAGGATCTATCGCTCCGGGTCGTAGTCGATTTCGATGACGACAAGGAGCCGAATGAATCGACGGTTGAGCTCTATAATCTGTCCAAGCATACGTTGGCCAATTTGAAAACGGGCATGCGCGTCATCGTCAATGCGGGCTACGGAACGGATCTCGGGACGGTGCTGCAGGGCAACATTGTCGAGGTGCGAACGAAGCGGGAGCAGATGGACCGGGTGACGACGATTCAAGTGAAGGATGACTTGAAGGTGTCAGTGTATGACATGGTGCATACGTATCGGCCGGGCAGCAAGGCGAGCGAGATTATTAGGGATCTGTTGAACCGGGCCCAGATTCCGCACGGCGAGCTGCGCATGCCTGCCGACCACACCTATGCGAAGGGATTCGTGGTCAAGGGCGATCCGCTGAATGCGATTCGGCGCGCCGCGGCGGCATGCGGCTTGGGCACGTATACGATGCAGGGCAAGCTGTATTTTCAAGCGGCCAATATGGTTGCGACGAGCCGCACGTTTGTCGCGTTGTCTCCGGAGAGCGGGCTTATCGACAGTCCCCAGTCTTTTGAAGAGGGGAAGACGAAGGGAGTCCGAGCGACTTCCCTGCTCAATCATCGTCTGCATGCCGGCGCACAGATCCGGCTCGTAAGCGAGGATTTCGAGGGCGTGTATAAGGTGAAGCAGGGCAACCATACGATTTCGGGCGAGCAGTTCATCACGGAAGTGGATTTGGTCAAGGAGTGAGGCCGCGGAGTGATTACGCGGTCGTTTTGCTGGCAAGTTCGTTTTTTAGAGAGGGAAAGGAGGGGACGCCATGGGAGCCAATCGCGCGGTCGGCGCATTGGAGGCATGGATGGATCACAGGCTGTCTGGCATGGCGGGCGCGCAGCTCGGCACCATTATTCGCATGGGAGCGGCAGACGCCGATGTGGAGCTGGACGGGGAAGCCGGGCTGATTCGCTATCAGCTGCCCGTTGTGCAGCAGGCATCCGAGGTTGTCTTGGAAGCTGGAAGCCGCGTTCTGGTCGTCTTTACGGAGGCGAATGGCGGCGGGGGCGTTATCGTGGGAAAGGTGGCAGGCGAATGAAATCTTGGGCTTTGAAAGACGGGGATATTCAGGTGTCTGACGGGCAAATCGTTTGGATTGACGGGCGCGAAGAGCTGGCGCAGTCGGTGCGGGTACGGATGGGGACTCGTTTGGGCGAGTATTTTTTTGCGCCTGACATGGGGTTGGACCATGATCAAATGATGAGCAAGCAGGTGGACGAGGATAGCATCCGGGAGGCGGTTATGCGTTGTCTGGCCGAGGAGCCCCGCATTCAGTCGGTGGAGGAATTGGAAATTGACTGGGACGAGCGTGCGCGGACGGTGTCTATGCGCCTTGTCATGATGAGTGCGGATGGAGAGGAGGTTGAGTTGAATTATGCTGACGGAAGCGGGTTTGAAGCGCAAAACGTATAACGATATTTATGAGGAAATGGTATCTGAGCTGGGCAAACGGCTCGGGCAGGATATCAACACGTCGGAGACGTCGCCGTTGGGCATGATGCTGCAGGTGTTTGCGTGGCATTTGTCGGTGCTGTGGGAGGACGTGGAGCAGGTCTATCACGAGTCGTACATTCAATATGCGACCGGTGTGCAGCTGGATGCGTTGGCGGTGTTCTACGGGCTGCGGCGCAAGCTGGAGCAGCCGGCCCACGGTTCGATCGAGCTGAGCGGGACGGCGGGCTATACGGTTCAGGCGGGGCTGCAGGTTGGGACGAAGGCGGGAGTCTGGTTCACGACGACGGCGGCGTGTACGCTGGATGATGCGGGCCGCGGCACGGTAAACTTGACGGCGGTGGTGGCTGGAATATCCGGCAATGTTCCGGCCGGATCCATCACGGAGCTGATGAATCCGGTGAAGGAGCTGACGGGCGTGACGAATGCCCGCGGCATGATCGACGGACGCGAGCGGGAAAATGACGTCGAGTTCCGGGATCGTCTGCGTGCGGCGCGGGATGGCAGCCATGCAGCGACGATCGATGCGATCGTATCCGCGCTTCTACAGCTGCCAGATGTGAAGTCAGCTTCGGTTCGCGTGAATAATACGATGGATACGGATGCGGAAGGCATTCCGCCTAAGTCGGTCCGCGCGTACGTGTACGGCGGGCAGTCGGAGCAGATTGCGAAGGCGATCTTTGACAAGAAGGCGGCAGGAATCGGCACGGACGGCACGGAAAGCGTGCAGGTGCGCGATGTGAGCGGGAGCGAGCATGAGGTGCGGTTCAGCCGCATGACGATGCTGGACGTGCATGTGGAGGCGGCGGTGTCGGCCAATCCGACGTTCCCGGCGCGCGGCGCGGAGGACATTGTGACGGCGATTGCGCAGTATATCGGCGGCATCGGCGCCGACCAGCAGGATTACACGGGGCTGGCGCAAGGCTCGCGCATCGTGTACAGCCGTTTGCTGACGGCGGTGCAAAATGTGATCGGCGTCGAGGAAGTGATGGACTTGAAGGTGAAGCTGGCGGATGGCGAATATGTAAGCGGCAATGTGGATATTCCGCTGTATCACGTGGCGCGGGTGGCGCCGGAGCGGATCAAGGTGGCGGTGACCCATGTTTAAGCTGAGCGACGTGATGGACATGCTGCCTGACGTTATCGCGAAGGAAGGCAGCCGCTTCGCCATTCTGGTCGATGTGTGGCTGCAGCAGATAAATGAGATTGGTGCGACGGTGCAGCGCATGTCCGCTTGGAAGAGCATTGAGCAGGCGGAGGGCGCGACGCTCGACATGATCGGCGGCAATCTCGGGCAGCCACGCGGCCAGGCGACGGACGAGGTGTACCGGCTGCTGCTGCGCTCCAAGCTGGCGCGCATGAACGCGAGCGGCAACCTCGATTCGGTCATCGAGGTGCTGGCGCTGGCCTTGAACGTGGAGCCGGGCGAGTTCCGCTTGTCTGAGCGGTACAACGACCCGATCAGCCCCGAGCCGGCGGCGATTCATGTGAACGAGGTGCCGTACGAGAAGCTGAGCGGCGTGGGCTTGAGCCCGTCGCAGTTCGTCTCGCTCGTCGAGCGCCTCGTCGCTGCCGGGGTGCGCGTCGGTCAGGTCGAGCTGACTGGCACCTTTGCGCTGTCGTCGGTATACGACGCGCTGGAGCAAGACGAGCATGGCCTCGCCGACGAGGCGATGACTGTGGGCGGCACGCTCGGGGATATGTACGTGCCGGGGAATGATTATGCGATACCGATCTAGCGGTGCTGGATTGGATATGGTATTGACGGCGTGCTGCCGTCACGAATAAATGAGGAGGGATTACACGATGGCATTTCAAAAACCGCTTCCCGAATGGAAGAAGTCAGGCATCCGCCCGCCGGAGTCCAAAATCATCGAAGGCTACAACGTCATGGACAAGCCGCCGGCGGCCTGGATGAACTGGCATATGAACACGACGTATGAGGCGCTCAAGGAACTGCAGGATAATGCCGTTTCGAAGGAAGACATCACGCAGGTCATTGCCGACAAGACCAGTATCGTTGTGACATCTTCACCGCCGCCGGTTCCCGAGCGAAAAAAGGGGACGTTCTACTGGTGCATCTCCGATCAGGCTCCGCTTCCCCCGGCAGATGGAACGATAAAAGTATCACCTACGATGGGGATAAAACTGAAATAGGAGGATACGACGTATGGCTAACATCATACAGATTCAACTTCTAGATGAGAAGACTGGGCAAGTGCTCGAAACGGTAGTACCTGAAACGGAAGCACGAGCGGTATTGATGCAAAGCGGACAAAATCTACAAGCGTATCTTGAGAACTTGGTCCTGCAACAAGGTCCTAAAGGAGATACGGGTCTAAAAGGAGCTGCGGGTCCAAAAGGCGATAAGGGTGACAGGGGTGAAACGGGTCCACAAGGGCTCGCAGGTCCGAAAGGTGATAAAGGCGACAAAGGAGATACGGGATCGCAAGGACTTGCAGGGCTAAAGGGCGATAAAGGCGACAAAGGAGATACGGGGACGCAAGGACTAGCAGGGCCAAAGGGTTATAAAGGTGATAAGGGTGAGACGGGTCCACAAGGGGGTGTTGGTCCAAAAGGAGACAAAGGCGCTGCGGGAGCAGCTGGGCCAAAAGGTGATACCGGAGCAGCAGGGGCGCAAGGACCGAAAGGCAACGACGGCTCTAAAATGCACAACGTGGTGGCAGTACCAGCAGCTTCGCTCGGCGCTGTGGGCGACTGGGCTCTGAATACGGCAAATGGTGACGTATATGAGAAGACGGCAGCTACAACTTGGACAAAACGTGGCAACTTAAAGGGAGCAACGGGAGCTCAGGGACTCCAAGGTGCCCAAGGCCTGAAGGGAGGCACAGGCGCGACTGGAGCACAGGGACCAAAAGGCGATAAAGGTGAGCCTGGCGCCCAGGGACCGAAGGGCGACACTGGACTAAAAGGAGTTCAAGGTCCAAAAGGAGATGCTGGTATGAAAGGCGATAAAGGGGAACCGGGTGATAGCGTGAAATACGGAACAAGTTATGGCGCAGCGCAACAAGTGAAAATCTTCTTTAAGAAGCAATAGGAGGTGGCGAAGAGTGGCTGAAAATAGAAATATTTTGATACAGGATGACCAAGGTAACAATTATTATCCACATGGAAAAGCAAAAACAATGTTCTTTGAAGACGGTAAAACGTTGGAATCCCGTGCTGTTGCTTGGGACGGAAAGGAAACCCCCGCGGGAGCACAGGCAAAGGCAAATCAAGCGGAGGCGAACACGAAGGGGTATGTAGATGGGTTGCAAACCATCACATTTGCACAAAAGACATCAAAAAATGCGGACTTGAACGATTTTAAAGAGACAGGTATTTTTCAACTCGGCGCTTCCGCCAATTACCAGAACATCCCGCAAAATGTGGATTGGACGGTATTAGAGGTTAGGTGCGCTCGAGGGGGGTATATCATCCAAACGCTCACATCGGTCACGTCTCAACGCATCATGTACCGCACACGTACTGAGACTGAGACTAGTTGGTCAATCTGGCGGGACGTACTCACAACCCTCAATTACGAAGAACTAAAGCAATCTGGCGTTGACGCGAAAAACAAAGTCGCGGGTGCCATCAACGCCAAGGGAGTCCCGGCATCCGCGAATGATACGTTTGATCAGTTGGCAGGGAAGATTGGGCAAATTAAAACTGAAATTGTGCCAGTAGAACAGAGAGTGTCATTCGAGCAAGTGCACGCTCCAACAGTGAGGACTGACGATAATACAAGAGAATACATTTATACAGTTGCAACGATCGGGAGCATGAAAAACTATTTTATATTTTCTGGGAGTATTTACCTTGACTCTGATCCGCAACTTAACAAAGATAGTTCCGAAACGCGTCTTTCAGCATATCTCGAAGACCGGAATGGCAAACAACGGGCAATCAGTGCCATGGATTACAACCGAATATGGAGCTATCGATATGCACAAAATATTATCGTACAAGGTAGAAAGATTTATTACACAGCCACAAGCTATTATCAAGGCAGCAGCGATGCGAAAACTGAAATTATTTCAGGTTCAATACCTGATGATTTCGATACAACTGGCCCTGTGTCAATGAAGTTGCGTTATCAGTTTTATCCTAGTAGAAATTATACTTATGAGACAATCCTCAAAGGGAGAGTTAGTGGCACAATAACTGCGGGCTAGGATTTGGAAGCTAGAGGTATCGGACCTCTAACCCTAACATTAAATAGAGACATGCACTTAACTGCTATAAAATGATGAATTTTAAAACGTATGCTTGTATAGTTTTACTAGCCTCGTTGGTTCTGATTTGATCCTATATCAGTTAGTATAATCACTTTATTAAATTGCATATTATCATAGCAAACCTACAGTGCCTTTCCAAGTGAAAGGCGTTTTTATGCCCTCGGCTGCGGCCGGGGGCACTTTTATTCTCGAAAGGAGGAAACATAATGGAACGAATCGACGTGCTGCTCAAAGCAGGAGTCGCGATGGCAGCGGGAACTACATCCTTGCTGTTCGGCGGATGGCCGCTGCTGCTGCAAGTACTGGTCATTATTGCGGTGGTAGATTACGCGACTGGCGTGATGGCAGCGGGAACGGAGGGCAAGCTGCGCAGCAGCGTTGGCCTTATCGGCATTGCGCGCAAGGTGTTTATTTTTCTTATTGTCGCGATTGCGCATCAGATCGACACCGTATTGGGGGATCAGCATTTGCTGCGAGATGCGACTATCTTTTTCTATATTGCCAACGAACTGCTATCGATTATCGAAAACGGGGGGCGGATGGGTGTGCCACTGCCGCCAGCTATTCGTCAAGCAGTAGAGGTGCTGAAAGGCAAAGGAGGAATGAATGATGAGCATCGAGGTTAAGCAGCGCCTTCTGCCTGATGGGAAGCCGAATAAGCCAAGCCGTCCGATGAAGCCGATGTACATTACGGTGCATAATACGGACAACACGGATCCGGGGGCGACGGCGGAGGCGCATGCGCGCTATATTTTGAATGGCAGCGGAGGAGTTCAGAAAAGCTGGCATTATACGGTAGATGATTGCTCCGTGTACCAGCATTTGCGCGATGACGAGCAGGGGTGGCATGCTGGCGATGGAGCGGGTCCCGGCAATGCACTATCCATTGGCGTCGAGGTTTGCATGTACGCCGGGATGGACGAGCCTAAGGCATGGAGCAATGCGGCGCAGCTGCTTGCGATGCTGTCGCTGAAGCACGGCATTCCGCTGGAGCGCATCGTGCCGCACCGCCATTGGAGCGGGAAAGCATGCCCCTCCCGCCTCCTGCCGCAGTGGCAGCAGTTCATGGCGCTCGTTGAGCAGTGTCTGAGGGAGCATGAAGCCACAGCCCGCCCTAACGAACCGCGCAACGTTCCCGTCCGCCAAGTTCACATCGAGCTGCAAGGAAATGCTGCCTCAACTTCATCGATAGCGATGACAGGCTACCTCATTGAAGGCAAAGTGTACGCCCCTGTCCGCGAACTGGCCTCTGGCTGCGGGCGCAAGGTCAAATGGGACGCACAGCAGTTGAAGACCTACGTTATCTAATTACCTTGGGTATACTTGTCCTCCCCGAAGCACATCCTATCTAGATGGGGCGTTGTTGCCCCCTAGCAACTTTTCTTAGCAGACTCAACTTTTCTAACCAGAAGCAACAGGTTTATGCCAGTTCAAGAGTTGTTTCAGGGGTCAACACTGTTTCTCTAGACCCACACGGAATCGGTCTGTTAAGATAGGGATCCGAAAAAATGTAAATGAAATCATGAACATAAAAAAGTTAACCTTTCAGCTATTGTGAATTGTGAGGGGAAGAAAACTTTTTTATATCCTATATCGTTTTCGGGTAAATGGTGCGGGGAGGGTATAACATGAGCGCAGACGTATATGCGGACATGAAGCAAGGGGAAAAGGGAGCATGGATTAGCATCGCTGCCTATATTGCCTTATCTGCATTGAAGCTGACCATTGGATTCTATTATCAGTCGAAGGCGCTGCAAGCGGATGGTTGGAATAACTTGACCGATATTGTTGCCTCCATGGCTGTTCTCATAGGCTTAAGAATCTCCCAAAAGCCGCCGGATCGCGATCATCCATACGGTCATTTGCGCGCGGAGACGATTGCTGCGCTCATTGCCTCATTTATTATGGCGACTGTCGGCATACAGGTTATCCTGTCCACGATTGGCTCCCTATTCAACGGCGAGTCATCGACGCCCAATCCGATTACCGGATGGGTGGCTGTCGTGTGTGGAGCGGTCATGTTCGTCGTGTACCAGTATAATAAGCGGCTGGCGGAACGTATCCGCAATCAAGCCTTGATGGCGGCTGCACAGGATAACCGTTCTGATGCGCTCGTCAGCATCGGGGCGGCGATAGGCATCTTCGGCTCCCAGATTGGGCTGCCTTGGCTTGATCCGTTAGCGGCTTTGTCGGTTGGCGTATTGATTTGCAAAACGGCATGGGATATTTTCCGCGAGACGACACATACGTTAACCGACGGCTTTGATGAAGCGCATCTGGAGCGATTGCGCAAGACGGTGGCGGGCACGGAAGGCGTGCGGGCTATCCGTGAAGTGAAGGCGCGTCTGCATGGAAGCCTTGTCCTCGTGGATGTGGTCGTGCAGGTCGATCCGAAGCTGAGCCTTATCGAAGGCCATCAAATCTGCGATGATATCGAGCAAAGCATGAAGCGCAAGCACAATATTACGCATGTGCACGTGCATGTAGAGCCAATGGATACGGGAACGGCGGCGAAGCCGGGAAGTTTTCAAGGACGAGCGGCACATTGAGAAGCGCAACAATATAGATGGAAAATGAAAAGCGTGCAGGAGACTTCTGATTGTTGTCAGAGCTTCTTGCACGCTTTTTTTGCTGTGGTTGACTTGCCCATGACAAGCTGCGACTTCCGCAGGTTCAGCAATTGCTGCCAGCCATTGAATTTACGAGAGGCGCTTCACAGTGAGCAACTCTTCCTGTGGCAAAGCCAACGCTTGCTGCGAAAGATCTAACTTCAGCTTGTCAAATTGCTCGACATCCTGCGTGGTCATCGCTTTGCTGCGGCCTTTTGCCAAGAAGTCGTAGAACAGAAGCGGAAGGAAGTTGTCCTTCAATGCCACTTCAACAGCTGCGCCTTCTGTGGTCGAGATAACAAAGGCGTAGGACTGGGCGCGATGCGGGTCGTATTGAGCTATCGGGTAATGGACATCTACCTTGTAAACACCGCGTGTGACAGCGCGAGTTACGAATTCAAACGCATCGCGGAACCCGGGACCCGCATGGCCGGACAGGATGCTGAGCATGTTCCGCTGCGGCGGTTCCGTGCCGAACAATTCACGTATGGCGGCCTGCTGCACGCGGAAAGCAACAGCGATAGCCATGAGGGCCAGTCCGCCATGGTATTTTTTAATATCTTCAAAGCTGATTTCGATGAAATCCTTGTTGTCTCTAACTCGAATAACAGACATATATCTAGCCTCCAAAACGTACGCATCCAAAAAAGGGCGTAGCAAGTATGATTAAGCGTTACAATTCAAAATTAAAGCGTCCTGAGCACATTCGCAAAAAGCGGTCTCGATTTGGGTAAGCGGCTTGCGCTTCCGATGAATGAATCCGTTGCGTCGTTCGATGCGCAACCCGTATACGGGCTTCGTTATGAGCTCGCCTGCATCTAGTGAACCACGTGCGGCATAGTAGGGAATAAAGGCAGAGCCCAATCCAGCCTTAATCGATTCCTTGATCACCTCAAAGCTGCTCATATGGATCGTATCTGGCTGTATCCCCAACTCATAGATCGGAGATAAAATGCAATCCTGCAAATAGCTATTTTGCGGCAGCAGCAGCGTTATGCGGGCAATATCGCGAGCATACAGCATCTTCCGCTCCGCCCAAGCATGATCCGGCGGAAGCACGAGCACAAACTCATCTTTAAACAGCACAAAGGAATCAAATTGAGCCCGAACATATTTGTCTTCCTCATAAATAGGCAGGAAAGCCATATTGATTTTTTCCGCCATAAGCATGTTAATTAAATCTGTATATCGATACGTATGGAGCTCAAAATGCTGCTGTGGATAGCTGTGGTGAAACCGCCGCAAAATATCCGGCAGTACGTATACCCCCATATAGTTGCTGGCATATAGCGAAAGCACAGGGCTCGAGAGACCCGCGTTTTTGATGCTCAGCGAAGCCTCCTCAAATAGAGCAACCATTTCTTTGGCATACTCGTGCAATACTTCCCCCTGTGGTGTCAAACGCACCGATTTTCCCGAGCGAATCAACAGCGTTGCCTCGAATTGCTCCTCCAACTGTTGAATGTGGCTGGTTACCGTCGGTTGGGAGCAGAAGAGCCGCTTCGCCGTTTCGGAAAAAGACCCGCATTCAGCTAACGTCAAAAAAGTTTCCATTTTATCGAGAACCTTCATGAATGCAGCCTCCTAAGGGAGAATGAGAATAGTAGAGAGTATACTAAATATGAGATTGATAATCAATATCAATTAAAACAATAACCTATCGTTCTTTTTAATACATCTATTAGATTTTAATATGAAAGCGGAATCAAATGAGCTATGCCGCTATTATTCCATATATCACTCCTGTTATTGATATTGATTTTCATTATCAACTAATTTATCTTAAATTTTGTGCGTTACAGCTTGAGTCGAGAAAAGGAGTGTTATTTCCATGCGATTTCGCAAAACATCATACTTAGCTTTACTATTAACGGCATTCATTTTACTGTCAGGATGCAGTTCATCGAATACATCTACACCGATAGAAAATGAAAAGGCGCCGCAAACCTCAACAGCAGAGGCGCAGCCTTCAATCCGAATCGGATGGCAGGACAGCGGCTATCCATCGCCGTTTGCTTTCAAGCCGTCAGGCCCGGGCGGGTATTTGCGCAACAGCTTCTTGTTTGACACCTTAACCTGGAAAGACGGCACGGGAGTCATTCCATGGCTCGCTGCATCGTGGAAGGTATCCGAGGATGGATTGCGGTATACATTCACGCTGGAGCAGGATGTGAAATGGCATGACGGGACGGCGTTTTCCGCGGATGATGTCGTGTTTACATTTGAATACTTCAAGACACACCCGTTCCCATGGACTGGCGACATTAGCCAAATCAAATCCGTGTCCAAAACGGGAGACAGCACGGTTGAGTTTCAGTTGAATAACAAGTACGCTCCATTTTTAAGCGATCTGGTGGGGATCGTGCCGATTATTCCGAAGCATGTATGGGAAAAAGTAAGCGAACCGATCTCTTATCGAGATCCGTCAGCACTGGTCGGCACAGGTCCATTTACGCTAAAGCAGTATGATGAAAAGTCGGGACAATATTGGTTTAGCGCCAATGATAACTATTTCAAGGGAAGCGTGAACGTAAAGGATGTTGCATACATGGATGCGAAAAACAAAGTGCTGTCCCTGCAGAAAAATGAAATTAATGCGGCATCGACGTTAAACTATCGGGAAGCGGAGCAACTTCAGAAGGAAGGCTTTCATGTTATGAAGAGCGAGCCGGCAGGCAGTGCGGTCCGCGTCGTATTTAACCATAGCCATCAGCAATTAAAGGATAAGCGATTGCGTCAGGCATTGGCATATGCGCTTGATCGTACGGAAATGGCTAGCAAAATTGTGGGCGGGACACCTATTCCGGGCAGCGGCGGGATTATTCCACCGGATTCGCCATGGTACAACGACAAGGTTAAGACCTATGAATATAACACGGCCAAAGCTGAACAAATGCTCGACGAGCTTGGTTACCGCAAAGACGGCAACGGCGTACGCCAAGACTTGAAGCTGAGCCTAATAGTCTCCTCAACTTCCAAAGAAGCGCAAATGATGAAGGAGATGCTGAAAAAGGTCGGTATCGAGTTGAACATTCAACAGGTGGATGGGGCGACGTTCACCTCTGCAATGGGTGAGAACAAATACGATATGGCGCTAACTGGGCATATCGGGCTGAGCGGCGATCCAGACTTCTTACGACTATGGTTTTTAGGAAAAGCGAGCAATTCATTTGCAGCCAGAGGCAGCTTGTTTGACCATCAGCAGTTCCAGCAGCTAGCGCAGGAGCAGCTGCAAGAGCTGGATACAGAGAAACGAAAAGAGATTGTTGGCGAAATGCAAATGATCTTGTCAGAGGAATTGCCGACACTCGTCTTGTATCATCGTCCATTTTATTTCCTTTACAAGGCAGCTGAGTTTGACCGTTGGTTCAACACCTATGGCGGTATAGCGGACGGCATACCGCTATGGGACAACAAGGCGGCATTCATCGATGCGAAGAAGTAAGCACACTGTCACCTATTTGTATGTGCTGTTATTTGTACTGCTTTTGAATTTTGTTCTCCCTCGGCTGCTGCCGGGGGGGCCTATTGATTTTTTGGAGGGCGGGGAAGACGGCCCCGTTTTTATCTCGGATGCGCAAAAAGTAGCGATGAGGGACTACTATCATCTAGATGAATCGGCATGGATACAGCTTGCGGACTACGTAAAGGGGATATTCACCTTCGATTTCGGGCAGTCGTTTACCTATAAAATTCCAGTCTATGAAGTGATTATGAACCGTCTCCCGTGGACGCTGCTCATCGTTGGCGTGGCAACCGTGTTGTCAATCGTAATCGGCATCGCTGCAGGGTTGCTATCTGCATGGCGGCATGCAGGGAATCATGACCGCGGATGGTTTCTCACCATGATTAGTGTCAGCACGATCCCAGATTTTTTGACAGGGATGTTGTTCGTTCTCGGATTTTCGGTGAAATGGGATTGGTTTCCTCTCGGTGGTGCGGAGACGCCTTTTTATACACCTAACGGTTGGTGGGACCTTTTGATAGACGTGTCTTGGCATGCAGTTCTGCCTGTCGTGACCTTGACGGTGGCGAATACGGCCAGCATCTATTTACTGATGCGCAATGAAGCTATCCGGGTGCTGCGCGAGCCGTTTATTGAATTTGCATTAGCCAAAGGTGTGGGCAGCGGCACTATTTTGTACAGACACGTTCTGCGAAACGCCATTCTCCCTATTATAACGATGGTTGTTGTCCGACTTGGCGGGCTGCTGGCCGGATCGGTACTCGTAGAAACCGTATTTTCGTACCCGGGCATCGGCAATTTGTTGCAGGAAGCGATTTTGGCGCGGGATTACCCGCTGCTGCACGGACTTTTTGTGCTGATGACCGTTTTTGTATTGCTGCTCAACATGGCTGCAGATCGGATATACCCGCTGCTTGACCCTCGAATCCAGACAGGAAAGCAGGGGGGATTGTGATGAATCGATCAAAAAAAGCAGGCAGCGTTATCGTAGCATGTTTTGTTGGATTAGCTCTTGCAGGGCCTCTGCTAGCAGGTGTAGAGCCATTTGCATTCGATAGGGAAAGACTGCTGCCTCCATCGAATGTGAGCTGGCTTGGCACCAATGCGCTGGGCCAAGACGTATTCAGTCAGCTAAGTTATGGAGCACGTACGACGCTCTTAATCGGGCTAGGCGTTGCCATTCTGAGCACCACGCTAAGCGGTGTTCTTGGACTTGTGGCGGGTTATTTCAAAAGGCTTGATCCATTGATTAACGGATTGGCGAATGTGCTGCTTGTGCTGCCTTCTTTGCTCCTTGTGCTTATTGTAGCCTCCTTTACATCAGGTGGCATCTGGCAGTTGATTGTAACGCTTGGCTTGCTTACCTGGCCAGGATATATGAGGCTCGTTCGAGCCTCCGTGTTGTCGCTGCGTGAGCGGGAATTCGTGAAAGCGTCACAGTTGTTTCATGGAAAGCCAAGCTATATTTTGCGAAAGCACCTGATGCCCTTTATCGTTCCACTCTTGCGAACGAAGTTCATTCTATCGTTCCGTCAGGCGGTGACGATGGAGGCGAGCTTGTCTTTCCTTGGTCTGGGCGATCCGAACCAACCGACCTGGGGAAAAATGCTGGAGCAAGCTTTCCATCAAACCGAAACGTGGATGACAACAGCTTGGCAGTGGACGATTGTACCGCCTATGCTGGCGCTCCTGCTCGTAACGATTGGACTTGCTTTATTAAGCGAAGGCGAACATCAGCAAGGGAACGGATTGCTGCGTTCCTACAGCCCTAGCAGCAGGGTCAAACTGCTGCTGGCTTCCGGTAAAATTGCTGCGTCTGTGCGATGTGTGCATTCCAGTGTCAAGGCAGCCGAGCAATCTCAACGTGCTGAACATTGTACTGCGACTCATGCTGGATCGGATAACGCGGTTGAGGTTCACGATTTAAGCGTAGTGCACAATGGGCGTACGATTTTGCAGCCGATGTCTTTTTCCATTGCAGCAGGAAGCGTCACGGCTATTATTGGCGAGTCGGGTTCAGGCAAAACGACGCTGGCGCGGGCTGTATACGGCTTGCTGCCGGATGATGTGATGAGTGGAGCGGTGTATATTCGTAGTGGCGGCACAAATGGCTCAAGCGGTACAAGCGAGACAAGTGACACAAGTAACACAAGTAACATCTGTGCAACGAATGGGAGCCGTGCTGAACAAGGTATGAACCGCTGGGTCGACGCTGCATTTATTGTTCAGGACCCACGACTTAGCTTCAATCCACTGTTGACTATTGGTCAACAGTTCATGGAGGCGGTGCAGGGGACGGACGCATCAAGCATCACTGTATCGGAGAAACGGCTTGCCGCCAAGCAGGCATTGCGAGAGGTGCAGCTTTCTGATCGGCTGCTGGACAGCTGCCCGCATGAATTAAGCGGAGGGATGCTCGGCCGCGCATTACTAGCACTGGCGCTAATTAATAAGCCAAGTCTGCTGATTGCTGATGAGCCGACAGGTGCGCTCGATCCTATCGTGAAGTGGGAGATTCTTAATTTGCTCGTCACTAAGGTTAGAGAGCATGGGATGACGCTGCTGCTGATTACACATGATCTTCAGGCGGCGCTGCGGGTGGCTGACGACATAATGATCATCAAAGATGGTCAGCTACTGGAGCACGCGCCTGCGGAGCAGTGGCTGCATCATCCTGCAACGAACTACAGTCGTGAACTGCAGGCGCTTATGCCATCGATAAAACGAAGACATATAAGTGAAGAGTTCAAAAAGGTCGGTTTTCAGCACCGAGAGGGTTGCAGGAAGTCGAAGAAGGAGCAGCGGAATGTAGGCCGGACTACATGAGCAGCGGACTTTTTGAACAACCTCTATAAATGAATGAGGTAAGGAGTGCAAGCGATGCTCGAGCTGAAGCATATTTCAAAGCGCTTTGGTCAGTCCAAGCAATTTGCGGTTCAGGACGTATCGTTCTCGATTTCTGAGCATGAGGTATTCGCGTTAGTAGGAGAAAGCGGATCTGGGAAATCGACACTGGCCGAGCTTATTGTCGGATTGCAGCAGCCGACAGAGGGTTCTATTTTCTGGAGAGGAGCTCCAATACAGCTGCAAGCGCACTTGCAGCGCCACGAGCGGTCACGGCAAGTGCAAATCGTATTTCAAAACCCAGATCGCTCCCTCAATCCGTATTGGAAAATCAAAGACATCATTGCCGAGCCGCTTATTCTGAACAAGTGGACGAAGCTGGCGTCACAACGGAAAGTCGAGGAACTGCTAGAACGAGTTCGACTGCCTCATGAGCTGTTAGAGAGACTGCCTGCCGAATGCTCAGGAGGGCAGAAGCAGCGAATTGCCATTGCGCGTGCATTAGCGCTGGAGCCTGAACTGCTTATTGCCGATGAGATCACATCGGCGCTTGATCCGATAACAGAACGGGACATTTTAAGCTTACTGTCTGAATTGAAGCGGGATCATAACATGTCTTTCTTATTTATTACGCATCGACTAGAAACGATTCCCGGCTTCGCAGATGCTATCGCTGTCATGAAAAACGGCATGCTGCTTGAGCGGGGAGCGACAGAGGACGTATTGCAGCATCCCGCTAACGCGTATACCAAATCGCTAATAGAAGCTTGTTACGATGACTATGCTTAGGGAGGTTAGCTTATAGCACCATGACGACGCCCATAAAAATTGCTTTTTTAGATTCCTATTCGGACAGTCCCTCACGAGTGTATCGGCATGAATTGTACTGCAAACGGCTAGAGCGCATGTTCTTATATGATATGACGATTGATAGACTGGCACCATACGGTGCCTTAATTGTGCCTAACAATGTAGATGAGGAATTTTTGTATCAACATCGTGATAGTATAGCGAAGTTTTTGGGGCAGGGACGAATTGTTGTTTCTTTTGCCCAACTATTTTTGCCATGGCTGCCCGGAAATAGCTTGTGGATTCGAAGCTCACTAGACATGAATGCACGGACCATACTTGCTCATGATGAGCATCCACTCTTTCGTGGTGTAATGGAGTACGACCTGAATTATCGACGCGGTGTAAAAGGCTTCTTCTCGCGGGGCTATTTCGAGGCGCCTGCACATGCAGAAATTGCGTTAAGGGATAATGCAGGTCAGACGGTTGTATATATTGATCGTCACACGACCAGAGGGACGATTTTGGCAGGTGCTGGTACCGATCTGTTAGCATACGGATTGTCCGACACGACAACAGCTCGAAGAATGGGTCAGCAATTGTTGGCTTGGATCGATAGAGAGTATAATTTCGTGTTCACAACCTCTATAAGGAGTTAAGACGATGAAGACAGCTATATTATACGGCGGTGTCAGCTACCAGCATTATTTTTTTACGAGAAAGGAAGGAAAGTACCGCCAGCGGTTTACCGATATGATTTACATTTTAGATCTGCATCAAACCGAGCTGCGACAGTACGATTACGTGATTGTGCCTACCCGCTTAAATCAGGATATGCTGTGCGAGCATTCGGAGCAATTCCGTCATTACTTGGATCAGGGAGGACATATCATTAGCTTTGGAGAAATCGAGAAACAGTGGCTTTCTCCTGTTAATTGGAAATTTTACCCGACTAATTTTTACTGGTGGGTCAATCAAGGCGCTGATTTGCCGTTGTATCCGGTCGATGCTGAACATCCGTTATTTCAAAAGATTTCGGTCAATGATGCGAAGTGGCACTATCACGGTGTATTTCGGTTAGAAGCTGGGGCGGGAGCCGAGCCTGTCCTCGTTAATGAACTGGGAGAAGCGATTATTTGCGTCGATCGTCAATCGTATAAAGGAAATATGTATATAACGACTTTGGATCCAGACTATCATTTCGGACAAGGTTTTATTCCAAAAGTAGAAACGTTTCTGGATGGCTATCTCGCTTGGATAGAAGAAGATATAATGCAAGGATCACGATTAAATAAATAATTTTCTTAACAATTAACCTGCCAGGCTGCCGAGACTTTCTCGACAGCCTTTTATTAACCCACTGTCCAAGCTGAGAAGCCGCATTGCCAAGAGCAGTAAAGCATGTTTAAAGGTAAATCGGTCCCCGGTCAATCCCAAAACAATATCCTAATCCACCATCCATCCCTTACTCCCGCTCACCCATGACCTCAGCCACAAAATCATGCGGCTTATCTAAGCACAGCGCAATCTGCTTCATCTGGCGCTTCATGCCGAAGCGGATGCGCACGTCCCGATCGGTGACCAGCACCGGGTTCAGCTTCATCAGCCGATAATCTGCAATGAGGGCGAGGATGAAATATACGTTGGACAAGGTTAATATCCATGCCGCGAGCGCCGACCATTGGTGAATGAGAAAATGAAGTCCAGCCCCCTCCAAGACAAGCACATGGATGATGCCGATGACGATGACGAGCATACTGGACTGTTCCAAACCGCTAAAAGCAGTGGCGCGCTCTGGAGCATGAGGTTTTTTCCGCCAGCTGAACAGCGCGTGATAGATGACTGAGGCTTCGTGTGTAAGCAGTGCGCCCGTGTCATCCTGCTGTATTTCTGGTTCCGCGTTCGCCGTGCCGACTCCCTGAAGAGAGCCGCCTTCATCCGTTCACTTGCAGCAGGACTGGCTGGCTATGATGAAATCCAATGCGACTCCGAACGATAACAGATTCGGAATGGTGGAGGAGGAGAAGGTGAGAAGCAGCGCAACATCCGCCGCAGCTACCAATAGCATAGCCAGTACCGGCCAAAAGACGGGAAAACGCTGTATACGAATCATGGAACACGCTCCTTTTTAGATGAAGATACTTCTATAATATACCACGTGCTCTTGGAGGAATGTGTAAATATTTTCTTTTATATGGTTTTAAATGGTTCTATAGAACTAGATTTATTTAGAATTTTGTCGAATTTTAAGAGAATAGTCCGATAGCAGCATGAATGAAAGTCTATATATAATAAGGGCAAGCATGATTTGGGATGTCATTACAAATATAGAATTATGATTAAAATAAACTAGTATTTGACATCTTGTTCATATGAACATTAGCTCAACATTCGGTTGCACGTCACAGCAATGTACGAACAACAAGGAGGCTTCTCATGAAGAAAAAATTACTGTTAGGTTTACTAATGTTTACGATGGCAAGTCAAATGATGATGACACCACTGCACGCAGCGCCTGCGCCAGAGGCGAGCACGGATGCTGAAATAACGAGCCAAATTCCGCAATTGGATGAATATTTGATAGAAGAAGGCGATCCAGATAGCGATGACGAGAACAGCGGCTTCCTTCTCGATTCGGAAGTGACCTTGATTGATCCGGTTACATTGCAAGCGTCACCTGCGGCTAAGCAGTTGAACGAGCAAAAAACGGGGAAAGTCGTTTACGGCGTTAATTTACGCACAGAACCGTCCACCTCTGCCACCATTATTCGGATGGCGAAGAAGGGCGAGCATGTCGTCATTTTGGACAAGCATAATAACAATTGGTACAAGGTTCAGGATCAAAACGGCACCGTCGGGTATATGAGTGCTGATAGCAAATACATAGAAGTGGAGGCTGCCCCATCCACAGCGCCTTCTGGTTCAGCGGCAGACGCTTCTGGCGAACACACCTATGTTATGGCCGCCGCCTCTTCCAGCAAGTCGGCGAAGATTGAGAAAGTGATTAAGACGGGCAAGAAGTATAAGGGGACACCTTATGAATTCGGTTCGAACCGCAACAATACGAAAACGTTCGATTGTTCCGACTTTGTCAGACATATTTATAAAGAAGCATTGGGCGTCGTGCTTCCGACGGATTCCCGCAAGCAGGGAGCCTGGATTAAGTCTCATTCCACGGCCAAAACTAGCATCAGCCAATTGAAACGAGGAGACTTAATGTTCTTTATGACCTATAAAGGGTCGAAAAAATCCAATTATAGCGGCATTAATAAGTCCAAGCAGCGCATCACTCATGTCGGCGTGTACTTGGGCAACGGGCAAATTTTGCATACGTATTCCAAAAAGTCAGGTGGCGTGCGCATCGATAACATCAAGAACACGACGTGGGAACACCGCTTCCTGTTCGGCGGCAGCGTCTTATAGAGTGAACGCCAAAGGTTATTATATCGTTCCTATTATTATCATATTACGTACTCTGGAAGAGATCCTTATGTGGTCTCTTCCTTCTAATAGAAGAGGAGCGCGAATATCACCAAGCGGCATACGAGAAAGAAGGCTGCACCCGATGAGCGTGTTCTGCTCACGGATACAGACTCTTCCGTCAATTATTGATATTTGGGCGGCTCGTTCTTCGTCTCATCGATTCTCGGCATCGTGCGGTATTTCTTCGTCTTCGACAGACGGACAGCAATCCACGAGCTGATGGCGCTTAACGGCAGCAGCAGCACGATCGCCACAATTTTCACCGTGTCATCCTGCGCCAATGCGAACAAAATAACGCATGCCATGAGCGGCAAGTAGTCGATAGAGCGCACGACCACGTGGCGTCGGCCCCATTTGCTTTCCGCGGCCCCGAATAATATAAATCCAAGAAAGATGACGGCAATGAACAATCCCTTGCTGCTTATCCAACCGAGCGTCTTGGCGAGCAGCCCAAGCGCAATCAGCACATTGCCCGCAAATCCCATTACTGAAAACATCATTATGCATCCATCCCTTACCTTTACATCGTTACGTGAATAAGATTCGATTATTGCAGCAATTCCAATACGGCTTGGGCGCATTTGTCCGGTTCTCTGAAAATGAGCTGGCCTGATTGCCGCTTCTGGCGCAGCGTCTCATAATGAAGCAGCAAATCATTGAACCATTTCGCTACCGTGTCTTTCGATTCAATGAGCTCTCCAAAACCATGCTCTGTAAAATAGTCGCAATTCTCTTCCTCTTGCCCTGGTATCGGCGCGTAGAATAGCATCGGAATGCCTTTGGTCATCCCTTCCGTGCACGTCATGCCACCGGGCTTCGTCACTAACAGATCGGAAGCATCCATTATTGTTGACACTTCTTGCGTGTATCCAAAAATATGTATGTTCGGATGCCGGTACATCGGATCCTGCTCCATGCGCTGAATCGCCTTCTGATTGCTGCCCATGCAGAACAAGAGCTGCACATGTTCGCACCAAGTCGACATATATTGCAGCAGCTCTTCATCCAGTGCCAATCCCCAACCTCCGCCCATAATCATAACGGTGGGGAGCGGCTTCAGGCCAAGGGTTTGCTGTGCCTCAGCTTGGGGGCAACGCTGCCAGAACTTCGGATGAACAGGAATTCCCGTGACCACGATGCGATCGGAAGCAATCCCGCGCATAAGCAGCTTCTGGCGCACCTCAGGGGCAGAAACAAGATATTGATTCACCTCGGGATTCAACCATGTGCCGTGGGCGTCGTAATCCGTTATCAATGTATATAAAGGAATGTTCAATCCAGAACGCTTAAGACGCGATATGACGATATTGGGAAACGGATGCGTACAGACGACGGCATCCGGGCGCAATTGTTCAACGACATGGGAAGCTTGTGTGTAGAATATGCGATGTAAAGCCAACTGCGTAAATCGGTTCAGCGATTTCTTATATTTTTTGCGATACAAAAGTCCGACCAATTTCGGCTGCGCGCTCACCGTCTTGCGATAAGCGGCAAAAATCAACGGACCTACCGTCGGATTCAGGAACTTGCCCAGTTCAATGACTCGTGTCTGAACATCGGGGGCAAGCTGTCTAATACCAACTGATAAAGCATACGCAGCCTGCGTATGGCCCGTGCCGAAACCTTCGGACAGAAGAAGGATTCTTTTTTTTCGCATGTTCTCACCCATATCCATTATAACCGGAATGTCTACAGGAAGCATCAGCCAATAAGACGAATCGATCTAAGGATTTACCTTCGTGCTGCTAGCAAATGCGGTTGAAATTCGGATTATTATATGTTACATTTTTGAGTAAAGACAGTGTGACCAAAATATCGAAATGGTCAGTTAGTCATGTGTCTGTCGAAGAAAGGAGCCAGAGGAGATGTCCATAGACCGCCGAAAACAGATCGTTGAAGCGGCAGCGCAATCCTTTGCTTTGTTCGGCTATAAAGCGACGACGATGGATCAAGTTGCCAAGATTGCCCAAGTGGGCAAAGGCACGATATATACGTTTTTTACGAATAAAGAAGAGTTGTTTGATGAAATATTACAACAGCTCATTCATGAAATGAAGGAGATTGCTGATCGGGAAATTCAAGCGGACAAGTCGTTCTTCGATAACCTGTACCGCGTGCTCGATCGGGTGTTGGATTTCCGCAGTCGACATGAACTGGCAATGAAGCTCTCGCAGGAGGTGCGTGACTTCGGCACCCCGATGGCTAAGGATGCGCTCCTTACGCTCGAAGGGGCACTGCTTGAATATGTGGAACGCCAAGTTCGTCTGGCCATGGAGAAGGGCGAGGTGAAAGATGCCGATCCGAAGATTATCAGCTTCGTTATGCTCCAATTGTATAAAGCGCTGTCAACAGAGTGGAACAAGCTGCATGAACCTTTGGATAAGGAATCGATTAAGTCCTATTTCCAACTCCATTTCATGGACGGGCTCGCCACGGACAAGTAAGCGGCATAAGCAAGAACAACCTTCCAATCCGAACCGAATTGCTCGGCAGGATGGAAGGTTGTTTAAGTCTGTGCTTATAGTTGCTAATTACTGGTTCAGACCATTTGAGCGACATGTCCTTCATTGGTTATATCCCCGGGCCCCGGGCATACAATACCATAATTTTTTCTTTGCTCTAAATAGGTAAATAGACTCAAATTTATGTTTCTTTCACTGAAGTTGAGTGTATAAGGTAACAATTTTGGCTTCAATAACCGTTATATATCTATATAAAAATATGTTAGAGGCAGTGTAAAGGGAAGGGAGAAGATAGGGTGAACGCAACTAGTAAGAGAACATCGTGGTTCAGCATGGCGCTTGTTTTTACGCTTCTGTTCGGCTTGTTGCCATTTTATGGGGTAGCGAATGCGGAGGATACCGTGACTGGCATCGCTTTTGAATCCGACGTTTCCCCTGTACATGTCGTTGTCGAAGGACAATCCGTACAAATGAAGGTAATCGCAACGATTAAAGATAAGACAGATAAGAAAGATGTAACGAGTCTGGCTACTTGGAGCTCTTCCAATCCGAGCGCAGTTAAAGTTGATGCAGGCTGGGTAAGCGGCGCAGGCAAAGGAACGTCAGAGATAACCGTAAAATATCAAGGCTATACACTGAAGAAGACGGTTGTGTCCAGCTATCAGTTCGATCAGTTGAGCGTGCGCATGGTGGAATCCGGGACTGAAGTGCCCAAGGAGATGAATGCGCTGCTGGGTATGAAGTTGAAATGGAAGGCGTTCGCCTTTGATGAAGCAACCGGCACGGAAAATGACGTGACGGCCGACGCTACGTGGAGCTCGTCCAAAACGGACGTAGCTGACATCGATAAAGGCGTTCTTACCTTGAAAACAAAGGGCGAAACAGAAATTACGGTTAAGCATAAAGGACTTAGCAAAAATATTAAGTTGAAGGTCGATTTGCCGTATGAGGAAATGACGCTGTCTCCGGACAAGCTGGTTGAATTCGATTACGGCGCTGATTCCCAGACGGTAATCGCGCAAACGAAGACCAAAGACGGCACGCTTGAAAATGTGACGGATAAAGCCGAATGGAGCAGCAGCGACACGAACGTTGCAGAAGTGAAGTCCGGTGTCATCAAGCCGATTGGCGTGGGAACGGCGACGATTACAGCAAGTTATCTCGGCGCTTCCAAATCCGTCACGGTCGTGGTGCGGGCTTCTTATCAGGCGATGCGATTGACGCCGGACAAGGCGCAGCATATGATGCTTGGCGATGGGCCGCTAACGGTTCAGACCTTTGTGCTGAACAGCGTTGACAATCAGCAGGAAGTGACGGATCTCGCCGAATGGACATCGAGCAATGTGATGGCCGTAACTGTGGAACAGGGCAAAGTGTATGCGAAAGGCGCCGGCTCGTCCACAATTACCGCGAAATACAAAGGCTTGACCAAGTCCATTGAGGTGACGGTTCACCCGACGATCGAGAAGCTAGAGTGGGCGGATGTCGACAAGGATAAAGACAAGGGTGAAATTCGCAAACAAAATATATATATGGAAGACGTGCAGGATTTGCCGAAAATTAACGCGGTGACGTTAAACGGTGAAACGATCGATGTCTCGGGTCTGGCTGATTGGACATCCGGAAACTCAGATATCGTCTCCATTAAAGACGGCAAGATGAAAGCGGAGAACCGCGGCGTCGTCACATTGACGGCGAACGTGCGCGGCCAGACGCTGGCGACGGAAGTGACCGTGCAGCGCAAAGCGCTCGTGCTGCAAGCCAATGCGACCGAGTTAAGCGTAGTGACAGGACGGGAGCAGGCGGTTCCGGAAGTGACGGTCATCTACATTGATGGTGAGGAAGAGCGAGTCACTTCAGACGTGAAGTGGGAATCGAGCTCGCCGAACCTGTTGGTGCGTGACGGCAAGCTCAAAGGGCTCATCGCTGGCAAAGTTACATTGAACGGCACCTTCTCGAATGTGAAGCTGTCGCTGAAGGTGACCATTGATGAGGAGATCATATCGTTTGATATCGTTCCGCAGACTATTACCACGAATGTTAAAAAGTCTCAGTCGGTCAAGGTGACGGGGAAATATAAGAACGGCAAGACGATTACTCTTGGATCGAAAATTAAATGGAAGATCGAAAATGAAAAGGTGGCAACGGTTAGCGGCTCTACCGTCAAAGGAGTAGCCATAGGCAGCACGAAGTTGATTGGCGAATATCAAGGCCAGCTGCTTGAAGTTCCGGTTCATATCAAGCCGCGCTTGTTGAAGCTGGAGGCGACTCCGAAGAGCGTGAAGATGGGCGTAGGACAAAAGGCTAGCTGGAAGGTGCAGGCGATCTATGATACGGGGGAAGTAGCAGATGTAACTTCTCAGGTCACTTATGTGCCTTCCAATACGAAGGTCAAGGTAGAACGCGGCAGTGTTCAAGGTGTGGCGAAAGGCAGCACTTCCGTCAAGCTGACATTAGATGGAAAGAGCACATCGCTGCGCGTAAGCGTGAAATAAATAGGAATGGAACTACTGATGAACCCGCATATCCGTTAGGATGTGCGGGTTTTTCTCATGAAATTCGGAATGGAAGATGTCTTCTGCAATGGTGTTACTTTTTCCTTTCCGGAGAAAGTATGCCCGTTCGATCCTTTGTCTCACTCTCCCCTCTATTCAGAACAGCGGCCTGCCCCCTTCCCCTGCAAACGGGTTTCTATCGTAGAATCAAAACACAAGCTGAAAATAAAAATTTATGTTCTTAGCCAAAGACTATGATGTGAGGCTTCCCGTTCCATGGTCCTTATAGTCATTCTCCCATATAGTCAGAAAAGATAACGTTGAGGATGAGGTACATGCTCTGCCATGCAGTCAGGAAGGATAAGTCGAGGATAATATGTTCTGTTATACAACAGGAAGGATAACGTCAGGATAGGTACATGCCGTTTCGTATAGACACCCTGCCATGAAGAGGCCGATCATGATGGCAGTAATCTCGTCAGCATCCAAAGTTGTCATTGAGCGTACCGCTCCTGAAGGAGATTGGGCCTACCGCTCTTTGATGGAGATTGAGCGTATCGCTCCTGATGGAGATTGAGCGTATCGCTCCTGGTGGTCATTGGGCGCACCGCTCCTGAAGGAGATTAGGAGTACCACTCTTGGTGGTCATTGAACGCACCGCCTCCTGATGAAAGGGGAGAATGAAGCAAAGGGGCAGATGAAGCGAATCCCCTTCAGTCTGAACGCGCCACTGCACGAACGGAACCTTAGGTTATGAAAACTTTCCGCTCAATCTTGAACCATACTCTTTCATACAAAATAACGAATAAAAATACATATATGCGCGAACATACTTTTCGTTCTATTCTTGATCGACCTGCTCTATATGTATAAAAGTGCAAAAAAAGAATCATTATTTATAAACGATAATCGTTCAGTATACACGGATTGAGAAGCTGGATAAGCTCTTTACACTAGCTAAACATATCCAATAATTAAAATTATCATATGCATAAAAATATTAAATTGCCATGATATAAGCACGGTGTTAAAATGATAAAACAATACAAATGAATAATTATAAATTCATTCCAAGTGCGTGAATATCGATACTAAGAAAGTTCAATTTATATAGAAAGGTTGCATTCCATGAAACAAAACGGCTTACCTCCAAAACAAGGTCTATATGATCCGCAGTATGAAAAAGATGCATGCGGAATGGGTTTCGTCGCACATATCAAAGGACGTAAGTCTCATGATATCGTTCGTCAGGCGCTAAGCGTGCTTGTCAGCATGGAGCACCGCGGCGGACAAGGCAGTGAACCAAATACCGGGGACGGTGCAGGCATTATGCTGCAGATTCCGCATCGCTTCTTCGCGAAAGAAATGAAGGCGCAGCATATCGAGCTTCCTCCATCCGGCGAATATGGCGTCGGGATGCTGTTCATGTCTCAGGACGAACGCATCCGCGAACGTCATGAGACGGTGCTCCGCCGCATTGTCGAAGCAGAAGGCCAGACGTTCATCGGCTTCCGCACGGTGCCGACGAATGAAGAAGGGCTCGGCCAGTCCGCGAAGGCGGTAAAGCCTTGTGTCCGCCAGCTATTTATCGGCCGCAGCGCCGATCTTCAAGATGAGCTGGCGTTCGAACGCAAGCTGTATATGATCCGCAAGCTGGCGGAAAAAGAAATTCGTTACACGCAGGAAGACGGAGCAGATTCGTTCTATGTTCCGAGCATGTCGTGCCGGAAGATTGTGTACAAGGGCATGCTGACGACAGAGCAGGTCGGCCGATTTTACTTGGATTTGCAAGACGAGAATCTGGATACGGCAATTGCGCTTGTCCATTCGCGCTTTAGCACGAACACGTTTCCAAGCTGGGAGCGGGCTCACCCTTACCGCTATATGATTCATAACGGAGAAATCAATACACTGCGCGGCAATGTCAACTGGATGCATGCGCGTCAGACGTTGTTCCAATCCGGCATCTTTGGCGAGGATATGGCGAAGATTAAGCCAGTCATCGACCACGACGGTTCAGATACAGCGATGTTCGACAATACCTTCGAATTTCTCTATTTGGCAGGTCGGCCGCTGCCGCACGTCGCCATGATGATGGTGCCGGAGCCATGGTCGAATCACGACAGCATGGATGAGACGAAGAAGGCATTTTATGAATATCATAGCTGCTTGATGGAGCCGTGGGACGGTCCGGCGGCGCTGGCGTTTACGGACGGCGTGCAGATTTGCGCGACGTTGGATCGCAACGGTCTGCGTCCTTCGCGCTATTACGTGACGAAGGATGATTTGATTATATTGAGCTCCGAAGCCGGGGTATTGGATATTCCACCAGAGCATGTGCTGTATAAAGATCGTCTCCGTCCTGGGAGGATGCTGGTTGTCGACACGGAGCAAGGACGCATCATTTCGGATGAGGAAGTGAAAGCACAGATTGCAGCCGAGAATCCCTATCGGGAGTGGTTGGATGAGCATCTGATTGACTTGACCGATTTACCTGATGCGCCAGAGACACCGGAGCCGAAGCACGAGAACGTGCAGCAGCAACAGCAAGCGTTCGGCTATACGTTCGAAGAGCTGCGCAAGATTTTGGAGCCGATGGCAATAAGCGGAGTAGAGCCGCTCGGTTCGATGGGATATGATGCGCCGCTCGCTATCTTGTCCGACCGGCCGCAGCGTCTGTACAACTATTTCAAGCAATTGTTCGCTCAAGTTACGAATCCGCCGATCGATGCCATTCGCGAAGAAATCGTGACGGCGACGGGAACGACAATCGGGCCGGAACGCAATTTGCTTCTGCCAGAGCCGGAGAGCTGCCGTCATATTAAGCTTGCGACCCCAGTGCTGTCGAATGAAGAGTTCGCGAAGCTGCGCCATATCCGGCGCCCAGGCTTCAAGTCCATCACGATTCCGATTCTGTTCCTGGCAAAGGAAGGAGCGGAAGGCATGCGTGCGGCGCTGCAGACGATGTGCGAAGCCGCAGACAGGGTCATCGGCAAAGGACATAACATTATTATTTTGTCCGACCGTGGTGTGGACGAGGACAATGCGGCGATACCGGCATTGCTTGCGGTATCATGCCTGCATCACCACCTGATTCGCCAAGGCACACGCACGAAGGTCAGCCTGCTTCTCGAATCCGGGGAACCGCGTGAAGTGCACCATTATGCGCTGCTGCTCGGCTACGGCATCAGCGTCGTGAACCCGTACTTGGCGTTTGAGACGCTGGACGATATGATTCGTCAAGGCTTGCTGGGCGGCATTACGCATGAGAAGGCGGTAAAGAATTACATCAAGGCGGCCACGAAAGGCGTGGTGAAGATATTGTCCAAAATGGGCATCTCCACCGTGCAATCGTACCGCGGCGCGCAAATCTTCGAAGCCGTCGGCTTGAAGCAGGACTTCATTGATGCCTACTTCACGTGGACACCGTCGCGTATCGGCGGGATCGGCTTGGAAGAGATTGCGAAGGAAGCGCTGATCCAGCATTTTCGGGCGTTTGCGCAGCAAGCGGGGCGTGATCCAGAGCTCGATTCCGGCGGAGCATATCAATGGCGCAAGGGCGGGGAGGAGCACCTCTTCAACCCGCAGACGATTCATACGCTCCAGCAGGCATGCCGCACGAACGATTACAAGTTATATAAGAAGTATTCCGCCTTGGTGCAAGGCGAGTATAGCCAGAACCGGACGCTCCGTTCCCTGTTTGAATTGAAGCCTGCCGGACCGTCCGTTTCCATCGAGGAAGTGGAATCGGTCGAGTCGATCGTGAAGCGGTTCAAGACCGGCGCGATGTCGTTCGGCTCCATCTCGAAGGAGGCGCACGAGAGCCTAGCTATAGCGATGAACCGCCTTGGCGGGAAATCGAACTCGGGCGAAGGCGGAGAAGATCCGGCACGCTTCGTGAAGGATGCGAACGGCGATTGGAGACGGAGTGCCATCAAGCAGGTGGCGTCGGGACGCTTCGGTGTGACGTCGAATTATTTGGTCAATGCGGAGGAAATCCAGATTAAGATGGCGCAAGGCGCGAAGCCGGGCGAAGGCGGACAGCTGCCGGGACGCAAAGTGTATCCTTGGGTCGCGGAAGTGCGCGGTTCAACCCCAGGTGTCGGGCTCATCTCGCCGCCGCCGCATCATGACATTTATTCGATCGAAGATTTGGCGGAATTGATATATGATCTGAAAAATGCGAATCCGCGCGCGCGCATCAACGTCAAGCTCGTGTCCGAGGTCGGCGTCGGCACAATTGCTGCAGGGGTGGCGAAAGGACGCGCCGACGTCATCCTGGTCAGCGGATACGATGGAGGCACTGGGGCGTCGCCGCAAGGATCAATCCGCCACGCGGGACTGCCGTGGGAGCTTGGACTAGCGGAGACGCATCAGACGCTCATTCTGAACAACTTGCGCGACCGCATCGTACTGGAGACGGACGGCAAGATGATGACTGGCCGCGACCTGGCGATTGCCGCCCTGCTCGGAGCGGAGGAATATGGCTTCTCGACCGCGCCGCTCGTCGTCATCGGCTGTGTCATGATGCGAGTCTGTCAGCTTGATACATGTCCGGTCGGGGTGGCGACGCAGAATCCGGAGCTGCGTAGAAACTTCGCGGGCGACCCGCAGCACGTCGTTCACTTCATGCGCTTCATTGCGGAAGAGCTGCGTGAGCTGATGGCTGAGCTCGGATTCCGCACGCTCGACGAGATGATTGGCCGCTCCGAATGTCTGAATGTGAAGGAAGCCGTCGACCATTGGAAGGCGAAGCACCTCGATCTGTCGTCTCTCTTGCATCAGCCGGAGCTGCCGGAAGGATCTGCGCGCATTCGGGTGCGCGCGCAGAATCATGGCTTGGAGGAGACGCTCGACATGAAGGAGCTGCTTCCATTAGCCGAGCCCGCGCTTGCGCGTCAGGAGCCGATCGCAGGCACGTTTGCCATCTGCAACGTGAACCGCGCGACGGGCACGATTGTCGGCAGTGAAGTGACGCGCCGTTATGGAGCGGCCGGCTTGCCGGAGGATACGATCCGTTACACGTTCGTCGGCTCGGCCGGACAGAGCTTCGGCGCCTTCGTGCCGCGCGGCATGACGCTGGCGGTAGAGGGCGACTGCAACGACTATGTCGGCAAAGGCCTCTCGGGCGGCAAGATCATCGTCAAGCCGTCATCGCAAGCGACATTCGTGCCGGAAGATAACATTATTATCGGGAACACGGCCTTCTATGGCGCAACCAGCGGAGAAGCATACATCCGCGGTATTGCCGGCGAACGCTTCGCCGTCCGCAATTCCGGTGTCCATGTCGTCGTGGAAGGGGTCGGCGATCACGGCTGTGAATATATGACCGGGGGAAGTGTCGTCGTGCTCGGTACGACCGGCCGCAACTTCGCTGCAGGGATGTCTGGCGGTATAGCCTATGTGCTCGACAGCGATAATTCCTTTGTAGACCGCTGCAATCTGGAGATGGTGCTGCTGGAGCATGTGGAGGCTGAAGAGGAAGCCCTGCTGGTGAAGAAGATGATCGAACAGCATGTCCACTATACGGACAGTACGCTCGGCGTGCGTCTGCTTCGCGACTGGGAGACGACAAGACGGCAACTGGTCAGAGTCATTCCGAAAGATTATAAACGGATGATGGAGCAGATCGCGAAGGTGGAAGCGAAAGGAATGACTGGCGAGGCAGCCTTGTTGACTGCTTTCGAAGCAAATATGCGAGATCTATCACGTGTCGGCGGAAACTGATTTATGATACGATAGCCTTAGTCTGCAGCTCGGAATTTCCGAGCTCAGACTAAGGCTTTTTTAATAGGACCTTGACTTTGGGAGAGACAGTTGGTGATAGAATGAGGCATTCGCCTTTAGGGATGTTTCGCAATTATACACGGGAAATGAACGTCTTTATATGGGCCAGCATGATCAATTCAACAGGCGGCGCGCTCATGTGGCCGCTCACTACCTTGTTTGTGCATACACAATTGAACCGCTCGCTGGCAGACGCCGGATTTGTCATCTTCATGCAGATGCTGGGCGGGGTCATCGGGCAACTGTTAGGTGGAGGACTATACTATCGCATTGGTGTGCGTCGGCTTCTGATTGGAGCCTTGGCAGCGTCGTCCGTTCTGCAATGCACGCTCGTCATTACCGCACATGCCGATTGGTGGCTGTATGTGACGACGATGACCGTGTTGGGCTTGACCAACTCCATGTCGATGCCAGCCATTCAATCCTTTATCGGATTTCGCTGGGCCGATCGAAGGGAAGAGCTCTTTAACGTTATTTATGTGGCGAACAACATCGGTGTTGCGCTTGGAACTGCGATGAGCGGCGTGCTAGCCGATATTTCCTTCAATCTCACCTTCGTGTTGAACGGTGTGACCTCGGCTGGCTTCGCCATTTTCTTTCACCGCTTCCTGCGCGGCATGCAAGAGGAGGGGCGGGCGGGAACTCATCCGTCTGCTCAAGCACAAGCGGGGACGGAACAAGCCAGGAAGCAAGCTGCGGCGCCGGATCTGCAATTGCCCGACAGCGGAGTGCTGCCTGAACGAAGCATATGGCAGAAGCTGGCGGCGTACCGGCTATATTTGTTCATGTCGCTCGGAGCCATGTTTGTCTGGCTTGCGAATTCCCTCTGGGGAACAGGTGTTGCTCCGCATATCGCCGATCACAATATGAGCTTTTCCATGTATAGCTTACTGTGGACGTTGAACGGCGTGCTTATCTTCATGGCGCAGCCTATTATATCGTGGTTAAAACGCACGATCGCGAAGCCATTAACGGCACAGTTGACATGGAGCGCCGTATTTTATGGACTAGCCTATCTAGTTATATGGTTCGTGCCGGTATATGGTGGATTTGTGCTCGGCATGGTGCTGGCTACACTTGGGGAAATGCTGGTATCTCCAGCGGTTCCTGCATTTCTTGCCGCTCGTGCCGGACGGGAGGCGCCGTTCTACATGGGGGTCGCTGGCGGAATCACCTCCGTCGGCCGCATGATTGGCCCGTATGTGCTAGGGATCATGTATGATCGGAGCGGGTTGAATGGGGTAGCCGTCATCTCGACTTGGATTGCCGCCATCGCGGTGATGTTCTTCGTCCTTCATGCATGGGTGCAAACGAAAGAACAAAAACAACGAAACACGAAAAACCATTCATTTGACACATATTCATAACAGTAATATGATATTCGACAAAAATAGAAGAAAAAATAGGCGCACTTCGTTTCAGCATCCGACAGTATACCTGACTTGACTGGGCTATAATAATGATGTCGCAAAATAATGATGACGAGCTCTAACGATATCTGCGGACAATCTGAACGAAGTGAGGTACGGGATTATGATAGAGAGTGGGCAAACAGAAGCGATTCATACGATGGAATTCATCCATGCGAATACGAATTGTGACAAAATATCATTAGATATCATTTACGTTCTGCAGCAGTTAGATATCCAGTTAGAGCGATGCCCAGAGGATATAAGACGTATGGTGAATGTACATACGATAAGATAAAGCGGGCGAACACAACAACACATCCTCCGTACGGACGACTGTTCGACGGGGGATATTTATGATCCAGACGGAATCATTGCACGTTTGCAAAAGCTCCTTGGGCTATATCAAGCTTGAGTGTTTGCCGTTTACAATACATTCCTCGAACGGAACAATTGTGGTATATTCCGCGTATATACTATAAAACAACCACAATTTTCATATAATGGATATCTTCTTGAATTAAGTGAAACTAGGCACAACTGAATGCCATTGGAATGGGAGAGAGGGACTACAGGAATTCCTATGAAATACAATAGCCCCCGAAAATTTAAGCGTACTAATTATTCAATGCGGGACGGGAGCTGGGCAACATTCAGTCGTGCGAGAAGTGTGCCTGTAGATGTAATGAACATGACGGAAATGAAATCGACATCGCCAGAGAGCCTGGGTGCGGTACGGAGGTAACACTTCGAATTCAACACGCGGAGGGAAGGCAATGAGAACGATTTTGGTCGATGACGAGCGTTTGGCGCTCGTTCATTTAAAAAAACTGTTGTCGGCTAAGGGGAAAATAGTTGTGGAAGGTACCTATCAGGATCCGCAAATGGCCTTGCAGGACATTCCTGCTTTGATGCCAGACGTCGTATTTATGGACATCGACATGCCGGAGATGAGTGGGATCGATTTGGCAGAACAGGTGCAATCCATACTTCCGTCGGCTCAGATCGTCTTTATTACGGCCTATGACGATTATGCAGTGAAAGCATTCGAATTGAACGCGATCGACTATGTATTAAAACCGGTGGAAGCCAAGAGGCTGAACGTTACTATAGAACGATTGGCGGAACGTGCAGCCGTAACGACAGGTCCAGGGGATGGTCCTTTTATCCGCATGATCCGCTGCTTTCAAAATCTGCACATCGATATCGGATCGGCGTCTCACCAGCATTTACGCTGGCGGACGGCGAAAGCCCAGGAGCTGTTCACTTACTTGCTGCATAAGCGGGGAAAGTCGGTACGGAAGGATTCGCTCATTGAGCTGCTGTGGCCCGATGTGGATGCAAAAAAAGGGTATACGCAGCTATATACGACCATTTATCAGGTGCGCAAGGCGCTGGAGCCCTACAAGGAGCAACTGAAAATCGTAAGCTGCGAGGAAAGCTATATGCTTATGATTCACCAAGCGGATATCGATTGCGTACAGTGGGAGCATGAAGTGCAAAGCCTACCCCCGGTGTCCAAGCACTCGGTCAACAAATACCGTGAACTGCTGCAGCGGTATAGCGGAGACTATTTGGCGGATTGTGATTATAGGTGGACGGAGGGAGAACGTCAGCGGCTTCGTTCTTTGTGGTTGCATTTGGTTACCCAAATCGCGGACTACCTGGTTGCGGACAACGATTTTCCGGCGGCCTTGGAAGTATATCACAGACAGGTGAACGTCTATCCTCATATTGAATCGGGGTATTACATGCTGATGCGGTTATATGCCGAACTGGGCGATCGCAATGCGGTAGAAGAAATGTACGCCACACTATGTGATATGACGATGAGTGAATTTGGAATGCAGCCGAAAGCGGCGTACCAAGCTTGGTTCGAGCGCTGGAGTGCCCATTGGAAGAGAAGCGCCCTTGAGCACAAGGTGTAATACCGTGGTCAAGCTCCTATTTTGCGGACATGGAAAGAGCTCTAGCCTGTAAGCTGACGTCGGTATACAACCGGCGTTAGCTTTTTTAATTTAACTTGATTTGGATCTTCGTTGTAACATCACCTCAGCTCCTCGATTCGTTGCTGTTCAGATTTTGTGCATTTGGAATTGGTATTCTATATGTTACCATGTCGGTGATACGGCAGTAAGCTATATTTCCACAACCCGCTTGGTATGTACACCAGAAGTCTGCAAGGGGGACGCGAAATGGAAAACACATATCTCTCGGCTGTATCCTGCTTCTACTATTATAGCCTTCTGTCGCAGTCGCCTCTTTCGATTATTTCCTTGGACAACAACTCCAATCTGATCAATAGCGCGGCTAGCAGTCTAAATCAGTCCCATTTTAATAAATATGATTCTAACGGTGCAGGACAGGGCCTTTGCTGAACGATCTCCCTTGACATGAAATGTGGCTCAGCCTTCACTTATACGATGGCGGAGGAGAGAAAATGAAAGACCTAGCAATCGAGCAGCCTTTTGACATGGCGGGAAATGGCAATGCTGTCGCCGCTGAATGGATGCTGCCGATGAAGGTGGATTACGGCGGAGGCGCCCGTATTCTCGTCGTGGAGGATGATCCGGTTAACATCCGCGTCATTTTGCATACGCTGATGCATGAGAAGTATAACATCACCGTCATGGGAAAAGGGGAAGAGGTACTCGCAGCATTGGACGGGGGGGCTGCGTGGAATTACGATCTCGTTCTCCTCGATGTCTTGCTGCCCACGATTTCGGGATATGATATATGCCGCCGCTTGCGAGAACACTCGAATCTGTTTGATCTACCCATCATCATGCTGACCGCACGCAATCAAGCAGGCGATGCGCTGGCTGGATTCGAAGCGGGAGCCAACGATTATGTCTTGAAGCCGATGGACGGCAGTGAATTGAGAATGCGTATTCGGACGCTGCTTAGCTTGAAGCAGGCAGCAGAGGAGCATGTTCACCTCGAAATGGCGCTCTGGCAAGCTCAGATGAATCCCCACTTCATATATAACACGCTCAACTCGATAGCTTCATTGAACTCGGAGGCACCAGATCAGGCTCAGGTGCTGCTGATTCAGTTCGGAAATTATTTACGGGCTAGCTTCCGTGCGCATAACCGTGACAGATTCATCCCGTTCGCCAAAGAATGGGCGTTAGTTCAATCTTACCTATACATTGAACAGGTCCGGTTCTCCGACCGCCTCTCGGTGGAACTGGATGTGGCAGACGGACTGCAATTCGAGCTTCCCCCGCTGACACTGCAGCCAATTGTGGAGAATGCGATACGTCATGGCATTATGAAGCGGAGAGAAGGAGGTACCGTAGCAATCGCTGTCAGACTGACAAGCGAAGAGGCGATTATTACGGTAGCCGACAACGGCGTAGGCATGCGCCGGGAAGTGATTGAAGCGGTTCTAGAAGCCCGTACCCGCGGGGGAATCGGCCTAGTTAACACCCATAAGCGCCTTACGTATTGGTACGGTCGTGGGCTCTGCATCCGCAGCGAACCGGATCAGGGGACGGAAATATCGATGCGCATTCCGGTTCGTTCAGACAATACTCAGAACGGCATGATTAGAATGATGGAAGCTGGAGGGAACCATAGTGGGATTATGTGACAGTCAGAGCGATTCCGGCACATCTATGATGCAGAGGATCGAGAAATGGAGAAGGAAGGTACAGGATTCGGGGCTCAATCCGGCATCGATTCCGCAGTTCAATTCCGTGATGGGGCAGTCGGAGTTCGTATGCAAACGGATTTTTTATGACGAAATGTTAACCGTCGTTCGCTTTTTCACGGAGAAATTGCTTACGCAGCTCGCCGGAACTCCAATTGTAATCGTGATCTCGGATGAGAACGGCTGCATTCTCGAAATGGCAGGAGACGGGACGATGAAGCAGACAGTAGCTCAGCTCGGCATCGTTGCGGGAGTGCGGTTTACTGAAGAAGCATGTGGAACGAATGGCATTACTCTTGCCTTAACATATGGCAAGCCGGTGCAGCTTGCAGGAGAACAGCATTTTCACCATTGTTTTCACGACAAAGTATGCTATTCCGTCCCCTTTGGCACCTCGGATGAGGACAACCTGCTCGGCACTGTGTCGATTATGACGTCCATGGAGTATGCACATCCCTATTTCATGGCGGTGCTCAATACTGTAGCTGACTCGATTGAACGCGAGCTGCTCTTGCGGAGCCAGAACCGCAAGTTGAATATTTTGAACCATATTATGATGGATACGACGCGCAATGGCATCATCATTACGGATCGGCACGGTCGCATTACTGAATTCAATTCATACGCGGAACAATTGACAGGGCTATCCCGGAACGCTCTTATACAGCAGCCGATATTCGATATAAAGCCAATGGGGCCTTATATCGATGAGGTCATTCGCACCGGCAAGACCTGCGAGGATATTGAGGTAGTCGTCTGTCACACCGCAACGGGGGCAAGACAGGTGTGCCTGTTCGATGCGCTTCCCATTTTGGACGAGCACGGCAACAGAACCGGGGCGTTCGGGCAATTCCGGGATATTACGGAAAGAGTCGAGGCGGAGGGACGCTACAATTACTTGGCTTATCACGACGACTTGACGGGCCTGCCGAACCGCAGGCACTACAAAGAGCATGTGGCCCAGCTAATCGCAAAAGCGAAGAAGGATAAGCAGATGATGGCCGTTCTTTACTTGGACTTGGATCGCTTCAAGCAGGTCAATGATACGCTCGGACACAGTAAGGGCGACTATCTGCTGCAGGAAGTAGCTGCTCGAATGCGGACCTTTTTGCCTGCGGAGATGATGATGAGAATGGGCGGGGATGAGTTCATTATTCTGCTTCCGAACATCAGGCGCTTGGAAGATGCTCAGAATACGGCGCAGGAAGTGCTGCAGTTGTTCGAAGAAGATTTTATGATTGCTCAATACCAGTTCCGTCTAACGACGAGCATAGGCATCGCGATTTTCCCCCATGACGGCCTGGATGCGGAGACATTGCTTACACATGCCGATATGGCGATGTATGAGGCGAAAATGCTCGGCAATGGATATGCCGTCTATTCTCCGGCCATGGCCCGAAATTCTCCTGAAAAGCTATCGATGGCGCCTGAACGGAGACGCGCACTGTAGCAGCGTGAGTTCATTATGTACAAATTCATGAATGAATATTGAAGTGAAAAAATCAATGCCTGCGCCGCGGGAAAACGAAAGGAGTGCAATGAATTGAAGCGTAAGCTCATGCGAATCGGGAACAGCTTCGGTGTCATTTTTACTAAGGAGATGTTGGACAAGCTGGATGCGGAGTGCGGTGATACGTTGGATGTGGAGATTAGTGAACGGACAGGGGAAGTCATCATCAGAAAGTCTCCCACAGGCGGCAATCAAAAACGGTTTCATGAGTTAGGCAAGGCGTCTATATGAAATATTTAAAAACGAGAACATAAACATGCACTCCGCCACAATCCAGGGAGTGCATGTTTATTTATTTATCATGAATTTATGAACGGATTAAATCGTTGTTGCTGCTGGACCAGAACTCGGTGGACGAACTGTCTATCATCTGCTGCAAATGTCCTCACAGAACCGTTCGACGATATTCCAAATATGCCATCTGCAAGGAGAGCCGCAAAGTATATTCTTACTAGAAGTTGTTCATAAAGCCGGGTTCACGCAACCTTCTCGGTGCTGAAAAGTCTACTTTTTGAACACGCACTATTATGCCAACGGAGGAAGGGTTAATTCGATGGATCAAGTCTTTACTTTTAAGGCTTTTTTCAAAAAAAAGCGTGCTGCAGATGGAGGCATTCAATAAAATTGCGTGGGTGAACATGTTTGAGGGATGGTCGCTTCGTTCCTCATCGGCATGTTCATCTACTGGTATGAGGAACCGGCTCAGGACGAGGCGCTCTCGCGCTTGCGCAAGTTGAAGTATGTGCTTAAATCGAAGACGGTGCACAAGCAAATGACCGAAATGACGGTCGAAACCCGACAGCGCGATGACAATATCGCCTTCGTGAATGAGTTGTCGGGTGTGGTCGGCGTCCGGGACGTGATGCTCGTCAGCTACAACGGCGATTATGCGCCGTAATATTTCGGCCATCCGGTTCATTCCGGCAGGTGCAAGAATGACAATACCACTGTCATCAAGCCATTGGATCCCCCCGATCTAACGAGACATCGGGGGGGATCTTTATGCTTGCAGCGCGTAAAAATATAAATTATGCCCCTAGCTACCCCTATTGGGAGTGGCGGGCGTTAAATGCTTAGGCTAGTTTTTCGTTGATGCGCAGACCTAAAGCCTCATGGACCGTTCCGCCCGCACGAAAGCAATGAATCGGCGCGCTTCTTCCTCCGTTAATTCACGACCGTCCACAGTAAGCCGGAACTTTTTGAGCAGCTCCTCATCCGATAGTTCAAGCCCATCTGCAAACATAAGTACCTCTTGCGTTGCCTGCGCATTCGGACTGGACAGACGCCCGACTAAATAATCGATGGAAACCCCAAAGTGATCCGCTAGTTTAGTCAACGTTTCAAAGTCAGGTTTGCGGCGATCCTTCTCGTAATGAGATAACGCAGCCCGCGTAATCCCCAGCAATTCAGCCAACTCTTCTTGAGTCCATCCTTTTCCTTCGCGCAGCTCCGCGATACGGATTCCGGTGCTCATTTGAAATAAACCTCCCTTTTCAATCCAAATCCAATCATTGTGAAACAAAACGTATCGAATGAACAAAACAAACCTGAGAAAAGGATTGACATGTTACAAATCGTATCGTAAAGTAAAGAGGTGATTCGATACATAATGTATCTAAAGGAATGATGATGTAACATCAAGTATCATTATGCCATGCTGCAATGAGTAGTAACATCACTTTTATATCAAGAAGAGGATGTAGTTATGGAGCATAGTGAGCCTAAAGAACAAAGAAACTATGTACGGCTTCATATGAGTGAGACCATCATCGCAAGGATGTCCATCGAGCAAGTAAACGGTGTGTCTGTACACAGTCGATCCAAGCCTGTCCTCATCACTGAACTTAGTCCGGGCGGTCTGCGCATGCTAACGCACTTGGAACTCCCGTCGTCCTCCCATTATTTGCTCGGTTTCCAATTGATGATCAAGCAGGTTGAAATGAAGCTGAATGGTTATGTTGTATGGAGGGACGCGGACGAAAGCCAATTTTGCTATGGCATCTCTTTACGTTTAACAGCATCAGAACGTCGGGCGCTCATCTCCCTATTAAACATGTACCTCACGACACTGTGTCCAGACCAGCTAAAAATTCACGAGCTGTACAAGTCAATGTCTCTCTATTATTTGCATACTAGCAAACAGCACCTGGACCAGAGCATATGAAATCCAAATTCCAGTCTATTTTACCACATAAAAATTTTGTAGTTCAATCATACTCGTCAAAGAAAACCATTATACAGATGATGCCGATTCGGCGCGAAGCGCCTGCCCAGACGGAGTGTAAATTATGATCGATATTCATTGTCATCTGCTGCCTGGAATGGATGACGGACCGGCCCATGAAGAAGAGGCGCTTCGCATGGCTCAAGCAGCTGTTCGAAGCGGAATTCATACGATTATAGCGACTCCCCATCATGCTACGAGACGCTATCGTAATGCCTCCGACCATATTAAGCAACAAGTAGGGGCGTTTAGTGAGCTGCTGAAGAAACGCCTTATTGAGTTGCGTGTCTTTCCCGGACAAGAATATCGGCTGAATGGCAACTTCGCTGAAGATTACCAGTGTGGTTCCATTCAACCGTTAGCTGATGGGCCATACGTGCTTGTCGAATGGCCAGCGCAAGAAATCCCGGTCTATTTCTCCAAGTTCCTCACTTATATGAATCAATATCAACTACAAATCATTGTTGCCCATCCTGAACGAAATGCAGCCATTATGAAACATCCAGAACAGGTGTATGACTGGATTGAGCAAGGTGTTCTGTTCCAAGTGAACGCGCAATCCTTATTGGGTGGATTCGGAACAAAAGCACAAAAATCAGCAGTGCTGCTATGTAAAAAGCATTGGGCGCATTTTCTTGCTTCTGATGCCCACAGCGTACTGAAACGAGGCTTCTTCCTGCGCGAAGGTTATGCGGCGCTGCAAGAATTCGGCGGACTTTTTTATGTCGATACGATGAAAGAAAATGCCCGTCGGGTACTGCATGGCGAGCAGGTGCTTCCGTTTCGGGCGGCCAGTCCGAAGAAGGCGATACGTTTTTTTCAATAAGGAGGACAGTAAGGCAATGAAGGAATGGGACTTGAAAACGATGCTGCGCATGCTGAGGAAGAAGTTGTGGCTCATTTTACTTTTTACATTGATTTGCACCGGCGGAACATTGTATTACAGTATGGCTCTGGTGACACCGGTCTATGAAGCGTCTACGAAACTGATTGTAAACAAAACGAGAATCGTCGAAGGGGAAAGCACACTCAATCTGAATGATTTGGAAGCTAATATGCAATTGATTTCCACATATAAGGAATTGATTAAAACCGACTGGATGATTAAAGACGTTCTTGCGAAATACTCCGAGCTTAATATGAACAGCAAAGCATTGCGCGACAGTGTCACGGTAAGCTCTACGAATAAGACTCAAGTGATGACCATTAGCGCCATAGCCCCTTCTTATGAGCTTGCCAGTAAAATCGCAAACGGCATTGCGGAACAATTCATGAAAAAAATACCCGACTTGATGCAAGTGGACAATGTAACAATATTAAATCCGGCAGACCCTGCGCTTGAGCCGGGACCGGTGAAACCGAACATCATCCTAAATGCGTTGGTAGCCTTTATACTTTCGTTCATGATAAGCATCGGGACGATCTTCGTACGAGAGTACTTCGATGATTCCATTCGCGTGGAAGAGGAGCTGCAGCAGCTGCTGTCTTTGCCGACCTTGGCCGTCATTCCTAAAATAAACCGCAAATCCTACAAGTCAGCCAAACATCGTCAGACTTCGATCTCATACACAAAGGCAGGTGAGGCTACTAATGCTTCGACAAATGCGTAAACCGGCATTCATTACTAGAGACTATCCTCACTCTTACGTTTCCGAGCATTATCGCCAATTAAGGACAAATATAACCCAGTTGCTGAATGAAGGACGCATGAAGAGCGTTGCTGTCACGTCGGCGAACCAAGGAGAAGGCAAGACGACAACCGTAATTAATTTGGCGATCTCGTTTGCAATGGGAGGGAAGCGGACCGTCATTGTGGATGCGGATTTGCGGCGGCCTTCTGTCCATCAAGTATTCAATGTAGGTAAAAGCTTGGGACTATCCTCGCTTCTAAATGACACGACCGCTCTGGATCAAGTGCTGCGGGAAACGGAAATTGAGCATTTATGGGCCCTCCCGGCCGGCGCAATTCCCGATAACCCGGCTGAGTTGCTCTCTGGTCAGCCAATGAATGAATGTCTGCAGCAATTGAAGTCAAGGTTCGATGTTGTGCTGGTCGATTGCCCGCCGGTATTGCCCGTAGTTGATTCCAAAATTATAGCAAATAAATGTGACGGAGTCGTGCTGGTCGTCTTGGCCGGCAAGACGAAAGTGCAAGCGATAAAAAAGGTGAAGCAGCAATTCGAAATCGTAAAAGCGAATCTGCTGGGCACTGTTCTAAACGGTCAGGAGAAATATAAATCGGAATGGTATGACTACTATTAGTCGTGCTCAAAAGGGTCACCACTAAGGGACTTTCGTAAACTTTCGTAAACTTTCGTAAGGTAATGCCTACTACACCTATATCATTGTAGGCACTCGGCCATGCTGTGGGTAAGCTTGGGGCCTTAGACGTTCGTCGTCGAGGGTGTGGCGTGAGGAGGGGTTTGATGCCCCAGTCTGCATGATGAGGGCTTGTCAGGCAAGGTATGAAGTTAAAGCGATTTAACTCCGTACTTTGTTTTACAAGCATTCTTCGGATCGATGCAAATACATTAGATTGTAGGTGTTGAAATTTGTCCATATTGGCGCTCCCTAAAAGCAAGCTTTTCAAAAATGCAGCCGTTCTAATGTCGGGAACCGCGCTGTCACAGGGGATTACGATTGCAGCGGCCCCATTGCTAAGCAGACTCTATACGCCGGAACAATTCGGAGTTTTTTCAATATATACGGCATTTGTCAGCTTGTTCTCCGTGACAGCGTGTTGGAAGTATGAAATGTCTATTGTCGTGCCTGAGCGGGAAAAAGAAAGCGTGAATCTCGTAAATGTGTCGATGATTGCACTGCTGCTCACAACATTGTGCACTGGTCTTCTAATGGTTATTATCGGACCGTATATCGGCAATTGGTTTGACGTCCCCCGCATGGATGTAGTGTGGACGGTATGGCTGCCGCTTACCGTATTTTCTATCGGAGGCTATCAATGCTTAAGCTATTGGTGCACCCGGAACAAAAAATATAAAAGACAGTCCATATCGCAAATCTTTCGTTCCACGGGTGTTACGGGCATGCAAATGACGGGCGGTGTGACCGGGTGGGGGGCGATTGGGCTTGTTCTCGGGCAGTTCGTAGGTCAAATGATCGCTACGGGAGTGCTGTTCTTCCAAGTATGGAAAGAGGACAAAGCAAAGTTCATTCAAGAAACGCACGTGGCGACGATGAAGGAGCAAGCCCGTAAATTTAAACAGTATCCGTTGTATAACATGCCGCAGACGATATTGAATTCGGTGGCTCAAAACATGACCCCCTTCTTGCTGGCCGTGTTCTTCGGACCGGCTGTCGTTGGGCTGTACGGATTATCTCTTCGCATGCTGCAGCTTCCCATTCATGTCATAAGCGAATCGGTTCGCAACGTTTATTTTCAACAGGCATCAGATATGCAAAATCAAGGAATGCCCCTATTTGGTTTATTGAAGAAGACGACCTTGGCGCTAATTGGCGCCGGTATTATCCCTGTGCTCATTGTTGTAGTGTTCGGGCCGCAATTATTCGCATTCGCGCTCGGAGGAACGTGGTACGAAGCAGGCGAATATGCCCGGTGGATGGTTTGCTGGTGGTTTGTCAATTTCTTCATGCCGCCTGCCTTTGTAACCGGCCAGCTCTATAATTTGCAGAAGCATTTGCTAGTGTATGAGATTATCTCGCTTCTACTTCGAGTGGCGGCCTTATTCAGCGGATTTGTATATAGCAGCCCGCTGCTGAGTATCGCGCTATATAGCTTGGTGGGAGTTGTGATGAATATGGGTTTGGTTGCGTCTATGCTGATCGTCTCGCGTAAACGCAGCTTACTTGCAGAGAAAGGAAGAGAAGAAGTTGATGGTGTTGAATCCGCTGAAAAAAGGGTTGACTCGAATTCGGATGTATAGACAAAAAGATGTGTTTGGCAAATATAAAACGCTGCATCAACAACAATGGCTCGCGCCTGAGGAATACGAGCAACATGTGCATGCGAAGATGAGCGCATTGCTTAAGCATGCTTGCAAGCACGTTCCCTTCTATCGCGACAACATCGGTGTGAACGAACTTATTCATCACAATGTCATCGATTGGCCCCGTTTTATGCAAATTCCGCTGCTGACGAAAGAGATCATACGAGAACATTACGGGCAATTGATATCGGAAGATATACAGGAGCGGAAATGGTTCGAAGAAACTTCCGGGGGATCAACGGGAGAGCCGATCCGGTTCATTCAAGACGAGGATACGATGTCTTGGATGCTGTCATTGAAATTACTCTATGACCAGTGGACGGGTCGGGTGCCGGGAGACCGGCAAATACGCTTATGGGGATCGATGCGCGACCTGCTCATAGGCAAAGAAACGATGCGAACTTATGTTGGAAGATGGATGCGTAATGAACGATGGATTAATGCGTATCGCATGGATAAAGAACGGGTGAAAATGGCGGTCCATAGCATTAATGAATACAAACCGAAGCAAATACTGGCCTATGTGGAAAGTATATATGAGCTGGCTCAATATATCGAACATCATCAAGTCTCAATCCATCATCCTCATTCGATTATGACGACGGCTGGCGTATTGTTTCCGCATATGCGGCAAACGATTGAAGACGTCTTCCAGACCAAAGTATTTAACCGGTACGGATCGCGCGAAGTGGGTGATATTGCCTGTGAGTGTGAGCAGCATAAGGGATTGCATGTATCTGGACTAACCCATTATGTAGAAGTGCTGCGGGAGGATGGGACGCCAGCCGCACCGCATGAAGTCGGGGAGATTGTCGTTACGCCTTTATGCAACTTTTCCATGCCGCTAATACGATATCGTATCGGTGATCTGGGCGTCTGGTCTGATGAGAGCTGCACCTGCGGAAGGCCGTTCAAACTGCTCAAAGAAGTTACCGGCAGAATAAGCGACACATTTATTAACGCGAACGGAACAAAAATTCAAGGGACCTATTTCAGTCAGCTCTTCTTCTACCAAGATTGGGTCAAACAATATCAAATCATACAAGAAACGGTTGAACGAGTGAAAGTTTTCGTTGTGCTGAAACATCCCGAAGTCGGCTTAAGCGGATATGAAGCTGAAATCCAAATGATTGACGATCAATTCAAGGCTGTGCTTGGTGAAGGCTGCGATATTACATATGAGCACGTTGAGGCTATATCTCCGCAAGCTTCAGGGAAATATCGCTACTTGATTTCCCATGTGATGGCATGACCAAAAGGAGCTGGATATGAAGAAAAAAGTGCTTTTTATTACTCCCAATTTGCATGGCGGCGGTGCAGAGCGAGTCGTTGTCAATTTATTGAAGCATATCGATCGGGATCGAATTAGCCCGTGCTTTATGACGCTGTCTTTGCACGGGCCATTTGTATCCCACTTGCCGGAGGATATAGCAGTTACCGATTTAGGCATTTCCCAAGTGCGTTACAGCGTGATCAAACTCGTCAATGAAATCAATCGTATTCAGCCGGATGTCATCATGTCTACGTTAATGCATTTGAACATCGCGTTGTTGGCGATTAAGCCGTTCTTGAAGGGGAACCCGAAAATCATCGTACGCGAGGCCAATATGCCCAGCCAGGAGTTGAAGCGCCGCGGCAAGCTGCACCGGCTATTATACAAATGGTATTATCCTAGGGCCGATCAGATTATCGCCCTGTCGAATGATATGAAGAACGATATTTTGCAGTCTAATGAACAGATCAAATCGCAACAAGTTACGATTATTCACAATCCGGTCGTACTGCATGAAATTCGGAAAAATGCGCAGGAACAGGTCAATCATAGGTGGTTATCGGATAAAAAAATGCCGGTCATCTTAAATGTGGGACGTTTGGAAGAGCAAAAAGACCACATCACATTGCTCCATTCATTCGCAATCGTTCATCAGCGCATGGATTGCCGGATGATTATTTTAGGTACCGGCAGTCAATATGAGAGGCTTAATGCGCTGGCACAGCAGCTTAACATTAGGGAGCATATCGATTTTGCGGGCTTTGTTGAGAATCCGTATATGTATATGAGACAATCTGATTTGTTTATTTTATCTTCCAAATATGAAGGCTTGCCGAACGTCTTGCTGGAAGCAATGGGGCTCGGTCTTCCGATCGTCTCTACCAATTGTGCAGGTGTTCCGGACGTGCTGGAAGAAGGAACGTACGGGAAAGTGGTGCCGATCGGAGATGCCGAGCAAATGGCTGACGGCATTTATGCCAAATTGACTTCCCCTGATCCTTCTGACTTCATGAAGCTAAGAACCCATGCAGAAAAATTTGATATTGAACGAATTGTGGACCAGTATACGGATTTATTTGTTGCCATTTGAGGGGAGGAAAACAAGAATGGGGTGGCTGGCCGTACCTGTTGCGATACTGCTCGGAGGGGTCATCCTGGTCACTGAACATGTTCGAAAAAAAAGAAATGGCCCGTTTGACTTTTTGTTTGCCGTCAGCGGCATTTATTTTATGTGCTTCAGTGTCATCCCGATCTATTGCGCTTTTTTACTTCCTGAAGAGTTGGATAGCTGGAGTTGGATTCTTATGAACTCCTTCTCTTCAACCTCATACTTCTACGCATCATTGTGCAGTCTGATCGGGTATCTGTTCATCGTGGCCGGATATTCCGCATGTTCGCGATTACGCAAGGGCCAGGCTGACGACATGCAGCGGGAACGACCCGATAAGAAGGAACTATTTCCAGAGAGCCGTATGTTTGCCGCTTCCGCTGTGATCGCCTGTATCGGCTTAATAAGCTTTGTCATTTATACGTCCTCCATCGGCGGATGGTCCAAATTGTTCGAGTATGCGATCTTGCTTCGTTCCGGCACCGATTTTATTGAATCGAAATGGTTGTTTTTCAAAAACTTATCGACGTTCATTATGGTAGCCTCCTTATGTTTTTTTGCGCTTACGAAGGAAGCAGAGCGTTCCAGCATTCGCTCGTGGTCACGTTTATGTTTCGTGCTGACCTTCGGCTTGTCGATGGTGCTGCTGTTTCATAAAGCAGGAAGAATGGAGATGGTCTCCTATTTAATTACGTTCCCGCTGGTCAACGTCGTCAGAAATAAAGCATGGAATATCAAACTCATTTTCGGGTTTGGTTTTTTTTTCGTCCTTATCGTCTTGTTCGGAAAACAAATTTTTAATTATTTTATTTATCCCGAAGGCGTCGGGAACCAGATGTCCAACATCGGATCGGAAGCGGGCAACATTATTTCTAAAGTGTTGCTGGAGTTCTCATTCCCATATGTGACGTTAGCGAATGCCATTCAGACGTTTCCGTATGAGAACATGTATCGGTTCTTCGTGGACATTCCGCTTGGCGTGCTCCATCTGGTGCCGTCCCGGCTCATCCCGCTGAATCTCCCGGAGACGGTGTCCGAGCTGAATACGTGGATGTTCCAAACAAAAGGTACGACGCCTGTCGATTTCGTCTCCTTCGGTTACTTCAATCTGGGGATTGCGGGTGTCGCTATTCTCGGATTCGCTTTTGGCGGTTTGCTTATTTTTATGGAACGGATATTTTCGGCAAACAAAAACTGGTTTATTGTCATTTACCGGGTTCATTGGATACTGTATTTCGCGTTTCGCATCATGTACAGCGATCCGCAGATGGCCTATCAATCCGCCTTTACGTACTTGATCGGACTAGGACTTGTGCTCATGTTTACGAATATAAACCGGTACAGAACAGCAGCCAAGAACGGCTGGAAGATGAACTTCATTCATTAATGAGGTTGAACACGCACTTAAAGGGGAGTTATATCGAATGTGTGGAATTGTCGGAGTTGTCGCTCGGAATGCACCACTGACTATGGCTAAGATGGAAGCAACGATTAAAGATATGACGGACCGAATCGTCCATCGCGGACCGGATGCGTGCGGATGGTGGGGGGAAGATGGAACCATCGGACTCGGCCACCGCAGACTGTCCATTATCGATTTGTCCGAACACGGACGACAACCGATGCTCTCTCCCAGCGGCCGCTATGTCATCGTGTTTAATGGCGAGATATACAACTACAAGGAGATCCAGACTTGGCTTCAATCAAGCGCGCCCGAACTGTATTCCCAATTGCGCGGACATTCCGATACAGAAACGATGCTGGCAGCTATTGAACAGTTAGGGGTGTACCGTGCTGTGCATCGGTTTATCGGCATGTTCGGATTTGCACTGTACGATCGGAAGGATAAGAAATTGCATCTTGTCCGGGATCGGATGGGGGAAAAGCCGCTCTATTATGCTATTGGACAACAGAATGAGTTTCTGTTCGGTTCGGAATTAAAAGCACTGCAGGCGCATCCCCAATTCGTGAAGCAAGTCGACCGGGATGCCATTGGCTTATATTTGCAGCATTGTTACATTCCCGCCCCGTATACGATCTTTCAAAATTGCTATAAGCTGCTGCCAGGGACGATATTGACTTACGATACGCAGTCCGGAGCGCATGAAATACAGTCGTATTGGACGGTGGAACAAGCGGTTCAGAACGGTCAAGGGAACACAAGGGGGATGAGTGAGCAAGAGGCGGTGAAGCAGCTGGATGCGCTGCTGCGCCAGTCGATCCGGGGGCAAATGGTTTCGGATGTGCCGATCGGCGCTTTTTTGTCGGGAGGGCTCGATTCCTCGACCATCGTGTCCATCATGCAGGCGCAAAGCTCGCAAAAGGTAAAAACCTTTACGATAGGCTTCCATGAGGAAGGATACAATGAGGCGGTGCATGCGAAGGAAGTAGCCCGTCATCTTGGCACGGATCATACGGAGCTGTATGTTACGCCGCAAGAAGCTCTGGATGTCATCCCCAAATTGCCGCAACTATACGATGAGCCTTTTTCCGATTCTTCCCAAATTCCGACCTATCTGGTCTCTGAGCTCGCTCGCAAGCATGTGACGGTCAGCTTGTCCGGAGATGGAGGGGATGAACTGTTCGGGGGATATAAGCGATATTTCATCACGCAGGATATATGGAGCAAATTAAACAAAGTGCCGGCGTTCGGCCGCGTCGGCGCTTCCAAAATCATTCACTCGATTCCGGTATCCACATGGAATCAATTGTCGCGTTGGTGGTCTCCGCTCAAAAAACGGGCTACCACGCCAGGCACGGCGGGGGACAAAATGTACCGTCTGGCGGAACTGATGAAAGACAGCAACTTGAATTCCCGCCAATTTTACCGGTACATGATTTCGCATTGGAAGGATCATTCCATCGTCATCGGAAGCAGTGCCCTGAATACGGTGTTTGAAGCGGTGCCGAATCATGTCTTTTCCGACTTCTCCAATGAAATGATGTATTTGGATATGATCAGTTATTTGCCGGATGATATTTTGGTCAAGGTCGATCGTGCGGGAATGGCCGTCAGTCTGGAATCACGCATTCCTTTTCTTGATCACCGGATTGTAGAGTTCGCTTGGCAGCTGCCCGTTAACTACAAAATCAAAGGCGGTCAGGGGAAATGGCTGTTGCGGCAGGTATTGAATCAATACGTGCCGGAAACCATCATGAATCGGCCGAAGATGGGCTTCAGTGTGCCCATCGGTTCATGGCTGCGCGGACCGCTGCGCGAATGGGCGGAGCACTTGCTGAGCGAGTCGAGGTTAAAGCAGCAAGGATATTTGAATCCGGCGCCGATTCGTCAGCGGTGGAAGGAGCATTTGGAGGGCAAGCGAAATCGGCAGTACGATTTATGGGATGTGTTGATGTTTCAAGCTTGGCTGGAGGAGCAGACGAAATAGGCTGGAAGCCCATAGTGTTATAACTATACCATTCTTCTTCCTCACTCATATTTTATAGCAGGAAGCCCGACTGCTTGGGTGTGAGGGGGAATCAATATGGGCTCGAACACGGATAAGCTTCAGTTGAATCTATGGAATCGTTTTTTTCTAAACCGCGGCCAATATAATGAAAATTTATCCAGGATCGATAATGCCTATGGCGTGATCGATACAGTCAAGCACGATCTCGGCACCGTGAACGAACGATTAGGCCCGCTGCAGAGCGGGATCGCTTCCGTTCAACAGCACATGGAAGAAATACGAACCAAGCAGGCAGCCATGCGTGACGACATGACGAAGCTTCAGCACGACGTGGCGGAGTTGGAGCCGGGCGGCACATTTCCCCTGCAGGAATTTATCGAGCGGGGAGTAAACGTCACCTGGTACAAACAAGATACCGACAATGATTACACGAAGGCTTTGGCGGAAGCGTTGAAAGTCGGGCGCAACATCTATTTTCCGCCGGGAAGCTATGAAGTGAACTTTCCGAAGTTGCCGGAGGGCGTTCTCATTTACGGTCAAGGCGCGGTAATCATTGGCGGATTGAGTCTGAGCAGCAATACGATGATAAGCGGAATCCAATTTGCCGGCAAGACGAATTCCGGCACGTATTTGAATCCAGGCGTGTGGGTAACAGAGGGGACTGGAATTTCGATCGAGAATTGCTTATTCGATCAAACCCGGATATATACGGGAGATCCCCAGAACGGCAAGGTCATCTCGAAAATACGAATTCATCGCTGTTCGTTTACCGGGGACTATAATGGGTTTCAGGTCGATCCACAAGCGATTGAGATGTATGGTGCTTACGACGTGCAAATAACCGACAATCTGTTCGATCTGGCCAACGCACACCGCTTCCTGAAGATTAGTACGGCTAATCCGAGTACGACACCGGTTGTTCAGGACTTCTATAGTCGGCGTGTCGTTATATCCGGCAACGTCATGAAGGGATCCATGAAGGCCAATCAGAAGCAGATCATCGATCTGTTCGACGGTGCAGTGGAATTGGTTATAGCGAACAATGTAGTCGAAATTGACGGTGAGCCTGATGTGTTTCTGGAATGCAAGCCAGACGGGGCCCAGGGAGCTTCGACCAGCAAACATCGTCAAATCGCTGTCACCGGCAATTCCATACAAGTTCGTTCCAAGCATATTATCAGCCTGCTGGGTGCCAACTCCCTTCCATTTGAAGACGGATTGCAGACGTGCACCATCGTCGGAAATGAATTAAAAAGCACGCATCCGTCCCCATTGGAGGCAATCGATGTTCGCGGGTTCAACCAGACGATCATCGCGAATAACAACATTTTTTTTGAAGGTGATCAGTCATACCTTGTTGCCATTTGTTCGGCATGCAATGATGCCTTCTCCATTAGCGGCAACGTCGCGAATAAGGGCTCGATCCTCATTGAGAGCGAGGCTCAGACGAAGGAAGGAACTGATTACTGGACAGACTGGGAGCAAGGTATAGTAAAAGGAAACATTTTGCGCAATTACAGATATTATGGCGGTATTAATTTGATGAAGCTGCATATGACTCAGTTGATTGTCGAAGGAAATGTCATGCAATCCTCTGACGGAGCAAAAGTGAATTCCGCCATCTACATCGACTCTGAATCCATTGCCAACTTGATCTTGATAGGAAATATGAACAAGGCGATGCAAGAGTCGTTCAATCGCGTGCTGCTCGTGAATGGTGATATCGTGCGCAGTACCGAAACGGGAAACTCGTGGAATGTGCGGGAAACCGAAGGGACGGCTCCGCCAGTGGGAGGGGCATGGAAAGTCGGTGACACGGTTCGTAACAAAATGGCAGTCAGCGGCCAGTATATCGGTTGGGTATGTGTTGCCGCAGGCCGCGCTTGCAAGACGGTCTGGCAGCCGAACACAGCTTACAATGTGAATGCGCTAGTCAATGCAGACGGAAAAGTGTACAAATGTACAAAAGCCGGCACTTCCGGAAATACCGCACCAACCCGAACGTCGGGCGACATAACGGATGGAACGGTAACTTGGCAGTATATCGACGTATTAGCCGTATTCAAAGCGTACGGAATGATCGTGTAAATGGAGAAGAGCCTATAGCAGGCTCTTTTTTCATATTAAAGTACGAGTTCAAAAAGGTCACTTTGAATATACTTGGTGATCAAAAGGAGGCTTTTTGAACAACCTCTTAAAGAGAATGGGCGGTGGGATATACGGTGGAGAAAACCAAAATTATGTTTCTCATATCCGGCCTTCATGTCGGAGGAGCGGAAATGATGCTGTATCGTCTAACCGATGCGCTGAAGGATCGTTATGACATCATGATTGTCTCCATGCTTCCGGGTGGACCAATAGCGGACATGATGAAGCAAAGCGGATTGCAGGTACAATCGTTGCATATGTCCTCGAAGAAAGACGTGCTTGCATTAATCGGTCTCATCCGGCTGATTCGGACATTCAAACCAGATATACTGCATTCATTTATGTTCCATGCCAACGTTGTCGGCCGAATTGTCGGGCGGATGTGCGGCGTTTCTACTGTCATATCGAGTATACGCAACACCTATTTCGGCTCAACCCCGATGACAAGGCGTTCCAGATCTAAGTTCCGCGATGCCCTGCTAAGGTGGACGGATCGCTATTCAGACGCAACGACCATTATCTGTCACTTGGCTGCACAACGAATGATTAATGAGCGCATTGTCCCGCCTGAGAAACTGCACGTCATTTACAATGGCATCGATGCTTCTCCTTTCGTATGCCCAGATGAAGAAGCGAGAGTGAATGTTCGCCGGGAGCTGGGGATTTCATCTGGGCAGCTAATGATTTTATCGGTAGGGCGCTTGCAGGAGCAGAAAGGGCATATGCACTCGATTCAGGCGGCGGCCTTATTGATGAAGGCGGGATTCGATTTCAAATGGTTCGTAGCCGGAGAAGGGGAGATGAGAGAGGAGCTGACAGCGCAAATTGGTGCGAACCATTTACAGGACCGCTTCTGTCTGCTGGGATTGCGCAACGATGTACACCGATTACTGTGGGGATCTGACCTTATGGTGCTCGCCTCGAATTGGGAGGGGTTGCCTGGTGTCATTATCGAAGCGATGGCCGCTTCGACTCCGGTCGTATGCACGGACGTGGGAGGAAGCTCTGAGCTGGTCGTTCCTGATGAAACCGGGTTTTTGTGCCCCCCGCAGGATCCGGACTCTTTATTTGCATGCATCTTCCAATATGCTTCACTCTCTCCGCAACAACAACATCTAATGGGAGCCCGCGGCGGGGAAAGAGCGGTTCAACTGTTTAATCTGGAAAGCATGGTTCAGCGGCATGAAGAGATATATGCTTCGTATTCGAAGTCTTCACCTGAATCAGTTGAACATAACAAAGACAAAGTGCTGGAATACAGATAGTGCGTGTTCAAAAAGGGGTTTTTGGAACAAATAGGAGGGGAACTATGGTGAAAGTAGTGACGGGAGCAGCTGGCTTTATTGGCTTTCATACAGCCAAAAGGTTACTTGACGAAGGAATGGAAGTATTGGGAATCGACAATCTGAACGACTATTATTCGCCGCAGTTAAAGAAGGACCGATTAGAGCTGCTGCAACAGTATGATCGGTTTCAATTTCATCAGGTTGCATTGGAAGACGGAGATGCCATATTCAAGCTCTTGGGCAACGGCCATATCCACACCGTTATTCATTTGGCCGCGCAGGCCGGAGTGCGTTACAGCATTGACAATCCGAAGGCCTATGTGGACTCCAATATCGTTGGATTCATCCATATATTGGAAGCGTGTCGTCATCATAATATTCCCCATCTTATCTATGCATCATCGAGTTCGGTCTACGGGGCTAACGTAAGCATGCCGTTCTCCGTGCAGCATCCTGTGAATCACCCGGTCAGCTTGTACGCAGCGACGAAAAAAGCAAATGAATTGATGGCGCACACCTACAGTCATTTATATGAGCTGCCTACGACAGGACTCCGTTTTTTCACCGTATACGGACCGTGGGGAAGACCAGATATGGCGTACTATAAATTTGCCAGACTCATTCTAGAAGGCAAGCCGATACCGGTATACAATTATGGCCGCATGAAACGTGATTTTACGTACATTGATGATATTGTTGAATCGATCTTCCGCTTAATAGGGCATGTGCCAACAGCCAGCCCGGACTGGGATCGGGCAACTCCTGATCCAGGCAGCAGCTATGCGCCATACCGCATATACAATATAGGGAACCATCAGCCTGTCGAATTAATGCGGATGATCCAGATTCTTGGAGACTATTTGCACCGCACACCAGACTTGAACCTGCTGCCGATGCAGAATGGCGATGTTTGCGAGACCTTCGCCGATGTTGCGGATTTGAGCCGTGTCATTCAGTTCGAGCCGCAATTTACGTTAGATGAAGGACTGAAACGATTTGTCGAATGGTTTATTCATTATGAAGCTAAGCAAAAAACAGGAGCGTGATCGCAAGTGAAGAAAGTGGCGCACATCTGCACGAATGCCAAAAGTCATCGTATTTTGGTCGATAAATTAGCTCTAATTCAAAAAAAGGGCTACGATCTGCATCTGATTTCGTCCAGAGAAGGCTATGATCCGGAGTTGATGAGCCGACATACGATGACCTTGCATTTTGTCCCGATGAAAGAGACGGTAGCGCCTTGGAACGACATGGTTGCCATTGCTCGCCTTGTTCATTTGCTGCGAAGTGAGCGTTACGATATTGTGCATACCCATAATGCCAAAGCCGGAGTCATCGGCAGAATCGCCGCTTGGCTGGCCGGCATACCGTTAATCGTCCATACGACACATGGTCTTCCCTTCTACGAAGGGCAGAGTCGTCTGAAAAATACGATGTATCGCGAAATGGAACGGATCGGAGCTTGGTTCTGTGACGCGATTGCGTCTCAAAATCGGGAAGATATGAGCAAGATTAAAAAATACGCGCCAAGAAAACAAATACTCTATGAAGGCAACGGAGTCGATTTGGAGCTGCTTGACAGCCGCCGCGGCACGATCAGCGCTGCCGATATTGAACAATTAAGACTGCAGCATAACATTGGGCCGCATCAAAAAGTGATTTTAGTCGGAGCTCGTTTCGAGCCGGTTAAAAATCACTTTTTTTTATTGGATGGGTTGAAGCGGCTCAAGGATGAGCTTCAAGTCGATTTTGTCTGTCTGCTAGCTGGCAAGGGCGGATTGGAGCAAGAGGTGGAAGCAAGAATTAAGCTGCTCGAATTGGATCGCCATGTGCTGCGGATCGGTTATCACACAGACATCTATCCATACATTCAAATGGCGGATACCGTCGTTCTGACTTCGGAAAAAGAAGGCATCCCGAGAATATTGATGGAGGCCATGTCGTTCGAGAAGGCGGTGCTGGCGACCGATGTGCTGGGAACACGGGAGCTGATTCGTCATAACGAGACAGGTGTCCTCGTTCCGCACAAAGATGTGAACCTGCTCGCACAGCATTTAGGGCTGCTTCTGAATGATGATGCGCAGCGGGCGCGAATAGGCCGCATGGCTCGCGCATCGATCGAGCTAGAATTCAACGAGGATATCGTCACAAGACGCATACATGCTTATTACCGCGATCTGCTGTCCCGCACGAATAGGCCCCAATCTACTTCCGTATCGGTGTAAAGAAAAAGGAGGATACCATATATGAAACTGAAGAAAGCAATCATTCCCGCAGCAGGACTAGGAACCCGTTTTTTGCCGGCTACGAAGGCGCAGCCGAAGGAAATGCTCCCCATCGTAGACACACCGACCATTCAATACATTATCGAAGAGGCAGTCGAATCTGGGATCGAAGATATAATGATCGTGACAGGCAGAGGAAAGCGAGCTATCGAGGACCACTTTGACCGTGCCATTGAACTGGAAGAGACGCTGGAGAAGAAAGAAAAATGGAAGGATCTGAGTGAGATTAGGGAAATCTGCAAGCTCGCTCATATTCACTATGTGCGTCAAGGCGAGCCTAAAGGATTGGGTCATGCCATTTGGTGCGCGCGGAAGTTTATTGGTGATGAACCGTTTGCCGTCTTGCTGGGCGATGATATTGTGCAAGCCGATCAACCTTGCTTGAAGCAACTCATCGAAATATATGATAAATATGAACAACCGATTGTCGGCGTTCAGCAAGTGCCGGAGCAAGATATTTCGAAGTACGGAATCGTTGCGCCAAGCGGCATAGCTCTCGAGCCGAATGTCATGAGGGTGTCGCATTTTGTAGAAAAACCATTGCGCGAGCATGCCCCTTCTTCCTTTGCCATTATGGGACGTTATATTTTAACTCCTGAAATATTCAATATTCTCGAACAGCAGCAACCGACAACCGGAGGAGAAATCCAACTGACCGATGCGATTTCGAAATTGAATTATGAGCAAGATGTGCTTGCTTTTAATTTTCAAGGAATTCGATACGATGTTGGTGACAAATTCGGATTCATTAAAGCAACCGTTGATTTTGCTTTGCAGCGGAATGATTTACGAGCGGATGTGCTCAAATATTTACACGAGCTGTACGAAAGAGAACTCGTCGGGAGCGGGAGGTAATCCGAATGAATAACATTTGTGTGATGGGTACCGGTTACGTTGGCTTGGTGTCAGGGACCTGCTTTGCCGAGATCGGACATAACGTCATCTGCTGCGATGTGGACGACAACAAGATCGCCAAGCTTCAACGTGGAGAAATCCCGATCTACGAGCCCGGTCTGGAAGACATGGTGCAATCGAATGTGAAGTCAGCGCGGCTGCGCTTTACGACCGATATTGCACAGTCGATCCGTGAATCAGAAATCATATATATCGCAGTCGGCACGCCGATGTCTGACACCGGGGAGGCAGATCTGAGATATGTAATGGCGGTCGCGCAAACGATAGGACAACAACTGAACGGATACAAAATCATTGTTACGAAAAGCACGGTTCCAGTAGGAACGGGCAAAAAAATAGAGCAGGAAATCCGAGAACATATGAAAGACAAAAGCATCAAGTTTGACGTCGTTTCGAATCCGGAGTTTCTGCGGGAGGGCACTGCCATTGGGGACTGCCTATCTATGGAGCGGGCGGTAATCGGCGCTTCCAATCCGGAAGCGGCAATGGCCATTGCGCGGCTGCATGAACCGTTTCATACCAAAATATTCATTACGGACGTCGAGAGCGCGGAAATGATTAAGTATGCGGCGAATTCGTTTTTAGCCGTGAAAATTTCGTTTATTAACGAGATCGCCAACATTTGCGAACGCGTGGGGGCCGATGTGACGGATATTGCGGTCGGCATCGGCTTGGACAGCCGCATCGGCGATAAGTTTTTGCAGGCGGGAATTGGGTACGGAGGCTCCTGCTTTCCGAAAGATACGGAGGCGTTGAAGTTTATTGCAGAACAGAATGGAATTGAAGCGCGATTAATTCAAGCCGCCATTGAAACGAATGACAAGCAGCGCATGGTCGTCGTTGACAAATTGATGGAGGGACTCGGAGACATTTCCGGTTATAAAATCGCTATTCTCGGATTGGCATTTAAGCCGAACACGGATGACATGCGATATGCGCCTTCTTTGACGATTATTCCTGAGCTGATGAAGCGCGGTGCTCATGTGGTCGCCTACGATCCAATTGCTCAATACGAAGCGCCCAAATGGCTTCCTGCCGGAGTAGAGTATGTCAATGGCGTGTACGAGGCGGTAACTGACAGTGATGCGGCCATCATCCTCACGGAATGGGATGAAATTAAGTGGATGGATTTACATAAAGTGATGCGACTGATGAAACAACCGATTCTGATTGACGGGCGGAATTGTTTCTCATTAGAGAACATGCAGGGCTTGGGCTACTATTATGCAAGTATCGGGCGGAAGGTCGTTACAGCGGAAAAAGTGCTGGCCTAACATAATAAGGGGACCTTCTTGAACTCGCATGTGAAAGATATACTGATGAAGAAGGAGATCACAAATGAATATCCGCAACACAAATGGTTGGAATCGGAAAATCGATCGCAGAGCGCTGCTTACTTCATTAGGTATGTTCGGGGTCGGAATGGTAGGCGGCAATTGGTTGTCGAAAGAGCTGGAGCTCGGTGATGAGGGCGGTGACGTGGTGAATGCTGCTGCGGCTGCAGGTTCCGAAGCGAAGCTTAGTTGGCTGAATGTAAAATCGTTCGGAGCTAAAGGAAACAACAAAACAGATGATACCGCAGCGTTCCAAAAGGCATTGAAGCAGGCAGGGGGCGGTGTCGTATATGTCCCGAGAGGAACGTATGTCATCTCTGATACGCTGCAGTTGAAAGGGAACACATCGCTCATTGGGGATGGAAAAGCTCTGTCGATTATTCGGATGAAGGCACGGGGAAAAGACGGGATTCGTATTATCGATGCGAATCAGGCTTACGTAGGCCACATTCAAATCCGTGATGTGCTCAATCCGGGAGAAGCGGAAAGCCATGGCTTCAACGTCATGTCGGGCAAACATGTCGTGTTGGAGCATTGCCAGGCCTTCAACTGTGATAATACGGGGATCCGAATCGGGTTCGATCATAGAGGCGTGACGGAAGACTGCAAGGTGCTTTTTTGCGAGGTGTCCAAAGTAGTTGAAGGCTCCGGCATCGAGGTTATTCGTGCCGATGGCGCTGTTGTGTTAGGCTGCACGGTTGCCGAATGTGCGCAGCACGGGATCCGTATATGCGGGGCAAAACGGGCCACTGTAAGTTACAATACGCTGTCCTATAACAACCAATCGGACATCTCGATCCAGGGGTTCGGGGACGGTCAAGACGTGTCGCATCGTGCTGAGCGGTTTTTGGTCTCCCATAATCAGTGTAAAGGCGGCGGGCAACATGCCGGTATTATGCTGTTTAATTATGCGAATAACGGTGTCGTGTCCGAAAATGTCGTGCAAAACAATGTCGTGGGCATTGAAGCCTATGCGCCAAAGCAGCGGGGCAATTACGATGTGAGCTTCACCAACAATGTAATTATGCAGTGTCAAACCGGGATTCGTGTATTGGGAACGCAGAAAAGGTTGTATTTTAAGCAAAATGCAATTATGGACTTTGGGTTAAATGAGCTGGCTAAAAACACCGCGCAACTGACAGGGATCGATATTAACGGTCTCGGCGAGTCTCTCAATCATATATTTGTGGAGCATAACTCGATCACGAACGCTTGGAGCGAAACGGTTCAAATTGCCGTTAAAGTAAGAGAGCTCAAGGGCAACGCACAAATATGGATACGCCACAATCAAGTGGCGCTCCGCAAGCCGTTATCGGCCGGTTGGCTGCAGCATTTAGGGAATGAAGGGACGATCATTACGCGGGTAGGAAATGAAGAATCGAATGTAATGATTCCTATCGAAAACGTATAGAGTACTGAACACTTTGAACTACCTCTTATAGAACACCTTTTTGTGGTGACAAGCATATGATAATCAATATTGTGAGCATCACAAAGAGGTGGAAGAATGAAAGTTACTCATACGAAATTGAAAGAGGTATACATTATAGAACCGGACGTGTTCCAAGATGATCGCGGCTTCTTTATGGAAAGCTATCATGCGTTAAAATTGGAGCCGTACGGCATCATCCATTCGTTCGTGCAAGATAATCATTCGTTGTCGGTGCAGACGGGAACGCTGCGGGGGCTGCATTACCAATTGGCTCCGCAAACTCAGGCCAAATTGGTGCGGGTGGTGGCAGGGGCCATCTACGATGTCGCGGTGGACATTCGACCGGGATCGGCGACGTTCGGACAATGGATCGGTGTGGAGCTGAGCGCCTCTAACAAGCGGCAGTTGCTCATTCCGCATGGTTTTGCCCATGGGTTCTGCACGTTGGCGCCCGACACGGAGGTTCTGTATAAAGTAGATGCGTATTACGCTCCCGATCTGGATCGGGGAATTATATGGAATGATCCGGTCATCAACATCGCTTGGCCTGTCCAGAATCCGATGATGTCAGAGAAGGATCAGAAGCATCCCTTGCTGTGTGCCGCCGAACTGCCAAACGTAAATGGTGTGTTCCATGCGCCCACGGACGCTGGAAGTGAAGGCGAGCGCCTATGATGAATTCTCCTGCTGATAAAATACTTGTGACTGGCGCCAAGGGACAGCTAGGCGCCGAAATGATGGCCCTCCTTCAGAGGAAGGGGATAGTCGCGGTCGGTTACGGACGGGATGGACTCGACATTACGGATGCGGAGCAAGTAATGGACGTGATGCTGCGGGAGCGCCCGACTCATGTCATTCATGCCGGAGCTTATACGAAGGTGGATGACGCGGAAGGCGACCGGGATACCGCTTACCTGGTAAATGCGTATGGAACCCGCAATGTTGCGGTAGCAGCAGCGCAAGCCGGGGCGCGGCTCGTGTACATTAGCACCGATTATGTATTTGACGGACGGGCGGCGCATCCATACAACGAGTTCGAACCCGTGCGTCCGATAAACAGGTATGGGCGCTCCAAGTGGGAAGGGGAGCAATTCGTGCGCCAGCATCATTCCCGTGCATTCATCGTCCGCACCTCATGGGTGTTCGGGGCTTATGGGGAGAACTTTGTGAAGACGATACTCCGCAAGGCGCAGACCGAGGCAGAGCTGCAGGTCGTTCACGATCAAGTCGGCTGTCCTACTTATACGCTCGACTTGTCAGAGGCGATCATTCGTCTGCTCGCTACCGACAAATACGGTACCTATCATATAACGAATAGCGGTGCATGCTCATGGCATTCGTTCGCCGCTGCCATCGTGGCGGAAGCGGGCTTGTCCACGAAGGTTCGCCCTGTCGGAACATCGCAATTTCCGCGTCCGGCACGCCGTCCGGGATATTCGGTGTTGGAGCCAATGGCGCTGCGGCTGAACGGCTTTCCCCTGCTGCGGCATTGGACGGAGGCGCTGCAGCATTTCGTGAAGGAGTGCATGGAGAAGCCGCAGAGCGATTACAACGGGAAGAAGTAAAAGAAGAAGTAAAAGAAGAAGTAAAAGAAACATTACCGGTACCCGGAGGGGTTATGGATGAAGCAACTATGGAATCGTTGGCGGCCTTGGCACAAGGTCGCCTTTGTGATGTTCGGCACCCTTCTGATTGCCGGGACGGTGGGGTGCATTACGGTATGGTACATGCTTAAAGAGACGGCAGATACGATGTATGAGCCGCTTCCTTCCCGAGAAAGGCCGGCGTTGCTGGCATCCGATGGGGCGAATTCCGGCCGAACGGACCATCCTAAGCTATCCGCAGGTTCGGATGCTGACGGCAACCGCGCACCGCTATCCGTGCATGACGGCGGTATGCCCGATTTATCCGCCCAGGACCCGTTCACGCTGCTCATTATTGGAGTCGATGAACGGGACGGGGATCGCGGCCGCTCTGATACGCTTGCGTTCGTTACGGTTCAGCCGAAGCGGGGAACGGCATCTATTCTGAGTATCCCGCGGGATACGCGAACAAGGATTGAGGGGACAAGCACAGAGGATAAAATCAATCACGCCTACGCCTTCGGCGGTGTGCCAATGACCGTAGCGACCGTGGAGAAGCTGCTTCAGGCGCCTGTCCACTTTTATGTGAAGACGAATATGGAAGGCTTTACGGCCATGATCGACGCGATCGATGGCGTGGATGTAGCGAACGCGTTTGACTTTGATTTGGATGGAGCCGTGTTTCAACAAGGGAATATTCATTTAAGCGGCAGTGATGCGTTGCAATTTGTCCGCATGCGCAAGCAGGACCCGGATGGTGATTTCGGCCGAATGATCCGGCAAAGGCAAGTGCTGCAGGCGATGCTGCATAAAGCGGGCCGTCTCAGCTCGGCTGCCAGTTGGGGCACTCTGCTCGACCACGTAAAACAGTATGTGCGCACGAACATCCGGTTTGAGCAGTGGTCCGATTTATGGCTTCATTATCGCTCGGAGATTAGTAATGTGGAGCATGACACACTGCAGGGCAAGGGCGCGAAAATTGGCGGAATTTATTATTTGCTTGTCGATGATCAGGAGAGGCAGCGGGTGGGGAAAAATATTTATAAAAATTTGGATGATACACCTTGACAAATGTATTCACAATACTTTACATTTATGATACGAATTGTAACGTGAGAAGCGGACAATCGATGCAAAGGGGAGTGCCTGATGAAGACGGACGTGCGGCAAACCGAGCAAGCGATATATTGTATTGGGTGCGGACAGATGCTCGACGAGGAACATTCCATGCTGCATTTTCGAACAGGATTTTATTATGGACGTATACCATTAGGCGCGTGTCAACCCTGCATAGCAGCCTATACACCGTTACAAATGCTATGGAGAGCGGTCATGTCGGAAACGGCGTACGGTTATCCGAATTAAGCATCTTTCCTACCGGTAATTCTTCTTCCTCTATATATGGAACGAGAAGCAAGCGCTACCCCGCTTGCTTCTCGTTCACCTTTTTCTCCTCTGTTTCCGAATTGCTTCCTTCCGCCTTGCGTTTTCCTTTGTGGGCGCCCGAATTATCTTCAGTAGGGGCCAGCCGCTCTACGAGACTGGTTCCGTTCAATATTCCGCCTTCTTCGATAACGAGCAACCCGGATTCGCAATTGCCGCATACTTGGCCGGTTGAAGTGATAAGCAGCTTGCCGGAAGTATGTATGTCGCCGACGACGGTACCGGCAATGACGATGAAGCTGGCGGACAGCGTGGAGTGCGCTTCACCGCGTTCACCGATCGTGATGGAGCCGCTGCTTGTAATTTCCCCTTTGAATTTTCCGTCAATGCGGATATTGGATTCACAATGGATGTTACCTTCGAATGCTGTGCCAGGACCGATAAAAGTGTCGGTTTGCTTCGGCTGATACGCTGCACGACGACGGAACATGTGTGATACCTCCTTATGTGGCGCAGTTAATATTTCTCTCTGCTGCCTGACGATAGCTGCGGCTCCTTCGGCAGGACAGGCCGGCGATTTAACGGGGAAGGCTGACTGGTTGAAGAAGAAGCGGATGTCACGGACGGGGCGCTCCCTACGAACGGAAGCGGGTCAATCGGCTCGCTTTTCTGCACAACCTGAAAGTGAAGGTGAGGCCCGGTACTGCGCCCCGTACTGCCAACCTTCGCGATTTCATCCCCTTTTGCCACCCGCGATCCTGCCTCGACATCGATACGCTGTAAATGCATATACCAAGTGTCCAACTGATTGACGTGCCGGATAATAATATAGTGGCCGCGGCCTGAATTGAATCCGGCTTCAATGACCTCGCCGTCTGCAGCGGCATATACCGGGTCGCCCATCTCGCCGCCGATGTCGATACCTGCATGGAAGGCGGCTCGCCTGTTGAGGGGGTCCTGCCGGTATCCGAAGCTGGATGTGATGCGGCGTGACGTCGTCGGCCAGATGGACGGCGTTCCGTCTATCGTCGTTTGTTTCGTAAGCGCCTGCTTCATTGTAGCAGGAGCGCTCTGCTGTACTGTGGCGAGCATGTGGCGAACCTGTTCCAGATCGAAGCTGGAACGATGGGCAAGATCGATAATCTGCTCGGAGCGCACCTTTTGTGCCTCGCCGCCGACTTGAACGCGCTCGTTCCAAGCGGTGTGCCGAGCCGTGTAGATTGACGGACTATCTTTTTCCGTTCGGACGTCGATATAGCCCTCGACGAACTGCTGCATCTGCATCTCTAGATTGCTCATCTGTTCCACGCGGTCTTTGACCGATTGAGTCTCGGAGGAGAGGCGGACGATCTCGTTCTGCAGCACACGAATCGCCTCATCTTTATCCTTCACGGTAATGTTCAATGCTAACGATTGATTGGAGAGCTGGCCTTCCAAATCGCGAATGTGAGCGGCCGATTTCCACTGCATGCTTAAAATAAGACCGGATATGGACAGTACAGCGGCAATCGGAACGGAGACAATTAGCATTTTCGACATATTCAATTGTCTGACCGTCTGTTCCGCGTCGCGGATGACAAGTAACGTCATTCTTCCCTTCCACCAACGCCGTTTCATCATATCACCTCGGCTTTAGCGTCAACTGCAAGTTTACTCTCTATTGCACTCTATTCAATTGTCTCTCCAAACATACCTTTTTTATTTCGTCACTCTTTTACATCAGCTGTCTCTGCGGCGTCCTGATCAGCGTTCCGCTGCTTATAGATCGAGTGGCCGGATGCCAAAAACAGCTTTACACGTCGATTTCCGTCCTGATTCTGTTCCTCTTGCTTAACGACGTAACCTTCCCCCTCAATATCTACCTTCCATTCGAGCAATTGACAGATAGCGAGCGCATCGCGCAACGGCAGACCTGATAGGGAAGGCAGCTTGATTCGTTCGCGCTTATCCGTCACCAAGTAGACTGCTTCCTCCGTGAACAGCTTTGTCCCTTCTGACGGATATTGCTCAAGCACCTTCGAACCGTTGCCCAGCACGACCGCATCGAGACTTTCCTGCTTAATGGATGCGACGGCAGCCTTGACTTCCTGCGCGATGTAATTCCCAGTGGTTGCCTGCGGCTTCGGCCCGCTCTGGTTCCCTGCGCCCCCGGCAGAATCGGCTGTGCGCGACGTGTCTGCAACGTTCTTTTCCGGCTTGACGCCCATATACTGCATCGTGCGCAGCATCGTGTCGCGGAAGGCGGGCATTGCCACACGGCCTCCAAGGGTATAGTCGCCGTTCATCTGCGGCTGATCCACGACAATTGCGACGACCGCCTTCGGATTGTCTGCGGGCGCATAACCGACGAAGGAAATGAGCCAAGTTGTTTTGGAATAGCCGCGTCCCTCTGGAATCTGGGCCGTCCCCGTCTTGCCAGCTACACGATAGCCGTCGATATAGGCAGGCTTGCCCGTGCCATTAAGGATGACCTTCTCCAAGCGTTCGGTTACTTCTTTGGCCGTGGCAGCGGACACGATGCGCCGTTCGCTGCGCGGTGAAGAGGCAGGAGTGTGAATGATGCTCGGCTGCTTCCACGTCCCGCCATTCGCAATCGCTGCATAGGAGGCGGCGAGCTGGAGCGAATTGACGATAATCCCGCCTTGACCAAAGGTTGCCGTAGCGATTTCGGAAGGCCGCTCGAAGGCTATGATTGGTTTGGACTCGCTGCCTAATTCGATACCGGTCTGCTTCGCGAAGCCGAAGCGGGTAATGTAGTCTTTAAGCTTGTCCGCCCCAAGCTGTTCGAGCCCGAGCTTGATGAAGGCGACATTACTTGACTTCTCCAGTCCTTCCTGATAACTGATGTAACCCCATCCTTCAGTTTTGACATCGTGAATGGGGCTCCGGCTCCCTGACACGGTGATGTGTCCGGATTTGAAATGATCCTCCGCCCGGAATACACCTTCCTCGATAGCCGCGGCTAACGTGACTAATTTGAAGGTGGAGCCAGGCTCGTACCCGAAGTGGATCGTATGATTCGTCAAGGCGCCGATGTCGGGAATCTTCCAGTAGCTGTTCGGATTGAAGTCGGGCATGGAGGTCATGGCAAGCACCTCCATCGTGTTCGGATCCATGACGACGCCCATCGCTTTGTGCGGGCGCCATTCTGACATCACCTGCTTCATTGCATCATTCAGAAAACGCTGAATTTCAATATCTATCGTCAACGTTACCGATTCTCCGTCCGTCGGGTATCGGATCGTCTCCTTGCCGCTTGGAATGGGATTGCCTCGGTTATCCTTCAGGAACTCCACCTTGCCGTCTTGGCCTTGGAGAAGAGCGTCGTATTTTGCTTCAGTTCCCGAGATCGCTTCGCCTTCCTTGTTAATGTAGCCGACAACATGGGCGGCTAATTCATTATAAGGATAGTAACGCTTCGTCGCTTTTAGAAGGCCAACGCCATAGTCTGGGAAATGCAGCCATTCGCCAAAGTCGTTATATTCCCCGAAATGCTCCTTGAAGCGATCCAGTTGGGTATAATCCATATTCCAGCCTTGCGTGTGAACTTCCACTTGCTGCTGCTTCGTTCGCTTGATGAGATCTTCCAGCTCGGATCGCGGCTTGCCAATGAGATCATGCAAGCCGCTGGCCACCTTGTCTTCCTGCTTAAGCTCTGCAATCTCTTTCGGAAACAGCACGAGGTTGTATGCGGAGGCTTCCAGCGCCAGAGGCTTGTGATTGCGGTCGTAGATCGTGCCGCGCTTCGCCTGAAGCACTTCGCTGCGGGCCCAGGTTCTCAGGTTGCTTTCCATGTAAAAGTTATAGTTTACGACTTGAATCCAGAATGTGCGTATGATTAATACGATAAAGACGCATACCATGAGCATACCGAGAACGATGACACGCAATCGTATCCTCTGATTCATTGGTAAAATCCTCCTTGCCCGATTCGAATGGTAATATTTACTTTACCTTGATTGTTATTGTAGCGCAAGGCATAGGAGGCACTGCAAAGGCTAAAAGAAGTGGTCAAAAAGTCCACTTTTGACCGCGAAGATCATCTGGCATCATGACCGGATTTCCGTTTCGCCCCGCCCCAAATTATGATATAGATTAAAATATGTAATTTCTTTACGAGGTCGGAGGTTAACCTTATTATGATATGGGTCGTAGTGGCGCTGCTCATTTATGTTTTTCAAATCATTACGATCGTGCTATTGGAGTATAAGCATCCTTCCAAAGCCGTTGCATGGCTGCTCATCCTGTTCTGTTTTCCGCTCATCGGCTTTGTGATGTACTATTTTCTAGCACAGGAATATACAGCCCGCCGCCGGGTAAGGAAGCGGGAGCTATGGGCGGATGATATGAGCAAGCGCGACCAAGTGCAGTTTCGAGAGATACGAAATGTATCGGAATTGAATAACCGTGAAATGCAAGGACAAGCGAGGCTGTTCGCTTTGATTTCTTCGTTGTCCGCGAGCCCGATTACAGGCTGCAACCGAACGAAGGTGCTGACGAATGGTCATGCCACCTTCGAATCCATGCTTGAGGCGATTCGTGCGGCGGAGCGCCATATCCATATGGAATTTTACATTTTGCGGGATGACGGCATCGGAACGATGTTTCAAGACGCGCTCATTGCCAAGGCGAGAGAAGGCGTAAAGGTGCGCATCATTGCGGATGGAGTGGGGAGCATTGAGCTGCGGCACAAATTTTTACGCAAATTTCGGGAAGCAGGCATAGAGTTTCATTGGTTTTTGCCGTTGTCGGTTTCCTTCTTCCGCCGCCGCTTGAATTACCGCAATCATCGCAAAATTCTAGTCGTGGATGGAAAGACAGGCTTTGTGGGCGGCATTAATATCGGAGACGATTACTTGGGCCTGAACCGCAAGCTTGGCTTCTGGCGGGATACGCACCTCCGGGTGGAAGGGGATGGGGTATTCGCATTGCAGGCGGTATTTCTGCATGATTGGTCATTCGTAAAAGAAGAGACATTGAACCGTTCGGATATGTTCCCGGATCACCAGTGCACGGGGCGTGAGCAGGTGAAAATGATTTCTAGCGGACCGGATACGAATTGGGACGCCATTCAGGAGCTCTTCTTCGGGGCATTGAGCATGGCGAAGGAAAGAGTATGGATTATAACGCCGTATTTCATACCCGATTCCAGCATTCAATTGGCGTTGAAAACGGCTGCGGTTAGCGGTATCGAGGTGCGCATCATCATACCGGGCAAGTCAGATTCGAAGATTGTGGACTGGGCTTCCCTATCGTATGTTGAGGAACTGATGCAGGCGGGTGTTACTTTCTATCAATATCAAAAAGGCTTTGCCCATGCAAAGACGTTCATCATGGACCGTACGCTCGCTTCGGTCGGTACGGCGAATCTGGATATGCGGAGCTTCTTCAGCAATTTCGAATTAAATGCGGTGCTGTTTGATGAACACGCAATCGATCGTTTGGAGGAGGACTTCCATCAAGACTTTGCGGATAGTGTAGAGATTGACTATCATGCGTTCGCGAGACGCTCACGCTGGCAGCGGACTGCCGAGGCTTTTGCCCGGTTGCTATCGCCGCTTCTCTAAGAGGTTGTTCACAAAGTCCCAAGCGGCCTTTTTGAACACGTACTTTAAGAAGTTGTTTAAAACAGGATGCTTCATCGGGGACAACCTCTATCGGAATTTTATGTTTGCTTCGTATGCATTTGGGCGGACAGGGCCTGTAAAACCGCCTCAATGGGTTGAGGCACGGCCTGTTGAATGAGATCGCCGATAGCTTGCAGTCGTTCCGCCGCATTCAACAGATTGAACTCCCGCGGCTTCGGATTGCGATTGACCTCGTCCCAAGTAAGCGGCATCGATACAGATGCATAGCGTGTCGCCCGCGGTGTGTACGGTGCGGCAATCGTCCTTCCGGCATCGTGCTGCATGTAGTCAATGTAGATGCGATCGCCCCGGTTTTTTTTGAAGCGCTCAATCGTGAACAGCTTCGGGTGCTGTTCACATAGATAGGTGGCGAGCAGCAGCCCCAGCTCTTTTAACTGGGTGAAGGAAGGACCTTTCTTAATAGGTATGACCAGTTGCACTCCAGTGGCGCCGGATGTCTTCGGGATGGAATGAATGCCGAGCTGCTGAAGGAGCTGACCGACGATCGCGGCTGCCTCCATGATTCGCTCCTCTTCCTGTACGGAAGGATCCAGATCGATAATCCACTCGGAAGGGAATGGATCATGCACCCGATGAAGGGAAGGATGGTATTCGATGCAGGCCAGATTGCCAAGCCAAATAAGCGTGGGCACATGCTGCAAGACGACATATTCAATCCCTTCCTGAACAGCGGTGTGTACGAATGCCGGTGTAGGGGCAGGCGCATTTTTTTGATAAAAAAAATGGCCGTCCACGCCGTTTGGATAACGAATCGTCGTTAAATAACGATCTCGGCAGGCGGGCAGCAGAAAGGGGCTCAAGCGAATGAGCTCCTGGATGAACCGCACTTTCGTAATCCCCATCTCTGGCCAGAGCATCTTGTTCGGATTCGTAATGACAAGCTCATGGCCGTCTACATTCAACGCAGTAGACGCTTGTTTTCCCATTGAGTGTTTCCCTCCCGTTTCCTGATTCCTGTGACCCTATTGACCCTATTGACCCTATTAAAGGTTGTTCAACCACGGAAAAATTTGAATTCGCGGATGTCGCAGCTGACCTGCCGGCGTGTATTCGAGCGCAGACACACGAATAGGAATCGGCTGCTGGAACCATACGATCGGTTCGCGCATCAAGGAAGTTGGAATGGATCCAACGGCAGGGCGAGACGCTTCATATTGAACGGCCCAAGCGAGCAGCAGTTGCCGGTGGGTCTCGTCCAACCCAATGGAGGCTTTGCCGATATATTGCTGCTGATCGTTCGTCAGCACGACGCTGGCGGGGCGCTTGCCGTTCAGCAGGAAGCCGACAGCCCAGCCATCAAGCTGCACTTCCTTCTTATGCTTGTACCAATCGCGGTGCTGCTTGCCCGACACATAGGGGGAAGCTTTGCGCTTGCTTACGACGCCTTCCCATTCATGCTGCTGCACCCATTCCCAGAGCGAAGCTCCATCGGAGAATGTATCTGCGACGAAGCAGTGGGCGCTCTTCTCCGGAATGAGCTCAGTCAGCATATGATGCCGCTCCTCGTACGGAAGTGATCTCACGTTCTGCTCGCGGATGCCGAGCACGTCGAAGACGACGTATGTGGCATGCAGGCTGGTATGGAGCGGATTCTGGCTGCGCGTCCGCTCCCGCTGCAGCACGAGCGGGAATGAAGGCCGGTTCAGCGTCGGGTCGAAGACGACGACTTCGCCGTCAAGCAGCACGGATTGTCCGGCAAGCGAGGCGCATCGTTCCAGCGTGAGTGTCACTTCGCCAAAGATTGCGGTTTTCTCCAACAATCGTTTGGAGAACAAGCGCACTTGGCCGCGATGGCACTGCGCTATGATACGGACACCGTCCCACTTCAGCTGATGCAGCCAGTCCGCACCCTCCGGGATGCGGTCCACAAGCAGCGGCGACATCGGCGGCGACGGAAGCGCAAGCGAAGCGGGAAGCTCTGGCTCTAATCGCGAATGGCGCACGGATCTGCCGGCAGCGTCATTCATAGCCTACTGTGCCGCTTCATCCGCTTGCTTCTTCGCGGTCTTGCGCCGCGAGCGGCGAGCGGCTGGCTTCGCTTCCAGCTCTGCTGCCTCCGGCGCTGTGCCAGTCGCTTCCGCCGGAAGCTCTGCCGCCGCCTTGCGGGAAGTCCGCCGGCGCGTCGTTGGCGCCGCTTCCTTCGCCTCACCCGCCGCTGCGGACGGGGCGGCTGCGGCCTTCTTCCGCGGCTTGCGCGACGCCGGCGCAGGTGCCGCCCCCGTACCGGTGCCCGAGTCGGCTGTCACTGCACGCCCAGTACCCGGATCGGTGCCGAGCGGCTGCTTCATCGCATTGATGCTCGCCTGCAAGGCGGCCATCAAGTCGACGATGTTGTCCGCAGGCTGCACGGACGGCGCGGCGCTCACTTCTTGTCCAGCAATCTTCCGCTGTATTTGATCCAATAGCCGTGCCCGATATTCGTCCGTATATTTTTCAGGTTCAAATTCGGTCGATAATTGGCTAATCAGCAGCTTGGCCATGTCGAGCTCCTTTGGATTCACCTCCACATGCTCAGGGACGTTCGGAACCTGAGATAAGGCACGGATCTCGTCTGGATAGAACATGGTCTCCATGACAAGGCAGTTGTCGATGACCCGAATCGCCGCCAGGCTGCTCTTGGCACGAATCGTTACTTTGGCGATGCCAATCTTGGCGGTCTCTTTCAGCGCTTCCCGCAGTAGCTGGTACGCATTCGAACCAGCTTGATCAGGGGACAAATAGTACGTTTTCTGGAAATAAACGGGATCGATCTCCTTTAAATCGACGAAATCCAAAATGGTAATGGCCCGGTTCGCATCTTCCTGCAACTTCTCCAACTCGTCCTTGTCGAACAGAACAAACTTGCCCTTCTCATATTCATATCCTTTTATGATCTCATCCCAAGCGACTTCTTTGTCACAGACGGGGCAGCTGCGAACGTAGGACAGCGGGCTTCCGCATTCTTTGTGAATCATGCGCATTGAGATGTCTTTGTCTTCAGTAGCCGTATGCATTTTGACGGGGACGTGAACAAGCCCGAAGCTGATGGCGCCTTTCCATACTGTATGCATGACGGTCCCTCCTTTGTTATTTCATTGGGTCAGATACTTGTCTTCTACCGTGATATTGCGTGTTTTTACGTGCATTACTCTGCTTTCTTCTCAGTATGCGACCGATTTCTCGGATCTACCCATGCATGAAAAAGGCAGCTTTGAGTCACGTTAACAGCGACACCGTAAGGAGGAAGATAACGATGCATGTCAGTCGTGCGAAGCAAATTATCGAGATGACGGATACAGTGCCTGTCCGCTTGGATGACGAGCATCCCGTCTGGATAGAGAGTGTGGACGAAGCGAACGAGATGGCGACGGTTCAAGTAGGAACGAATCCGACCAATACCCATACTGTATCCGTGGGACGTCTGGTGGAAGAGAAGAAAAAGTGAATGATTGAACCGCATGATGGCGTCTGCAGCTTGCAGGCGTCATTTTTTGCGATGTGAATGATGTGGAAGCTTAGGGACAAAGCGGTTGGCAGCTTAGGATTTGTGATATAATAATGAATCAGTTACTAGAGGATGCGACTCATAGATTTTGATGTGGCTTTGTATGGAGGGAATTATGAATCAATCAGCGGAATTTGCCTTCCGATCCACGAGTGAAGCGGATACGGAGCGGTTAGCCGAACGGCTTGCCGCACGATTTCAACCGGGTACGGTTATTGGGCTTGATGGCGATTTAGGAGCGGGCAAGACCCGGTTCTCACAGGCGGTTGCCAAGGCGCTGGGCATTACGGAAATTGTGAATAGTCCGACGTTCACCATCATTAAAGAATACGAAGGCGTTGAATTGCCTTTATATCATATGGATGTATATCGAATATCGATGGCGGAAGCGGATGAACTGGGGCTGGACGATTATTTTTACGGTGATGGGGTATCGCTTGTGGAGTGGTCCAGCATTATTACGCCGATCTTGCCCCCGAAGTATCTTCACTTATTCATTCAGGCGGACGGCGAACACGAGCGCATTATTCGGCTGACAGCCTACGGCGAACCATATGTGACGTGGGTGAACGAACTTAAACGGATGGGAGTATAATCATGGCGGAACAACAAGGCATTCACAACGAACAGGTACTGGCTCTGGACACAGCTACGGCTATGATGACCGTCGCGCTGCTTAGACAAGAGCAAGTCGTCTGTGAGCATGAATCGCAAGCGGAGCGCAACCATTCCATTATGCTCGTGCCTGCCATTCAATCCATGATGAAGGAGCAAGGCTGGACTGGGAACGAAGTGGATCTGGTCACGGTTGGTGTGGGGCCAGGATCGTATACGGGCGTTCGCATTGCTGTAACGGCGGCCAAGACGATGGCTTGGGCGTGGCGTAAGCCGGTGATAGGGGTATCCAGCCTCCATGCGCTCGCTTTGAGCGGGGTGGAACTGTGCTGTGAGGAACGGCCGCTGCAATGTGCGGGGCAAGGAATGACAGGCGACTGGATATTTCCGTTAATGGATGCACGACGGGGACAGGTCTACACGGCGCGCTTTGCCGCAAGAGACATGGCAACAGAGGACGGATGTCCTTATGTACAGCGTGAGCAGGAGGACGGTATCCGTCTGTTCAGTCAACTTGCAGAAGAGACCGAGCAAGCTTTGCGTGAGAGCGTCGGTGAGCAGAGTACCAAGTTGGCTCATTCCGTGAAGCGTGTATGGTTTGTAGGTGAGGTAGATCCGCAGCGAGAGGCGATCAAGGCGCTGCAGGCACAATTCGGCGAAAGAATTCAAGCGGTGGCTTGCACGATGAAGTCGCATTGGATCGGCAGATTGGGGCTGCAGGCATGGCGCAGCGGAGAACGGACAGACACACACCGAATCGAGCCGAATTACACGCAATTGGCAGAAGCGGAAGCGAAGCTGCTAGCCAAGGAACAAGCTGCCGCGAGGGCGAACAAGTAACCGTAAAAGGAGCGCGATCCTGATGGGACAAGCTGAACGGAGAGATGGGCAAGCCGCGTCTGAAGGGCCAATGGATACCGATAAGCAAGGTGCAACGGGAGATAAGCGTCGTGGTGGCAGAGAAGAGGTTCCCGTCGACTTTCGTTGGATGGTTATTGAGGACATTCCCGGCGTCATGACGGTGGAGCATGCCTCTTTTACGATGCCGTGGACACCAGATGCCTTTCGCAACGAGCTGACCCAAAATCATTTTGCTAAATACGTCGTCATGATTTTCGAGGAACGTATTATCGGTTATGCCGGTATGTGGACGGTTCTTGATGAGGCGCACATTACGAATATTGCCGTTCTTCCCGAATTTCGGGGACATGGACTGGGCGAGCGTCTGCTCTTAGAGCTGGTGGTGCGCGCCATGGCGCTTCAAATGCAGAAGATGACCTTGGAAGTTCGTGTATCCAATCAAGTGGCACAGCAGCTATACGCCAAGTTCGGATTTACAGGCTGCGGGATTCGAAAAGGTTACTATTCAGACAATCAAGAAGACGCGTTGATTATGTGGACGGATTTGGCATAGATGTTGGCGGTGAAAATTCCATCTTCCTTCAATAGCGTCGAATGACTAAAGCAGGTGAATTTATTGATAAATTGTAGTTCTACACCATCGAAATCATGCATTATTCTGGCCATAGAAACGAGCTGCGACGAGACGTCGGTAGCGATCGTGCGTGACGGACGTGAAGTGTTGTCCAATATGGTGTCGAGTCAAATCGACGTTCACCGCCGCTTCGGCGGCGTCGTACCGGAGATTGCCTCCCGCAAGCATGTGGAGACGATAACGGTCATGCTGGAACAAGCGGTTGACGAAGCGGGCATTAGGATGTCAGATGTGGATGCGATTGCTGTTACGCAAGGTCCGGGCCTTGTAGGCTCGCTGCTCGTCGGCATTGTCGCCGCGAAGGCGTTGGCTATGGCGTTGGATATTCCGCTCATCGGCACACATCATATCGCAGGACATATATATGCCAATCAACTTACGGAACAATTGGAATACCCTTGTATGGCGCTTGTCGTGTCCGGTGGACATACAGAGCTTGTCCATATCGAGAGCGAAGGGCAGTTCCGCGTAATTGGGAAGACTAGAGACGACGCTGTTGGCGAAGCCTATGATAAAGTAGCACGGGCCATCGGATTTCCTTATCCGGGCGGCCCGCATATCGACCGCTTGGCTGGCGAGGCTGACGATGTTACTGAGCTGCCGCGCGCTTGGCTGGAGCTGGATTCCTATGACTTTAGCTTCAGCGGCTTGAAGTCTGCGGTCTTGAATGCGTTGAATCAAGCGAAAATGCGCGGTGAACTGTCGATTCATGCTGCGGTAGCACGCGGATTTCAGGAATCAGTAATTGACGTGCTGACGGGCAAAGCGATGCGTGCCGTACAAGAGTACAAAGTGAAGCAGCTGTTGCTCTGTGGCGGCGTGGCGGCTAATCGCGGTCTCCGTGCGGCTTTAAGTGAACGCTGCAAGGCGGAAGGCGTACCGCTTCTCGTACCGCCGTTCGAATACTGCACCGATAATGCGGCGATGATTGGCGCTGCCGCCTATTTGAAATGGAAGAGCGGACAATTCACTTCGCTTGATTTCACAGCAGAACCGCAGTTCTCCCTAGAAGGTTGGTCTACCGATAAGTAAAAGTTGTACATTTTACTGGATTATTTTTCAACGGATTTTTACTTCTACCGCAGAGAAGGATTGAGTACAACATATATAGTTCCGACTTTTATAGCTAAGTGATCAACTATTTGTTCAAAAGGTATTGACTATGCTTGCAATGGACAATATAATATTCAACAAACCTAATCCTTCCATGGAATGGGAATATCGGTGAAACGCTAGGACCAGGAGTAGTAAGGTATAGACTTGTCTAAGAGAGCTGCGGGATGGTGCGACGCAGCGGCAGTTGACCTGAACTCGCCTGCGAGCGGAATGGCGGAATCGACTATGAAGTACGCCATTACGGAGCCCCCGTCATCGGGCGCGCACAGCGACGAATGTCCGGACATAGGCCGACGTTGTGCGTATGAAGCGGATGGCTGCTTCATCTTTCGCGAAGATGAAGGCCCATCAAGTAGAGTGGTACCACGGCAGAACACCTGTCGTCTCTAATCGAGACGACGGGTTTTTTTATTTTCAGAAACATAACTTGAAATTAAGACATCATTTGGAACGAACCTATAGACATGAACAAGATAACACGATGAACAGGAGTAGTAAGACAATAGACGCCTTGTCAGAGAGCTGCGGGATGGTGCGACGCAGCGGCGGAACGGTCTGAACTCGCCTGGAAGTGGAGCTGCTGAATGCGAAGCTGTATGGTCGATCGATTTCGAGCTACAGCGAAGTGTTAGGCCGCTACGGTCCCTCCCGTTACAAGGTTCAAGCGGAAGCATGGCAACGTTACGTTACGTTCGCCATCGCCTCAATTGGAGTGGTACCGCGGCAGCATCCTGTCGTCTCTATATTTTAGAGACGACAGGATTTTTTTGTGGAAATGGAAGCGTATGTGTATATCAATAATTAATGGATACTGGAGGATGAATACAATGAATAATGAACATCACTTTCATAGCATGAACGGGAAGAGAATCCATATATTCGATACAACGCTTCGCGACGGAGAGCAAGCGCCTGGCGCTGCTTTGACGCTGGATCAGAAGCTGACGCTGGCGTCTCAATTGGCACAGCTTGGAGTAGATGTTATGGAGCCGGGCTTCCCGGTATCCAGTCCAGGCGAGTTCGAAGCGGTGCAGCGTATCTCGCGCATGCTGCCGGAGGTGGAGATCTGCGGCTTTGCACGGGCGGTGCGCGGCGATATTGATGCGGCAGTGCGCGCAACAGCGGATGCCGCCTCTCGCCGCATCCATGTCTTCGTCTCCGCCTCGGATATCCATCTGAAGCACCAACTGCGCAAATCACGGGCAGAGGTGAAGCAGATGGCGCGGGAAACGGTTGCTTACGCAAAGCAATTCGTTGATCGGATCGAATTCACGGCCATGGATGCGACGCGCGCGGATGTGGATTACGTCGTCGAAATGGTGGAGGCGGCCATTGAAGAAGGGGCGACCATCATCAATCTCCCCGATACGGTCGGTTACGCACTGCCTGAAGAATACGGGGCCTTGTTCAGGAAGGTGCGTCAAGGAGCACGCGGAGCGGAGCATGTAACCTTCAGCGCGCACTGCCATAATGACTTGGGCCTGGCCGTGGCAAACAGCCTTGCCGCTATCCAAGCGGGCGCCACGCAGATCGAAGTGACTGTGAACGGGGTCGGAGAACGCACAGGGAATTGCGCGCTGGAGGAGCTCATCATGGCGCTCGACACAAGAGGCGAAGCTTTGCAAGCCGACACGCAAATCCGGCCCGAGTACTTGTACGAGACGTCGCGCATGGTCAGCCGCATGATGCATTTTCCGATTGCCTTCAATAAGCCGGTCGTCGGGCGCAACGCCTTCCAGCATGAATCAGGCATTCATCAAGATGGATTGCTCAAGCATCGCAGCACCTATGAAATTATGGATCCGGTGAAGCTTGGCATTCCGCATCATATGATTATTCTCGGCAAGCATTCAGGCCGACATGCGCTGAAGCATCGTGCTGCTCAATATGGAGTGCAGTTGGACACGATAGAATTGGATGAGGTATACGATCGCTTTAAAGAAATGGCTGATCAGCAAAAGGTCGTCACGGACGATCAATTGCTGCAATGCATCGGAGAAACGCTGCATCAGCAACTGGAGCCCATTCAACTGCTTGATGTGCAGGTGATCGCGGGCAGCTCGCGTGCACGTGTCGCATCCGTTACAGTCAAGGAACAAGCGACAGGGCTGGAATCTACTTATGCGGGAGTTGGCAGCGGGCCAATTGAAGCAGTTATTCGGGCAATCGCGCAATCTGTGCAGGCACCGGTCCAATTTGAAGACTTGGAGCTGCATTCCCTGTCTTCTGGAGAAGAAGCGTCGGGTGAGGCCGTCGTCACGGTGTCCCTGCACGATCATACGTATCAAGGAAGCGCCATGAATCAAGATATTGTACTGGCGGCTGCTCAAGCCTATATCGCGGCATGCAATCAAGCGCTTCGCGCCCAAAAGAACAGCGGGGATAGTGAGATCGAAGCCGTTCCAGCAGCTGTTCAAGCGCATGCCAAAGAGATATCCTAAGCCAGTGTGGACAAAGTTATCCACATATCCTGTTGAAAATGTGGATATAACGCTTACAGCCTTTCAGGACTTAAGTTCTATTTGCCATGAAAAAGGGGATAGCTTTTGCACACAAAAGTGGTTTCCCTGTGGATAATGTGGATAAATCGGTGGATAATGTTGGTTTACAATAAATAAATACTGGTGCACCAATAAAAAAACGAAGTTGGCTTGAAAAAAAGTTCTCATTTGCATGGGGCGATTTTGTGCATAACCTGTGACTTTCATGAACACATATTTTTCGTCAGAAGCAAGCATGAAAATCAGCATGCGTCATTCCCATCAAAGGAGGAGAAATCTTGTCCGACACAATCAAATATCCAGCACCGCTAAGAAAAGGAGATTGCATTGCCGTTACCGCCCCTTCCAGCGGGGTTGAAGAACACTTGCATCATTTACTGACACGATCAAAACTGGCGTTCAAGGATTTGGGGTACGAGGTCATCGAAGGAAATACGATTTGGACGAATGATAAATGCGTTAGTTCTGGCAAGGAGCAAAGGGCGCGCGAACTTCAAGCCGTTCTGTCAGATGAGAAAGTGAACGCTGTTATTCCGCCTTGGGGTGGGGAATTCCTTATGGAAATATTGCCTCTCTTGGATTGGGATTCATTGAAAAATCAACAGCCTAAATGGATTTTGGGATACTCGGATATCAGCACGTTCAACTTCGCCTATACGTTGCGAACAGGATGCGCTACGGCGCATGGAGTGAATTATATCGAGCTCGGTTCCGGCAATTGGGATGAGACTACTGCCCGAGGACGTTTTGAGCACGGAACATAACCAAACCGTTGTTCAGTCCTCCTCGGCTTTCTTTCAGTCTTCCTGGGACTTTTCCATTCCCGGATATCAGTTGGATACCCCGACAAGGTGGAAAACGCTTGGCCAGGAAGAGGATTCAGCTTGCGGGCTTCGTTTTGCAGGGAGACTGATGGGCGGTTGTCTGGATACCTTATCTAACCTTGTCGGCACACCATTTGCGCCAATAAAAGAGTTCTCCCAAAAGTATTGCGAACATGACGGGATCATATGGTACATGGAAAGCAGTGAAATGACTGCGGCCGATATATACAGGCGTTTATGGCAGATGAAGCAATGCGGGTGGTTCGAAAACACGAACGGTTTTCTTTTTGGGAGACCAAATGGTTATGCGCCAACCCAAAATTTCGAACTGCAGGATGCGCTGCACCACATTGCGCTGCACCACATCTTCGATGATTTACAGATTCCTGTCATCTATGATGTCGACATTGGGCATGTTCCCCCGCAATTGACTTTGGTCAATGGAGCCTTAGCGGAGGTGTCCTCGGCTGCCGGGGTAGGGAAGATAACGATGTCATTTTGTTAATAAGGTGTACGATGTAATGTGCAGAAGCGAAATATTCGAAGGGCCTAAGCTATGGAAAAAATACAAGACAGTGCTAAAGTGGTGCAAAATGGGACTAATTTGTTTGACATGGTAGTGATGTAATCGCATTGGAAAATATGCAGTGGAATGGGGCGTTGTGGCGGCCAAAAGTCATTTAGACGGTATTTTGTCCAGTGGATCGGGCTGCTTTTCAGCGACTGCTGCGGAAAGCAAGCCAAACCACAGGATGATTTCCAATGAAACCTATCGTCATGAGATACAAGTTGGTGTTTCATTGCAGAAAATCAATGGAGGAGAGACAGTGGGAACTGTCCCTCCCATCAGCCAGACTTGTGTCTATTCTTCCATCAGTTGCTCCCATTCCGCATACACGGCGTTCAGCGCGGCTTTGTTCGCGTCCAGCTGCTCTTGTATGGATTGAACACGCACATAGTCGTTGTACACATCTGGCTCGGCAAGCTCCAGTTCTCGTTCCGAGATTTCCGCTTCAAGCACCGCAATCTGCTGCTCCAATAGCTCCAGCTTCCGCTGCCGCGCGCGTTCTTCGCGCTTGGCCAGCTTGTCCGCTTCAAATGCCGCGGCTCCGCTCTTGGCATCATCCGCATCATCCGCTGCTTTTCCGCTTTGAAACGTCGAGGGTTTGCCCGTGCTTCCGGTCGGCTGCAAGGAAGCGCGTATCGCTTCATCTTCAGCTAACTCCTGCTTTTTTACTTGATAATCGTCATAATTTCCCAGGAAATGACAGGTTCCCGACGTACTCAATTCCACTATGCGTTCTGCCATTTTGTTCAAGAAGTAGCGGTCATGAGAAATGAACAGCACGGTTCCTTCATAATCCATTAGCGCGGACTCTAATACCTCCTTGCTGAACAAGTCCAAATGGTTCGTAGGCTCGTCCAGTATGAGCATATTGGCTTGCTCTAGCATTAGTTTAGCTAAAGCGACCCGGGCTTTCTCTCCACCGCTCAAGGAAGCAATCTTCTTCAGCACATCTTCACCGCTGAACAGGAAGCTGCCCAGTACGGTTCGAATCCGCACTTCTTCAAGGTAAGGATAAGCGCTCCATACTTCCTCCAGCACGGTATTGCTGTTATTGAGCGTAGTCTGCTCCTGATCATAATAACCGATCGAGACGTTCGTGCCCCAATGGAACTGTCCTGCTTGCAAGGGGTGCTTTCCAATCAACGTCTTCAGAAGTGTTGATTTACCGATCCCGTTCGGTCCGATTAATGCGACCATCTCTCCGCGCTTTAACTCAAAGCTTGCATGCTGAAAGAGTGGCGGGTGATTCTCATAGCCGACAGCCGCATCCTGGACGTAAAGCACGTCTTTGCCGCTTGGGCGGCTAATCTCGAAACGGAAATTAGCCTTTTTCAAATCACCAAGAGGTTTGTCGAGGCGCTCCATCCGGTCCAGCGCTTTGCGGCGGCTTTGAGCGCGCTTGGTCGTCGATGCCCGGACAAGATTGCGTTGCACGAAATCCTCCATTTTCGCGATCTCATCCTGCTGCTTCTCATACATTTTTAATTGCTGCTCATATTCGGCCGCCTTCAATTCCATATACTTCGTGTAATTGCCGGTGTAGCGCTTCGCTTGGTGGCGCTCGATCTCAATAATTGTCGTCACCATCGCGTCCAGAAAATAGCGGTCATGGGAGACAACCAGAACCGCACCAGGATAGGAACGTAAATACGACTCAAGCCAGGTGAGTGTATGAATATCCAGATGGTTCGTGGGCTCGTCAAGCAGCAGGAGGTCAGGCTGTTGCAGCAAAATACGCGCCAGCGCCAGTCTCGTCTTCTGGCCTCCGCTCAACGTATGAATAGGAGTAGACGGATCCATTTGGCTGAAGCCCATTCCATGCAGCACGCTGCGGACGCGTGTTTCCATCTCGTATCCGCCTTGCTGGCGGAACCATTCCGAACGCTCCGCATAACGGTGCAGCGTGTCCTCGTACTTAGCCTCGTCTTCAGCCAGCTTCGGATCTGCAATCTGATGCTCCAAGGCTCTAAGCTCTTGTTCAGCTTCCATTAAATGCTCGAAGACATGCATCATCTCGTTCCATATCGAACGCTCGGATTGCAGGCCGCTATTTTGCGCAAGATAACCGATGCGCGTTTCTTTGGACTTAAAAATGGTACCGCCGTCTGGCGCCATTTCGCCAGCGATCAACTGAAGAAGCGTAGACTTTCCGGCGCCGTTAACACCTACCAGGCCGATGCGCTCCCGTTCAAGAATTTGCATCGTAATGTTCGTTAATACGGGGGTAATCCCGTAATTTTTGCTCATGCCGTTCACTTGAAGCAGCACTTTATATCTCCTCCGTTTTGGACAAGTTAAGGTTAAAGATGATTAGACAAGTCCCCAGTAAAAAATGAGGCAAGTAAAAGAAAAATGTCGAATTTGCCTTAAGGTATGCGTCGTAATTTCAAAGGGGTTTTTAAACAACCTCCTTAAGTGTACTAAAAAAAGTGGAAAAGTGCGATAAGCCTTTCTTTAGGAACAACAGTATTACCTATGCGAGAGCTGCTTGGAGAGGAAGAAAAAGCGGGAATGGTGGCGGAAATGGAATAAGGATGGTAAACTAAGGTTGAAAATCGTGAAAAACAATGAAAATCAGTGTAATTGTACATAGATGGAAGAATGGAGCAATCTCTCATTAGGGGATAACGTGAAGGGGGGATTTCCTTTGTCGGTAGTTGAGTTGAAACGACAAATACGGCAGCGCTTCAAGCAGCGACGACGTAATGTCACCGATGAACAATATCGTTCAGCCAGCTTGGCAGCCTGCCGCAGAGCTGCTGCACACGTTGCGGAGCTGCGCGAACAACGCGGCCGTCCGTTGCGAGTTTTCGCCTATCTCCCTTTTGGCAAGGAACTGGATATTACACAATTGCTTTATGCATGCCGTGCGGCGGGAGATGTAATATATATTCCTCGGACGGAAGCCGCCGATCATTCCATGACGCTGCATCGGTGGGATGATCGGACGCAGTATACTACCGGATGTTTCGGGCTGCAGGAGCCGGTGCAAGAGACGGAACAGCTGCCGGTTGCGGACTGGCCGCAGCTTGATGTCATTGTCGTTCCGGGCATTGCCTTTGACCGTCAAGGAGGCCGTATGGGGCTGGGCGCCGGCTATTACGACCGCTTTTGGAATGAATTGATTAACGTTCGTCGGTTATCCTTGGTCTCCGAAGACGAAGGGAAACCCGCATCAGACATACTGTTGCCGATGCGAATAAGCTGTCTTTACGCTTGGCAAGTAACTGAAAGAGTACCGATGGAACCCCACGATATTACGGTCGAGTGTTTGATTACGGAAGCCGACGTTATTTTTTGCATATAGAGCAGGAAATTCAGGAAGGAACACGAACCATGGATCAATTAACCCATTTTAATGAAGAGGGACGCGCCAAGATGGTGGATGTGTCAGATAAAGACAGCACCGCGCGGAAGGCGGTTGCCCGCACAGAGGTTGCTATGCATCCGGATATGCTGCAGCGTATCAAGGCTGGACAGGTAAGCAAAGGGGATGTGTTGGCCGTTGCGCAGGTGGCCGGAATTATGGCGGCTAAAAATACGTCGCAGTGGATTCCGATGTGCCATCCTTTACTGCTGACGGGGGTGAATATCTCCTTCACGGATAATGGCGTTGATACGTTAACGATTGAAGCTGAAGTGAAGACGTCAGGCAAGACCGGAGTGGAAATGGAAGCGCTGACGGCTGTATCCGCAACCGCACTCACGGTATATGACATGTGCAAAGCGATGCAAAAAGATATGGTGATAGGTCCGATGATGCTCATAACGAAGAGCGGCGGCAAAAATGGAGATTATCGAGCGAATCATACTTAACATAAAGCAATACATAGAATCGATTAGGGACAACCCGATAAGGGGAATTCGTGGAAGGAGGAACGGGCATGCGCTGGAAAGTGGCAATTCTAACAGCAAGTGACAAAGGATCGCGTGGGGAACGTGAGGATACGAGTGCGCAGGTCATTCGCGAGCTGGTAGAAGAAGAGCTTCATGGAGAAATTGTCGAATACCGTATTGTACCCGACGAGATGAATGATATTTCGGCTTCCCTCATTGAGATGGCCGATTACTTTCGAGCGGACCTGATCATTACGACGGGGGGAACGGGGCTGGCGCCACGGGATGTGACCCCAGAAGCAACGTTAAAGGTCGTGGAGCGGGAAGTTCCGGGACTCGCTGAAGCGATGCGGCTTGCATCGATGCAGAAGACGCGCCGGGCCATGCTGTCACGCTCAGTATGCGGTATTCGCGGCAACACGTTGATTATTAATTTGCCGGGCAGCCCCAAGGGTGTTCACGACAATATGATGGCTATCATGGATCAATTGCCGCATGCACTGGAAATTGTAAGTGGCAACTATGGCGATCACGAATAATGATCATATCTTCAAAATATTGTTACAGTTCTTGGTATTTTACGGATAACAGGTATGATATGATGTAGATCACAGGAAGCTTTAGAGGTTGTTCAAAAAGCTGAAAAACGTCCTTTTTGAACACGTGCTCTACACTAATGCGACGAAGGGAGAATACGCTGTGTTAAATGGTATTGGAGTATCAGGTGTTCTGTTGCTTTTGATCATTGCATTGTTGTTGTTCGGACCAAATAAACTGCCGGAGCTCGGACGAGCATTCGGGCGTACGCTGCGTGAATTCAAGGCGGGCGCGCGTGATATTATGGGAGATGAAGAAGAGACGAAGCCTGCCCGTAAGGAAGTGCAATCCGTCGACGTGAATCAAGCGCCGGCCGCATCGGCTCCCCAACCTGCCGCCAGCACTGAGCAACAACGTCGTTTGCCTGAATAATAGCGGTTTGAGGCGCTATTATTTCTTTGTATGCGCAGGCATGCTTGCGCACGCTACAACGTCATGAACAGGTTGGTGTAGGTATGTCGCAAATGACTGAAGAGACAGAAGATCAAATGACAATTGTCGAGCATATTACGGAGCTGCGCAAACGGATTCTTTATGTCGTAATCATGCTGGTCGTCGGACTCATTGGCGGATTACTGCTCGCTGACCCGATATACGATTATATGCGCAATACGAAACCGGCGAATCAATTTAATTTGCACGGATTTTCGCTATGGGATGGCATCGGCATTTACATGAAGTTTGCCTTCATCGTGGCTCTTGCCATTACTCTTCCGTTTATTATGTATCAGCTATGGGCGTTCGTAAGTCCAGGGCTCAAATCGGAAGAACGGCGAGCTGCGCTTCGTTATGTCCCGTTTGTGTTTATCCTCTTTTTGCTCGGCTTGTCGTTTGCGTATTTTGTAGTATTTCCGATGGCGTTTGAGTTTACGTCAAAAATTAACAAACATATGGAGCTGGCGGAGACGTACGGCATTACGCAGTATTTTACGTTTATGTTCAACATCCTGCTGCCGATGTCTTTGTTATTCGAGCTTCCAGTTGTCATTATGTTTCTCACGCGGATTCGACTCTTGAACCCGCTGCGCTTGCGGAAAATGCGCCGCTTTGCTTATTTTGGTTTAATTGTGCTCGGAACAATGTTGTCACCGCCAGATATTATCTCTGATATTCTCGTTTCTATCCCGTTGCTGATTTTGTATGAGGTGAGCGTATTCACTTCTTCGATAGTGTACCGCAAACAGCTGGCCGAACAGCAAGCATGGGAAGAAGAATTCGATGGTTCGTCGGATGCGACGACGGCTTGATGACAGTGAGCGCAGAACGATATATGATGAAAAGATGCAGGTTTAAAGGGATGCGGAGAGCATTTTTTTTGAATCTGCATTCTTTGATCCTGAAATGAGTGAGTTCAATTGGTGACTCGTACTGCTGCTCGGACGAAGGATTTGGCTGCTGTAAAAGGGGATCAGATGCTCAAGGAACAAGGGATGGATGGAAGTGGAAGAGCAATCTTAAAAATTTTTAACCCGCTACCCTCTTGCAATCGAAACCTAAAATCAGTATCATAGAAATTGGTTATTAGCACTAGAGGTGCTTGAGTGCTAACACTGGATATCCGTTTTGTTTTTGGGAATCCGGTCCGTCGCCTTCAAGCGGCGGTGGATTCTTCACCTTATAACTTCTTCTTTAAAAGGAGGCTATTTTCATGATCAAACCTTTAGGTGAACGCGTATTGATTGAAGCAATCGCGAAGGAAGAAACTACAGCTTTCGGTATCGTATTACCGGATTCAGCTAAGGAGAAGCCGCAAGAAGGCAAAGTCATCGCGGTAGGCAATGGCGTATGGAAAGACGGCCAACGTGTGCCTTTAGATGTAAAAGAAGGCGACGTGGTTATTTTCTCCAAATACGCAGGAACAGAAATCAAATACGAAGGCAAAGAGTATTTGATTATGAAAGAAAGCGACATTCACGCAGTAATCGGCTAAGTAGCCGCATCTGCGCTAAGTTTGCTGAGTTGTCAAACATATGGATCTGACCAAGGTCAGATCACACGCACGAATCATACATGAACTAACAATAATTCGAATTGTATCGAGGAGGGTTTCACGATGGCAAAAGAAATTATGTTCTCTGAAGACGCACGTCGCGCGATGCTTCGCGGTGTAGACGCTTTGGCGAATGCCGTGAAAGTAACGCTCGGTCCTAAAGGCCGCAATGTCGTGTTGGAGAAGAAATTTGGTTCCCCGCTTATCACGAACGACGGTGTAACGATTGCGAAAGAAATCGAGTTGGAAGATGCGTTTGAGAACATGGGCGCTCAACTCGTTAAAGAAGTAGCAACGAAGACAAACGACGTAGCCGGTGACGGTACGACAACTGCAACGGTATTGGCTCAAGCGATGATTCGCGAAGGCTTGAAGAACGTTACTGCAGGCGCTAACCCTATGGTCGTGCGCAAAGGTATCGAAAAAGCTGTAAAAGCGGCTGTTGAAGACTTGAAGAAAATTGCGAAGCCAATCGAAGGCAAGCAAAGCATTGCTCAAGTTGCGGCGATTTCCGCGGACGACGAAGAAGTGGGCACTCTGATTGCGGAAGCAATGGAGAAAGTCGGCAAAGACGGCGTCATCACAGTAGAAGAATCCAAAGGCTTCAACACTGAACTTGAAGTGGTTGAAGGTATGCAATTCGACCGCGGTTACATCTCCCCGTACATGATTACAGATACGGATAAGATGGAAGCTGTATTAGAAAATGCATACATCTTGATTACGGATAAGAAAATTTCCAACATCCAAGAAATCTTGCCTGTATTGGAGAAGGTCGTTCAACAAGGCAAGCAATTGGTTATCATCGCTGAGGATGTCGAAGGCGAAGCATTGGCTACTCTCGTAGTGAACAAACTTCGCGGCACATTCACTTGCGTAGCAGTGAAAGCTCCTGGCTTCGGCGACCGTCGCAAAGCAATGCTGCAAGATATCGCTGCATTGACAGGCGGCCAAGTCATTACCGATGAGCTCGGTCTTGAGCTGAAATCGACGACTGTGGACCAATTGGGCTCTGCTCGTCAAGTACGCGTAACAAAAGAAAACACGATTATCGTTGACGGCAGCGGCAATAAATCCGATATCGATGCACGTGTGAACCAAATCCGTACGCAATTGGAAGAAACAACTTCCGAATTCGACAAAGAGAAGCTGCAAGAGCGTCTTGCTAAATTGGCAGGCGGCGTTGCAGTAATCAAAGTCGGCGCAGCCACGGAAACAGAATTGAAAGAGCGCAAGCTTCGCATTGAAGATGCTCTGAACGCAACTCGCGCAGCTGTGGAAGAAGGCATCGTTGCTGGTGGTGGTACGGCATTGATGAACGTATACCAAGCAGTATCGGCAGTTAAATCTGTTGGTGACGAGTTGACAGGCGTAAACATCGTATTGCGTGCACTGGAATCTCCGGTTCGCACGATTGCGGACAACGCGGGTCAAGAAGGCTCCGTTATCGTTGAGCGTCTGAAAAATGAAAAAGTGGGCGTAGGCTACAACGCGGCAACTGGCGAATGGGTTGACATGATTGCCCAAGGTATCGTGGACCCTGCGAAAGTAACTCGCTCCGCACTGCAGCACGCAGCTTCCGTTGCAGCTATGTTCTTGACAACTGAAGCGGTTATCGCTGACAAACCGGAACAAGATAAGCCTGCAATGCCTGATATGGGCGGCATGGGCGGAATGGGCGGAATGATGTAATCCATCAGCCCCCAGGCCTGATATAGCAAGAAATAAAGGCCCCGAAAGGGGCCTTTTTCTATGAAAAAGTCGCTAAAAAGTAACCAAAAATCAATTAGCATAGCAAAATAGGTCGTTCACTTGCAATATCAGCTTAATTATTGAGTCTTTTGAATGGTGGATAATGTAAAAAGTATTGCAATTGTAGTACCGCCGCTAACGTTATCAAATGAATAAACTGTGGTTGGCACGCCTGTCATCGTAACATTATCTCCATCTAAAATATCGCCTGTTGAATCCATAAAAACACCAACAACAGAGTTGTCATTATCGTCTATAATGTGTATGCTTGCGATAGTTCCTATCTCCGTTTCTTCTTCTTCTATTTCTTCAACGAATCCACTGACGGTTACCATTTTGTCTAAGTAAGGTTTTATATTTTTCAATAAATGGCGAGTGGTAATGCTTGCATCAACTTCAGCTTTTGCGGCACTTTTGCTTTCGGATGTAACAGCAGGAAATAATTCGTAATGATCAACAATATAGTTATAAGTTTTTTCATCAATTGCGGTATTTTCAGCTAAATGGGGAACTATTAAAGACATTGCATTTGCTGCATATGTTTGCTGAGAGTTCTCTTTTGCGGAAGCCTTTTCCTCCGTTTTTTTCTGCGCTATTGCTCCTTCCGCTTCTTTCTCAGCCAGCTCTTTTTTTAATTTCTCAGCTTCTGCCTTTAATTTTTCATTTTCTGTCTCTACTTCCTGCTGCTTAGCAGTATTGTTTGAATTATTATTCTTACTATCGTTGTTGCCACAAGCCGAAATAATAGTGATAGACATCAAGATTAATAATAATACGTTACGTGTTCGCATACCTCATTCTCTTTTCTTAGTCCCCATCGGCTGGGGGATTTGCTGAATACATGATGTTATTATCATCGCATCCGCAGCACTACACCTCATTCTTATTTCTGATGAGCCTTGTATGTAATACTTGAGCCCGTTGCGAATCGAAGAACTATCGAAATGTTGATTCGGTCGTATTGTACCATGTTCATGGTAGTATCTCTATGAAATTAGTGGAAAAATAGAAAAGCCTCGGAGTGATCCGAGGCTTTTCTTATTCCATGCGAAGCGAGAGCCCTTTTTCATGTGGAGTTACAACGTTTCTCAAATCCGCATATACTTCCTTACAGGTATCTCCCAAAAAGCTTCTCTACCATATCTTCATTTACTTTGAGATTACCTTGCCAAGCGCCCAAGGCATTTCTATGATGGATTGCCTCTTGCCATTACGTTATTCTGCCGTATAATATAAACGAATGTAAGCGCTATCTTTCTGACTACTTCAAAACGGAAAGGATGAATGTTCTTGCACAATCGTCACATCAACCGTCGGAGGCGCACCGCTTGCGGACTATTCGCCTTCGCATTACTATTTCCTTGCATTTCTGTTACCGCTCACTCGCAGACCGTTGCCGAATCCGCCGCAATCGTAGGGTCTGCTGCCGCTTCATCCTTGTATCCCGCCGCAAACGTTTATCCGAATTTACTGAACAATCCAAGCTTTGAAGAGGTGCGCACTTCGACACGGAATCGATGGAAGGACAATATTGAACCGCTGCATTGGAGCGAATGGACTCCTTCCGGTTCACCTGTCCTGTCCGTAACGGACACGGTTTACAAGGGGGAGCGAGCCATACGTGTGGATGCTGATGTGGTCAGCCGCGCTGCCGTGCTGCAGGATGTTAACGTCGAGCCAGACCGCAGCTATGCGCTGTCGTTGGCGATGAAGGCCGAAAGGGTGCGGACGGAAGTATCATACGGCGGCGTTTATGTACGGACGCAGTTCTTCGAGGCCAACGGCACCAAAGCTGGTGATGGCCCCTCTACTGTCAAGCTTAAGGACGATACCGATTGGGAGCTCCATACATTGCCGATACGGACTCCGGGCAAGGCGACACGATTGCGGATTGAGTTGTTTCTCGAATCGGCTACAGGAAGCGCTTTTTTCGATGAAGTGCAGCTAAGACGGACAGATGAACCGGTCATCAACAGCCTGCTGCTCCAGCCGAATCCGGCCAGCGTGCGATCGGGTGAATCGATTTGCTTGACCCCAATCCGATTCCCGTCGGGAACGGAAGAAATTCCATACAAGTGGACCTCACTTGACCCGGAGGTGGCCGAAGTGACGCAAGAAGGCGTTATCACTGGAATAAAGGAGGGAACTGCAGTGATTCGAGTGGAAACACCGAATGGCAAGGTGGAAGCCGTATCTCGGGTCCATGTGGAAACGGTTGATCGGAAGCAGGACTTCCGGAACATGCGGGACAAGTGGGTTAACCGTTTGACAGGCAACGCATTGTATCATCCTGGAGATCTCGATTTGGACAGCAAAATAGCGGAGCTGGATGCGAAAATTCGGAACGAGAGCCAATCCGGACTGTTAGATACAATGAACATGGCACCGGATCGGTTAAATTTGTGGGGAGAGGAACCTCCGGCTCATGTGTCTTCGGCGCCTTCCAGCAACATGGATAAGCTGAGAACGATGGCGGTGGCGTATCGTACGCCAGCTTCACTGTTCTACCAAAGCGATGAGCTAAGGCGAGCGATTGTCTCCGGTATGGATTTTGTCTATTCGCATCAATATAACGAACGGACCAAGACGTTTGGAAATTGGTGGGATTGGGAAATAGGCTCCGCACGCATGCTGGGGGATTTGATGGTGCTTATGCATGATGATCTGTCACCGGATCAGCTTCGCCAATATGCTGCCGCCATTGATAGGTTCGTGCCTGATCCGAAAATAAGGTTTACCGTAAACCCTGATATCGTGGAGAATGGCGCGAACTTACTTGACAAGGTGATGGTCGTCACGCTGCGCGCCATGGCGGTTGACAACAGTGCGAAGCTGCTTCAGGCGCGGAATGCGCTCGATACGGAATATCAATATGCCGCATCTGGGGATGGCGTCTATGATGACGGCTCGATTATCCAGCATGCCAATATTGCCTATACCGGAAGCTACGGCGCGGTTCTGATATCGGGCATGGCTGACGCATTCTACCTGTTCAACGGATCGGCTTGGCCGATTGAGCATGCGAATGCGGACATCGTGTACGATTGGGTGTTTGACTCCTTCGAGCCGCTCATCTATAAAGGCGCGATGATGGACATGGTGCGCGGACGCGCGATCTCGAGGGCGGCATCGGAAGACCATGTGTCCGGCCGTGCTGTTGCAATGTCGCTGCTTCGCTTGGCGGAAGGAGCGCCGGTGGAGAAACGCCAGCGCATCCGTTCCATGATCAAAGAATGGGCCTTGTCCGATACGACGCTGCAGCCTTATTTTACCGGTCTGAATATATACGAAATGAGCCTGGTAAAAAAACGGTTGTCGGATGAACACGTTGTTCCAAGAGGCGAGTTGGTTAAACATCAGTTGTTTGCCGCAATGGATAGATCCGTACATTTGCGTGAGCGGTTTGCCTACGGCATCAGTATGTTTTCCCCGCGCATTTCCGCCTTTGAATTCGGGAACGGTGAGAATGTGAAGGGCTGGTATACGGGTATCGGGATGACGTCGCTATATAACGGCGATCTATCCCAATTCAGCGACGGATATTGGGCAACCGTTGATATGGGACGCCTGCCCGGCACAACAACAGACCATGTGCTGCCTGAACCGAAGGATTGGGCATCCTACATTAATCCGAAGCCATGGGTGGGAGGATCCTCGTTGGACGGCATGTTCGGCACAGCCGGCATGGAATTTGCAATGAGCGCCAGCACGAAAACAGGTTTGGAGGGCAAGAAGTCATGGTTCATGTTTGATAACGAAATTGTGGCAATTGGCACTGATATTCGAAGCATTGGCAACAGAGCGGTGGAAACGATTGTGGAGAACCGCAGGCTGAACGGGCAAGGCACTAACCGGATTATTGTAGACGGGAACGACATGCTGTCACAGCGGAATGGTGAAGAGATACTTGAGCGTGCTTCGTGGGCACACATGGAAGGGAATACGCCGAACTCTGACTTGGGCGTCGTATTTATAGATCCTCAGCCGATCCGCATTATAAGGGAAACGCGGATACATTCATGGCGGGAAATAAACCAAAATCCAAATGTGCGTGACGATCTCCTGACGAGACATTACGGCAGCCTGGCCGTTCCACATGGCGTTGAACCGAAAGCGGGTTCATACCGTTATGTGCTGCTGCCGAACGCTGATCCAGAAGAGACTGCAGCGTATAGCAGAAATCCGGACATTCATATCCTTCGCCAAGATAGTCAAGTGCATGCGGTGTCCGATGGCAAGAGCGGACTAACCGGCGTTCATTTCTTTGCCCCTGCGGCGGTGGAAGGGCTGCGCGCGGAAAATCCGCTTGCATTGATGATGAAGAAGACAGATGCCGATGTCACCATAGCTCTATCCGATCCGACCCAGACACGGCAACAGCTAACTTTTTATTGGGATAAAGCGGATGATGAGCTTAAACTTGCATCATCTGATCCTTCCATTGAAGCCACTCAAATAGATAAAGGGTGGAAAATCGTCGTTCGCACAGAGGGCTCTCGTGGTAAAAGCCATACGGTTCGCTTTCAATTGCGATAGAGATATGCGAATTGTGCGTCAGAAGTATTCATTGACCGATTTGCTTCTCATATTATTTCCGTACACATCTCTAATTATGACAGTCGAGACGAGAAGCATTGGAATGTCAGGCGAAGGAATCAATCAGTGGCTGCTCATCATGGAGCGATTGGCTCAGGCCGGATAAAGCGGCCCTTTCCTGTATGAAATATGGGAAACGGACACTGCACATGACATTGCAGACAATTGGCATGATTTACAGCAGCGTAATGCGTTATATAAAGAAGTCAATCGGGAACCATAAGCGCAACGACGGAAATGGAAGCCCCTCTTTACTTTCCGTTTATATCCGTAACGTAATAGAGGCGTTTGAGCGCATCATTAACACACGATGCTCAAGCGCCTCGAATTTACTTACTCTTTACTCTTCTACAAGTTCTTTAAAGGACTTGATTTTGCCATGCGGCGGATGAGGGGTCTGCTTTCGGATTTTATTAGCATTTTCTCGACGGTGTTTAGGAATGGACATGATTGATTATTGCCTCCTTCATAGCATACAGTATTGTTCTCGTTCCGCTGAATTCTGCGGCGATGCAGACGACAACTTTCCAGATATACTCCTGATCCCGACTGATCCCAACGTGCCGTCAAGCTTCAGCGGACCGTGTCATTAATATGGTCTGTACGAAGCACACCTATCCCCGCCAAAGTCAGGTGTGAAAGGTCACTGGAGTGGAGAATAACCCCTTTCAACGAATCTCGAACAGACATTAACAAGTAAAGACCCAATAGATTATAATAAATAAGAATACATATCTTAATTTTTCGATACTCGCGCGTTTATGCGGGAAGGAGAGTGAGCTTGAATGGAATTCTTGGCAGATTCTAAGCGTTATGACTCCATGATATACAATCGCTGCGGCCGATCGGGCTTAAAGCTTCCGGCGCTTTCGCTTGGATTATGCCATAACTTTGGCGGCTTGATTCAACAGAGAACGGCCGAGCGATGCCAAGACGAGCATTTGATCTGGGGATTACGCATTTTGATTTAGCGAACAATTACGGTCTCCTCCGGGATCGGCTGAATAAATGTTCGGCAAGATGATGAAGCAAGATTTTCGCCCTTATCGCGATTAGATGGTCATCTCCACGAAAACGGGCCGCATCAGCCAAATTGAGGAGAATGTTAAAGCATTGGATAATTCGCCTTTGCGGAAGAAGAATTAGCAGAGATTGAACGAATATTAGGCTGAAAACGTAATAACGTAATATAGGAGGCTAGTTATTAGCCGAATCTAAAAACCCTACATGAAAAAACATAAGAGAGATAAGGGGGAGAAGCATGAACAAATCAGTATGGAGATGGATGATGAGCGCTTGCTTGTTGTTCGGAAGCATGGCACCAGCAGCGTTGGCGGCGGAAGAAACTCCAGCCATTGAAAAACTGGGGGAACAAGAAAGTGCCACGATGGTGCCGTTAAGACAAGCAGTTGAATCTATCGGGGCTTATGTGAAATGGAATTCGGAAGATAAGACGGCCAAAGTCACTTATGGTGAACTTGTGTGGACGGTTCGCTTGAATGAAGATCGATCAGATGTGAATGGACAGGAATTAAAGCTTGCGGCTAAAGCTGAATTCGGTACGGAAGCGCAGGGCGCTTTAGTAGTGCCATGGGATTCGGTTAAAAAGGGACTGCAGTTAAATGCGAAGTGGGTTAACGATTCAGTCGTTCCAGATGCTTCGGATTGGAAAACACGCGCCTCCCAGTTCGTCGTACAGTGGGGAAAATTGGCCGCACAGCCGCAGGCGGAAGCGCAATTGCAAAAATTAATTACGCCGGAGCTGCGTGAAGCAACGAAGCAGATGTCGCTGTCTTCAAATACGAAGCTGCTTACCGGTATGTTCGGTTTACCGACCCAATTTGAGAATGCGGCCATGCAAGACAACGGGGTGCATCAAAACGTAAGTATCTTGTTCAAGACGGATAAAGGGCAGTTGTTGCCGCTGGAACTCCGTTATAATGATCAAGGACTCGTCGATGAGCTTTTCTTCAGTGCGGTCGGATCCGGCGGCTATCAAGCTCCAGCATATGATAATGCGAGTGCTTATAAAGAAGAAAACATCGTCATCGGCGAAGGCCAGTTCAAGCTGCCAGGAACATTGACGGTGCCTGCAAATGGCGAAAGTGCATTTCCGGTAGTTGTATTGGTGCATGGCTCTGGACAGAATGACCGTGATGAATCGATCGGCGCGGGCAAGATGTTCCGAGATATGGCTGTCGGTTTGGCTGAGCAGGGCATTGCGACGATCCGCTATGAAAAGCGTACGCGCGAATATCCGTTCCAAGCGACGGCTGTGCCGAAGTTTACAGTCAAGGAAGAGACGCTTGACGATGCGCTCGAAGCAGTCAAATGGGCGGGACAAGATGAGCGTTTGAATAAAGAGCGTGTATATGTGTTGGGCCACAGTCAAGGCGGCATGCTCGTGCCACGGATGCTTGCGCAAGACAGCGCGAAATCGATTCGCGGCGGCATTATCGCTGCAGGTCCGTCCGGTCCTCTCGAGGACTTGATACTGACCCAAATGGAAGGGCAGCTGAAACGCGCGAAGGAAGCGGGTCAGCCAGAGCAGGTCACCGCCCAGATTGAGGCGCAAGTGAATATGTGGAACCAACAACTGCAAGTCATTAAGAACGAGAAATATACGGCAGATAATTACCCGCAAGATTTGCAGCTAGCGATGGCATCCTGGTGGTTCGATTTCCGCAATAACTATGGCGGGGAAATCGCTAAGGATCAGAAGATTCCGCTCTTCATTATTCAAGGCGACAATGATGTTCAAGTCGGTAAAGAGCATCTTGATGGTTGGAAGGAAGCGCTGAAGAACCGTAAGGATGTGGAATTCAAGCTTTATCCGAAGCTGAACCACATTTTTGTCCCGTCGGATAAGCCTTCCACCGGAGAAGAATATGTTGTTCCGGGGAATGTGCCGCTTGATGTCGTCAATGACGTAGCGAAATGGGTTAAATCCCATTAATATGAGGCGATATGCACTGATATAAGCTGAATTAGAAGTCGACAATAGAGTGAACTTGGAAGTGCACGGTCTTGGGGCTGTGCACTTTTTTAGCAACCATAACAGGGTGAAGCGAGCGAGTAACTTTAAGATTCAATTGCTTAGTTCCACTATCCCTTCGGTTCAGATGAAAATAAAAGCAAAAGCCGCTACCCTATTACAATATGAGGATATTGAATTAAGGTCGTGCATAGTACAAAAGCATAATTTTAATTACGAGTTAATATTGCGTTCATAGCAGGATTCTTGTTATAGACCTTAGCTTCAATATCCCCTTAGTTCAGAAACTACATAAGTTTGAAACAGGACGATACGAGTGCGTGACTTTGGGAGTGCTTTTTCATCTTCATTGAGCAAGACCAGATGCGTTATGCGTCAGGAGATAATGAATATTCAGAATTCAGAAAAAGTTTTTCGACACGAAGTTAGATAAGCAGTTGCAGCAGGAACAAGCAAAAAGTACAGCCAGAACGCCCCCACAGCCGCAGCTAAGAACGAAGCAAAAAGTACAGCCAGAACGCTCCCACAGCCACAGCTAAGAACGAAGCAAAAAGCACAGCCAGAACGCCCCCACAGCCACAGCTAAGAACGAAGCAAAAAGCACAGCCAGAACGCCCCCACAGCCACATCTAAGGACGAAGCAAAAAGTATAGCCAGAACGTCCCCAAGCTACAAATAAACTCAAAGCAAAAAGCACAGTCAGAACGCTCAAACAGTCACTGCTGGAACAGAGCGTAAAGCAACAGCCAGAACGATGAAAATTAATTCACAGCATGAAGGGGCAAATATAGATGAAAATAGAATGAAAAAATGATGTGTGAGCATGTATCGGACTTACGTTTCGAGCAAGGTGCGGTGCAAACAACTTTGGTCATGCTGCTGTCGGTGCGCCTGAAATAGAGGTCTTATCATATAGGGTGCAAGTCGAGGCAGGTGAAAACACCGCCACGCATAAGCACAATAGTTGCTCCCAAGCGGACGTATGATGGAGAGAGGTATTGAAGCGAAAGCAAAATTCATCCAGATATGTCTGAAGATATTTGGCCCCTATCCCGTGAAAGGTATCGTTCATCCAGCGCCATGCGCATTTGAAGGATTGATATAAGGGGCTGTTGCGGCGAATCCGAAAATTGTGTCGGATGATGGATGTCTCGGTAGTAGTCTTGGCAACATGCAGATTGGCGAATTGTTCGCAATCGGAACGAAGAAGCAAGCCATCGGAGAGGCGAGTTGGCTCCACAAGCTTCATCTTGAGTTCGCCCACTTCTCCGTCTAGCGTGACAGATTCGGCAACGATCAGAGGGGATTCCCCCGAGTTGAGTTGTCTTGAAGGATGGCGGGCATAGAAGGTTACGAAGCCATGAACCTCCCCTGTCAGCGGCCGATTGGTGTCGGCGCGACTAATCGCGGCTCGGATCTTGTGAAGCATCAACCAAGCGGTCTTGTATGTAACCTCGATAATCAAGCTAAGCCGGACGGCGTTGATGCCGATATCGGAACGTGAGACAAGCCAGAATGCAGTGAGCCACTTCTGCAAAGATGTGCGGCTGCCTTCCATGATCGTGCCGGCGATAAGCGATGTCTGATGGCGGCAGGCACGGCACTCATACAGAGGAAGCCTGCGTGTCTGGATAATGTAGGCATGGGCATGTTGACAGCGTGGGCAGACAAAACCATGTGGCCATTTCAACTTATATAGAAAAGAGACGCAAGAAGATTGGGTATGAAACTGACGCTGCAAATCTTCCAACGTAGCGATAGATTGCAAGGCTTCCACCTAAAATATCCTCCTCGTAGCTGTATTTCTAAATCTAATTATAGAACAAATGTTCTTATATCCATTATAAGAAACATATGTTCGTAATTCAAGTTGGTTTTCTAATTATATGAAATTTATTTATTTGCAGAGCAACGTTATGCTGTTCTGAAGGGAGGGGAGAGTGATGCAAAGGTTCGAATGAGCAGACCTTCCTTATGGAAGGGTTAGGTGATGCAAAGGTTCGAATGAGCAGACCTTCCTTATGGAAGGGTTAGGTGATGCAAAGGATCGAAAGAGCAGACCTTCCTTATGGAAGGGTTAGGTGATGCAAAGGATCGAAAGAGCAGACCTTCCTTATGGAAGGGTTAAGTGACGCTAAGGATCGAAAGAGCAGACCTTCCTTATGGAAGGGTTATGTGACGCTAAGGATCGAATGAGCAGATTTTCCTCATGGAAGGGTTGAGTAACGCTAAGGATCGAAAGAGCAGACCCTCCTCATGGAAGGGTTAAGTGACGCTAAGGTTCAGGCGAATCATATTTTCTGATGGAAAGGGAGAGTGGTGCAAAGGATTGAGCTACATATAATCTTCTGGTGAAGCGGCGTAAAACGTAATGAGGCTAAAGATTACATTGGTCAAAATGTACTCTATAAGTCGGAGAAGACCGAAAGCAGCATCTTCGGTCTCTATTTCAGTCTTTTTACTATGGAAATGCATCTATATATGATGAAGCTGTTCATCAGTTGTTATGACAGTCCATGACAGCCGCATGTTATTTGTTTAATATTGTGCTTGATGCGGCATGGCATTATCCCGGCGTATCTGCATCATTTGACGGGCGTATCCACAGCTTTTTTAAGTCAACGAATGTGAATGTATCGTATTGGATATGCTGAAGCATCGGATCGAACGTGCGTTGATGAAGCGGGTGATGCATAAATACAATGAGCATCTCCTTGTGCATGTACTGGACGACTTCATCGATGAGCTGCTCTCGTTCAGCGGCAGGAGCGAGCTTCATTTTTTTTAGCTTTTTATCTATGCTGGTCATATGATTGTCTGCGATAAATCTTCTGAAAGCGAGCGCATCATTGTAAAAAGCGCCCAAAAACGAAAGGTGCGGATCAAGCGAGGACACCTCTCCGGAAAATATTATATGAATGTCCTCATCCATGGAGCGGTCATACAGCTCATTGAAAGAGTAGGGATGGAGCATCATGTTCAAGCCGATTCGTGCGGCCTGCTGCTGAAACCAGACTGCCTCCGCCCATGCTTCTGGCAAATCCAATGTGTACACGTGCAGTGTCTCTCCGTTGTAGCAGCTATTCTGGAGCCATTGCTTTGCAGTCCCTAAGCTTCGTTTTATAGGCTTGCTCTTCCAAGGGAAGAAGTGAGATGCATGCACCAGTCCACTTCTGTCCAAATCCCGCCACATCTCATCCATCGCAAACAGCTCGTTGATAGCCAGCCGGAGCTCTCGATCTCTCATCAAGGGGACATGCTTCGTATTAAACATGACGAAACGAAAGCCATGCTCTACGCGATTTTCCTGCAACGCCGGTCCAGGCTGTCCGTCATCCATGGTACGCGATACGCAATCAGTTGCGCTTTTTCCGGAGGTATCTTCCAAAATTGGACAGCATCGATAAAAGGCCGTTCTTTAAAGTAATCGTTGAACGCTTCCAAGACCACTTTGCTTTCTGTGCATTCCGTTATTTTGTAGGCGCCCGTTCCTATGAAATGTTTGTCTTGTATCGGAGCATCCGCTGGTACAATCGTCATCGGCACTGACGCCAAGTAACGTCCGAACAAAGGATTGGATTGACGAAGATTGATTCGGACCATGAGCGGGGACAAGCAGTGAATCCAAGCGATATCCTCCGCAAGCCATCGATTCGCGCACGATGCTTGCTGCAGCCGTTCTAAGCTGTATTTTACATCGGCACTCGTCAATGTACGGTGATGATGGAATAGAATTCGTTTTCTCAAAAAGATCGTCCATGTTTCATAGCGATCATCCGCTTCCCATGCGATGGCCAGATGAGGAAGAAGTTCGTCCTTGTCCGCATCATATTGCAGCAGGGGATCGCCAATCAAAGAGACGAGCATCTGATCGAACGTAATCGATGAACGCGCTGGATCGATGGCCGTCATGGGCTGTGTTATGATGGCGTGCAATACATCAGTGGCAGGTTCAGACGTTTGCAGCCCTAATTGCTCCTGTATAGGCTTGCGCAAATCGTCTATCCATTGCTGAGGAAAGGGGAGCTGTAATACATGCATTAGCCGCTCCAAATCTCTTTCATTTAGATATTGCCGGATTACGGTATGCAGTTCCTTGCGAAAATCGGTGAAAAACTGAACCTCCGAACGATTACCCCTGCCACGGCCAGGAGTGTAGGAACAGTAACGCTGTTCCGTCAGTTTTTTTAATTTACGTTTTGCGTTTTTGACGCTGCAGCGCCAGATGGTTGCCAGCTCGTGCAGCAGGAATGCTGCTTTGCGCTCGACTTCCCGATCATATAAATAGGCGCGGAACTCCAAGTATTCCAGTATCATTGGCTCACCTCCTAAAAGGGGACACTTAAGCATGGATTATACCCTTTTTTCCTCTTCTGGCAAAGCGGATAATGAGAATGTCCACTTCAGGCAAATAACGATAGGAGGTAGCATAATGTTTGCAACGAACCGAATCAAGCTAAGGAAAATGACTGAACAAGACATTGCTGTTTATCACAAGTGGAGAAATACGATCGGCGTGATGGAGTCGACAAGCCCTGCCCTAGACATCTATTCAATGGAGGAAACCGGGAGCTTCGTTCAACATGTCATTCTCGGCTCCACCCACTCAAAAACGTATTTCATAATGGACTCAGCTTCCGATCAGCCCATCGGAATTACTTCGCTCATTTCCATTGATTTTAAAAATAGGAACGCCGAACTGATTATTGACATTGGTGAACCGGATTATTGGGGGAAGGGATACGGACAAGAAGCGCTTGGTCTTTTGCTTCGTTATGCCTTCATGGAATTGAACTTGCACCGCATCTCGCTAAGGGTGTTTGATTTCAATACGAGGGCGCTTAAGCTGTATGAGAAGCTGGGCTTCCAGCAGGAAGGGATGTCCAGAGAAGCTTTGTTCCGCAATGGCGCATGGCACCATATTATTCATATGGGATTGCTGCAATCGGAATATAGCGAGTAAAGCGTCGAACCTCTCACGCCGAATAATACCGAATCTTCCCTATAGTGGTTCATATCGTGTACAATGGCATGTGGGAGGCTTATCAAGATGAAAAAACTTCTTAGGGACATTGCGTTAGTAGCGCTAGGTTCACTTATTTTTGCACTCGGCATTAATTATTTTGCCATTCCAAACCGGCTGTCGGAGGGCGGAATCATCGGCATAACTGTGGTGACGCACTATTTGTTCGAATGGTCGCCTGGAATCGTTAACTTTATTTTAAACAGTATTTTACTTGCAATCGGCTATCGTTTTTTTGACAAGCAAACGGTCATATATACCGTCATCAGCATCGTGTTAACCTCGTTGTTTTTGCATGTCACCGAACAAATCGGGGTGCAGATTAACGATGACACGCTATTGGCAGCCCTGTTTGCGGGATTGCTGGTAGGCATCGGTCTCGGCCTCATATTCCGTGCTGGAGGCACTTCGGGCGGTTCCGCAATATTGGCCCGATTGGCGAATGAGTATTTGGGCTGGAGTGTCGGCAAAGGGATGCTCATTATCGACATCGTCGTCATTGCAGGCTCGATATTCATCATCGGTCAAGAGAAAGCGATGTACACATTAATTGCCGTGTATGTCGGCGCGAAAGTTATCGACTTCATGATTGAAGGTCTGGATGAGCGGGTAGCGGTTCTCATCATCTCAGAAAAGCCGAATGAAATTTTACAAAAGGTGACGACAGCAATGTCGCGCGGATTGACGGTGTTAGAAGGACGAGGAGGATATACAGGTTCCAACAAAGAACTGCTGTATATCGTCATTAACAAGCAGGAGCTCGTTCAACTGAAAAAAATCATTTGCGAACTGGATGATCATGCTTATGTAACCGTCCATAACGTTCATGAGTTCATTGGCAAAGGGTATAAAGCGAGTCAGGTGTCATGAGCAAGTCTTTGCTATGATATCATAGCATCTAGAGGGAGGGTCAGGGTCGACCCTCTTTTTTTATGGATAACATTTTAAAGTTAGTGAAAGTGATAACTTTCACTTTTAAATAAAAAAAACTGTGCTACTATAATTATTGTATTGTGCACAGTATTGTTTCGCTGCGAGACTAGAGCATATTAGACAAGGGGTTAAACAACATGAAGAGTATTCAGAAAGCGGGTAGCATTCTGCTCATCCTATGTTTAGTCGTGATGTTGGCTGCATGTGGTGATGGAAACAAGGATGTTCAAGGCGCTGACAAAGGAACGGAACAGGGGACGACAGTCACTTCTATCGGAGAAGGCGATGGAAAACACGGTGCAATTAAGGTAGAAGTATCATTTGAGAACAATGAGATTAAGGATATTAAAGTGCTCGAACAGAAGGAAAACGAAGTATTGGCCGAGCCTGTTTATAAAGAACTGAAGGATACGATGATCGCATCGAATAGCGCGGATGCAGATGCGATCAGCGGTTCGACCATGACAAGCCAAGGTTTCATTGATGCGGTAAAGGATGCGGTGGCGAAGGCTGGGTTGACGCTCGTCGCGAAGAAGGCGGAAGGAAACAGCCAATCGGAGGAGCCTGCAGAACAGACGTATGATGTCGTCGTTATCGGCGCAGGCGGTGCCGGATTCAGCGCAGCATTGGAAGCGAAGCAAGCGGGGGCTTCGGTCGTTCTGCTTGAAAAAATGCCAAGCGTAGGCGGCAATACGCTCATCTCCGGTGGCGAGATGAACGCGGCCAATACGTGGGTACAGAAAAATCTCGGCATTGAAGACAGTGTAGACTTGTTCGTGAAAGATACGCTCAAAGGCGGAGACGATATAGGCGATCCGGAAATGGTCCGCGTGCTTGCAGAGAATGCAACCGCTGCTGCCGAATGGCTGAAGGATGAAATAAAGGTCAATTTCCTGGAGGATCACTTGTTCCAATTCGGTGGACATTCCGTAAAGCGTGCGCTTATTCCGGAAGGACATACGGGCGCTGAACTCATTACGAAGCTGAAAAAGCATATGGATGAAGCCGGGGTCATTCTGAAGACGAACACGAAGGCGGACAAATTGATTACTGATGAAAGTGGAAAAGTCGTAGGAGTCGAGGCAACAGGAGCCAAGGGCAACACCATCACGTTCCATGCCAACAAAGGCGTCGTCATCGCTGCGGGCGGCTTCGGATCCAACGTCGAAATGAGAAAGCAATACAATCCGGAATACGATGAAAAATATATGACGACCGACGCACCGGGAACGACTGGCGATGGTATTGTCATGGCGCAGACTGCAGGTGCTGCGGTTACAAATATGGACAGCATCCAGACTTATCCGGTATGCAATCCGAAGACGGGCGTTATCTCGCTTGTTGCGGACAGCCGCTTTGACGGGGCAATTCTGGTAAACCAGAGCGGTAAACGTTTCGTCGAAGAGCTGGAGCGTCGTGACGTAATCTCGAAAGGGATTCTGGCGCAAGAAGGCGGTTACGCTTATCAGTTATGGAACCAATCCATTGCAGATATTGGCAAGACGATCGAAGTACATCAGGATGAGTACGATATGCTTGTCAAAGACGGTCTGTTGCATAAAGCAGATACGTTGGAAGAAGCGGCCAAATTTTTCAGCATCGACCCGAAAGCGCTGCAGGCGACAGTTGATCGCGTCAATCAGTTCGCCAAGGCAGGGAAAGACGATGACTTTAACCATCGCGCAGGCTTGAAGGATATGAGTCAAGGACCTTATTACATTCAAAAAGCAGTGCCTTCTGTTCACCATACAATGGGTGGACTCGTGATTAATAAGACGACAGAGGTATTGAATGAGAAAGGCCAGCCAATTCCAGGCTTATACGCCGCCGGTGAAGTGACTGGCGTCATTCACGGCAAGAACCGACTTGGCGGAAATGCGATTGCCGATGTTATTACATTCGGTCGCATTGCCGGTCAGCAAGTCGCAAAATAAATAGTATAGTAAGGGAAGCCGTGGCTAAAGCTGCGGCTTTTTTCATTTAAGCTTGCACTTTTACAGTACGAATTGGAGAGCATGCGTGATGTTTTTGTCGAAGAATAGAGGAAAATGCAGGGTGGAGGCGAATTGATGTATCTGTAAAGAAATAATCATTTGGCTGGGCGGTATGGTCATGTGATGATTTCAGATTGGATTTCGTAATTGCTGGACATATATATTGGGGGTTACCCGTATGAAGTTGCATGTGAAGACACTGCTGGTCATTACCGTTTGTCTGTCACTGTTATGGAGCGGCGGTAGCGAGGCCCATGCTGCCCCGCACCGTGTACAAGAGAAGACGGTCAATCGAACCAAGCAGGAAATTATAAATAAATGGCTGCAGTACAAGCCGATGGGCACGAGCTTTCAGTATATGAAGACAGCGGATATTTACGAGGTGGAGCCGCAGACAAGCACACCATTTGCACCGGGCAGGTTGAAGGCGGAATATGTATTGGACGGAGTGAACGCGACGAATTTCGTACGTTACTTGGCTGGGCTGCCAGATGATGTTGAGCCGGACTGGGGATTGCACACTCAACAGCAGGCAGCCGCGCTGGTCAATGCTGTCAACGACCGCCTGACTCATTATCCGACACACCCAGACGGCATGGAGGATGTATTATTCAAGCTCGGCAATGAAGGGACGCGGACGAGCAATTTATCGATGGGCAGACCGACCTTCTATAGCAGCATCATCCATGGTTATATGTCCGACAGCAGCCCGGGTAATATTGACCGGGTAGGACATCGACGCTGGATTTTGAATCCGGCTATGAAAAAGACGATGTTCGGAATCGCATATTCAATAGAAGGAGTCCCTTATTCATCGATGTATGCGATCAATAAGGAACGCGCGGAAGAAGTGAAATACGATTACATAAGCTGGCCTGCCCAAGGCTACTTTCCGGAAGAGATATTTGCGCCTGACGATCCTTGGTCTGTCTCCTTTAACGTCGATAGATATGATCGAACCCGAACGGAGCACATCCAGGTTGCTTTGACAAGAACGAGGGACGGGAAGCAATGGGTTTTCGATAGTAAGGATAAGAATAAGAACGGGAAATATTTTAATGTAGAAACAGGTCACTACGGGGTACCGTTCAGCATCATCTTTAGACCGGATGGCATAGAACGGTTTCATAAAGATGATGCTTTTCATGTAAAAGTGAGCGGATTATACGACAAAGCAGGCAAAGCCGTTGACATCGAATATGATACAGTCTTTTTCGATATGATTCCTGAAGTAACATTAAGGGCGTCATCGCTTCGTCTAGCGACGGGGGAAACAATAAAGCTCAATTATCGAACGACGTCCACTCATCTGCAGGCTGCGAATGTCCAATTCAAAATCGCTGATCCAGAGGTCGCCGCAGTGGATGCGGAAGGGTATATTACGGGGAAAAAGTCTGGCCAAACGCTGTTAGGTGTCGAAAATTATTTCCAAAACTACGACACGATATTGATTGATGTCGAGCAGCCGAGCAGCGATGACAACGTCAGTTCGTGGGCCGTGACCGACTATCAGAAAGCGAAGAGCAATGGCATCGTTCCGTATCAGTATGACCAATCGTATCAGACGCCCATCACGAGGATTGGCTTTACTGAGTTGGCTGTGCGACTATGCGAAAATATTTTAGGAAAATCGCTTGCCGAGGGGCAATCGCCCTTTAAAGATATAAGCAGTATAGAAATATCAAAGGCATACGCCAATGAGCTCATCAGCGGAACAACCAAGGATACGTTCTCGCCATGGGACAACATTACACGCCAGCAGGCCGCGACACTGGTCCTTAATTTGCATACGACATTAACGGAACGAACCGGAAGCGGCTCGCCCGACATCAACACGGCAAAGATAACATTTGCTGACGATGCAAATATTGCGCCATGGGCGAAGGACAACGTGTATAAGGCGGTTAGCTTATCGCTATTGACTGGAGTGGGTGAGCAGAAGTTTGATCCTGACGGATTGCTTACATACGAGCAGACATTTGTAATGTTACAGAAGCTGTTCGACATGTTTGTGGAACAATAGCTATTGTATTGTTGTGCACAGACTCCCTACCCAAGCAGTATATACATGATTCACTTTACTCAACAACGAGGAGGACTACACTACCATGGAATCACCACAACGTTTTGCCAGACCGCATCTTGCTGATTGTGTGCCTGACCTGGTCGCAACCGCGCGCGGAGATAAGAAGGCTACACTCGTTATTCAACATGCAAAATTGGTCAATGTTTGTTCCGGGGAAATTCAGGACGATATGTCCATCGGTGTGCAAGGAACACGCATTGCTTTCGTAGGTAAGGATGCGAGCCATATGATTGGAGACGACACGAAGGTAATCGATGCGGGCGGACGTTATGTCGCACCTGGATTGCTGGACGGTCATTGTCATATCGAGAGCAGTCAGATCACTCCGACGCAATTCGCGAGAGCGGTGCTCGTCAAGGGGACGACTGGCGGGTTCTTTGATGCCCATGAAATTACGAACGTGCTCGGGCTGCCCGGCCTGCGGCTTATGCTCGACGAAGCGAGAGAAACACCGCTGGCGGCGTATATGCAAGTTGCTTCCTGCGTGCCGTCGACGGGACCGGAGCTGGAGACGAGCGGAGCGTCGATAGGTCCAGAGGAAGTGGCGGAAGCTTTCACATGGGGACCTGATATGATTGCACTGGGCGAAGTGATGAATTTCCCGGGCGTCGTGTTCAGCGATGAGAAAATGATCGGGGAAATCCAAGCGACCTTGCGTGCGGGGAGAGTCGCCGACGGACATTATACATGGCCGGTTGACGATTGGAGAATATCCGCTTATGCGGCTAGCGGCATTTCCGGCTGTCATGAGAGCGTCAAGGCGGAGGATGTCATCGAGCGCGTGCGCCGGGGCATCTATGCTAAGATGAGACGCGGCTCGGCATGGCATGATGTGGCCGAATCGATTAAGGCTCATACCGATCACGGTATCGATACACGCCGCATGATCCTGGTGACGGATGACCGCAGCCCTGAATCGCTGGTGGATGAAGGCCACATGGACTTTGTCGTGCGTCACGCGATCGCGCAAGGCGTCCGTCCAGTAACGGCGTTCCAAATGGCGACGATCAACACGGCAGAGCGCTTCGGTGTTGCCCGGGATGTCGGAACGATTACCCCTGCTTCGTGCGCCGACATCATTATGCTGGATGGTAATCTGGCGGATGTCAATGTCGTCATGACGATTGCTGCCGGACAAGTCGTGGCGGAGAATGGCCGCATGGTCGTTGAGCTGCCGGAATTTGAGTATCCGGAAGAAGCGATCCGTTCGGTTCACCTTACTCGGGAAGTGTCTCCGGAAGACTTCGTCATCCAAGCGCCAGTGCAATCGGGAGAGCGGACGGCAAGAGCGATTCAAGTGCGGGAGAACCACGTCGATACGAAGGAGCAGCTCGTATCCGTATGCATTGAGGACGGCAGCGTTGCGCTGAGTGTGGAAGATGGCTTGTGCAAAATCGCAGTCATCGAGCGCCATAAAGGCACAGGCAATCAAGCGCTTGGCCTCGTGTCCGACGTCGGCTTCAACGTGCCGGCGGCGATTGCGACGACAGTCGCTCACGATTGCCACAATTTGATGGTAATCGGGAACTCGGATGCGTTGATGGCACAAGCGGCCAATGCCGTAGCCGATATGCAAGGCGGTATCGCCGTCGTGACAGCGGACAAGCTCGTCAAGCTGCCGCTTCCGGTAGCGGGGCTGATGTCGAACGCACCGTTCGAAGAGGTTGCCGAGCAGTCTCGCGCTATCAGCGAGGCTTTGTATGAAGCTGGCTGCACGATGAACTATGCGTTCATGACGCTGTCATTGCTTGCGCTAATCGTCGTTCCCGAGCTGAGACTGTCTGATATAGGGCTTATCAAGACGACGGAGCAAGGGTTCGTCGAAGTGCCGCTGTTTGTGGAAGATGAGCAATAATTATTCGGTTATGATCGAATTGAGTTGAATTAAACTGACACGGGCGACTTTCTGTATAGAGAGTCGCCTGTTTTGTTTTTGGTGTGCATGACGGGTCTCTTTTCTGTGCTATAAATAGTAGCTTGGAACGAGCGGAAAATGATTTTGAATTCAATTATTTGAATTCAATTATAGGTATAACAATATTACTAGTATTTGCCGATAAATCATATCGGGCTTGAAAAGCATTTAGAGATTACAAGCTAGGGGAATGAAACTGACTAATAAATCTTGAAAGGATGATTATCGAATGAAGAACGTTTCACTATTTTTCAAAAGGGCGGTATGCGCGTTCATTCTATGCTCGCTCATCGTGACCGGGCTAGGTGTGGCTGCGCCAGGCGAGGCAGCTGCGGCGCCAACTGGCGACGCTTATGTTTACTATGTGTCAGATGGTGATTTGTACCGGGTCAAAAGCGATGGCACCGGGGCGGAACGTCTGCTGAAAAGCTTCAACTTCCGGGGAACTGAACTGAAGCCAGCTGGAGATTACCTGTATTTCATGTATGACGCAACATCGACCACCCTGCTGCGTGTTGCAGTTGATGGATCGGAAAATATTCCAAAGCGTTTTTATGATAGTGCCGTTTACTTCGAAACGAACAAGGATTTCATTTACTATATGACTGATAAAGGCGCGATCTACCGTGCCCCGGCCAATGCTGCTGACGCTGCGGAAGCGAAGCTCGTCGCGGACATGGCAGATGTCAAACACCCGCGCTTTACTATCGTTGACGGACGCATCTATTATAATGCGCTCAAAAACGGACGTACAACCTGGGTAGCGTCCAAGGCAGCTGACGGAAGCGGTCAGGTGCAGTGGATTGGAGCGGGAGCGTTCGAGGACCCATGGTTTGTGCGTACAGACAGCGCATCCGCTTATATTATGGTCAACACGAAGCCAGAGGAGACCAACTATTCCACCGATTGTATGGTGCTCTATTCGGTGCCTAGAAAAGGCGGGGCACCTAAGGCAATTAACCCTAAGTCGCCGCTTGATACGAACTCCGTCTATTCTGGCGGATGGGCGAACAAATACTATCTGTACAATAAAGGAATCGTGCTTGGTACGGACGGCGATTATAACTATGCGAAAGCCAAAGGCCAAGTCATGACGATGGACGGCAAAACGATCCCATTGCATAAAACGGGAGTTTTGGAAATTGCCAATGTAGGTACGGACAAGCTGGCGTTTGTAGATGGAGTCGGCAAAGCTTATGTAAGCACGTTCAAAAACAACAAAATCGTTAGCACGAAGGCGCTATCCGTAAACAACGTAGGTTATGTGCGCAATCTTCTGACGGATGGTAAAGTGAGAGCGACAATGCTGTTCGCCAGCAGCGGAGCTTATATGCTGAAGTCTGACTTGTCTCTTCAGAAAATGGTCGGCGTCGAGTGGGATTTGTGCTTGTACAAAGACGATGTATCCGGATTTTTCTATGTCAATGCGGGAGATAACGGGCGTCTGTATCATATGAACGACGATGGGAAGACGAGCACGAAGCTAAGCGATGAAACGATTGACAGAATCGTGCTGATATCAAAACAGTAGCTTATCTTTTGGCTTCATGCAAAACAAGGCTATGTCTAATGGTTCCAGTTGGCTTGGGCTAATAATCGAATTGAAATGACGAAGAACGTCCCTATCCATCATCCGATGGAGCTAGGGCGTTCTTTTTTTGTTCCATCTCGAACGGCGATCAGGAGAACGGAAAGGGCGGGGCATCAACACGGGGAAATGCTGTTTTTGCGCAACGTCTGGTGTCCGAATACACCGGATATAATTAATGGTTTACAATTATGGTTGTTTGACATATAGTTGTTTAAACAACTATTAAAAATGAATGAGACAAGGAAGATGGGAATGACGACTTATGGCAACGGCTTAGAGCATTCAATCGGTTTCGCTATGGGCGTGACCTACCGCAAATTATCGAACCTGCTGCAGCAACGGCTGAAGGAATATGACATTACACCAGAGCAGTGGTCGGTTCTGTACCAGATAGGCAGGGGAAATGGCTTGATCCAGAAGGAAATTGCCGAACGTTCAGGCAAGGATAAGCCGACGACGACTCGAATTCTCGATCATTTGGAGAGGAAGGGGCTCATCTACAAGAAAACCGGAGAGAACGACCGGCGCTCGTTCTTGGTCAATATTACGGACAAAGGAAGGTTGCTAATCCAAGAGACGACCCCGATCGAGCAGCAGGTCGCTGAGGACATTAAGCAATGTGTTTCCCAAGAAGAATATGATGTGCTCATGGAGCTGCTTCTCCGGATTAGCAACCACGTGAACGAACTAACAGACAGAGAGTAGGAGAGAGTATCATGCAGTACGATGAACAATCAACGAAACTATGGACGAAATCGTTTATATCTTTAACGATTTGCGCGTTCCTGTTATTTTTGAATTTGCAAATGCTGCTATCATCTTTCCCGGCGTATGTGAAGAACGAATTCCATGCAGGGGATTTGACGGTCAGCCTTGTAACGAGCGTGTTCGCGGCTTCCGCGATTGCTACCCGTTTTTTGACCGCTGTGCTGATGCGGAAAGTGCATCGCAATGTCATTTTGTTTGTTGGCTTAGCGGTAGCTGCCATTATTACCGGTATTTATGTTCTGGCCGAATCTATCGGCTCGCTGCTTGTCATGCGGGTCGGTTATGGAGTTGGGTTCGGGATGGCGAGTACGATCATCCCTACATTGGTATCGCAAATTATTCCTGTTAAAAGGATGGGGGAGGGCATCGGCTATTTCGGACTGTCCACAAGCCTTGCCATGTCCATAGGGCCAATGATCGGCTTGAACGTGATGAAGCAGTCCGGCTTCAATATGTTGGCCATGCTGGGTACTGTGACTGTGCTCCTTACTTTCCCGATTATTGTGCTGACGCGTTCGATTCCACCGGAGCCGAAAAAACGGCGTGGCGCACAGGCGAGCCCTCAAGCCAAACAACCTTTTAATACGAAACTGTTGTTACCCGCGCTGTTAAATGTCATCTTGTCGGTAACATACAGCGGCTTGCTCAGCTTTATTGCTCTGTATGGAGAAGCGGTGCGTCTGGAGCAGGTCGGCCTATTTTTCTTGTTTAATGCTGTCACAATCATTATTATCCGCCCGATCTCCGGCAGAGTGTTCGACAGTAGGGGACATGCGGCCGTGCTTATTCCTGCGGCCATTTGTGTCGTTGCGAGCTTGACGGTGCTTTCCTATGCAACATCGATGCCAATGCTCATTCTGTCCGCCCTGTTGTACGGACTTGGGTTCGGCGCTATTCAGCCGACCATTCAAGCTTGGATGATCCGATCGGTTCCGCAGGAACAGTACGGCATGGCTAACAGCATGTTCTACAATTCCACGGACTTAGGAGTCGCGACAGGCGCATTGATGCTGGGGGCTATTTCTTCCATGACAGGCTATGCAGTGATGTACCGGTATTCGGCGGCGTTTATGATTTTGTTCCTTGTTGTCTATGCCGCAGTTCAAATGATTACTGTTAAACAGAGTGGAAAAGCAGATGTTGCCACATAAGTGTTGCCAATGTACGGCGGCTCCGCAGGAATCATCCCTGCGGGGCCATTCCTGCGGAGCCATTCCTGCGGAGCCATTTTTAGAGAGATACGCCCGGCTTTTGCGGGCACCTCTCTAAGCTGCCTCTCACGTTCATTTATACTGAACCATCCCGCGGTTCCCACCTATGTATCGGTTTGTCCTTTTGTCCACTCTCCCACAGGCTCAGACTTGCAATTATGGACTCAGTTGTCTATGAAAATAAGGCTGTAGACGGTACAGGTTCACGACCAATCCTACCGCTTAAACCATTTAGAGAGGGACTAGTATGACGTCAATGATGATAAGGAATAGAGTTGCCGAATGGTTATTTGATACTGTGCTTATATTCTGAATAGTTGGGATAGTGGATAAAAGGGCTATTGGGCTGCCCAGCTTATAATACACGATAATTTATTAGTTTGACTCTAAATATCTCTGGAGATGATCGACAGGTATCGCGAGCCCTATGTCGATGGATTGGTCTCCCTGTTTCATACTTGAAGTGGCGAATACAACAGCGATAACTTTTCCATTCTGGTTGATAACAGGGCTGCCGCTGTTCCCTTTATGGATAGGAGCCTGTATCATGAGCGCGGGAAGCTCCCGATTCTCAAGAGAAGTCATTCCCAGGACAGTACCTTCATTGGCGATTTGGTTGAAAGATAGCGGGTTGCCTATGACATGGATTGGGCTGCCTGCTTGCCACGGTGTTTCTGTTTCCAATTCTAGTGCAGGCAAGTTATTCTCATTGTCTCTGATCTTGAGTATGGCGACGTCGAGTGCCGTGTCGCTAACGATGACATCTGCCACATACGTCTTCCCATGAAGAAAGCGGACAGAGCCGAGCTTGTCATCTTTCATTACATGCTGATTCGTAATAATGAGGCCGCTCGTGGCGATGTTGAATCCGGTGCCCTTCCGATCGTTGGCATTTACAACGACGACTGCTTGTTTATATTGCTGAATCTGTTCATTCTGCGATAATTCTGAGTCCTTGTTCAAAAACCGGATCGCTGGCAGGTTGTAGATCTGTGGCAAAAAAGCGATCAGGTTGCCAAACAACAGGATAGCCAGCAAGATTGCTATTGCTTTTTTAAGCCATTTTCTTCGGGATGGAGTGTGCTGCTCTTCTTCATTGTCGTCCTCCTGGTCCCATTCATCTTCTTCTCCTTCGTAGAAGGGCTGAGCCGTATTATCGGATGTCTCGGAGGGGTCTTTTTGATCGTTCAGTTCATTTTTATGGATGGAATTCGCCTCCTCGCTAATCATTTCATTAGTGATGGGACTATGATGAAAAATTTAAATGGTGTGGATTACCGACTATTATATCAAACCTTTGCCAATCTTGAAGGGTGACCCGAAGGCTGCATACTTCGAAAAAGTGTCTGTTTTTCGGCTTCATTTCATTAGTCGCCTTATATTTACACTGCTTAAAACCGAATTAAGTTAAAGGAGCAGTCATAACGCATAATCCGAAATCGTGAGGAGAGAACATATGCAGCATTGTACGTTATACGTATCGATGAAAGATGATAGTAAAATTATAGAAGCCATCTTGGACACGTTTGGAGATAAACAAGTTCAAACTTCCGAAGACGGACATCAGGTGACGGTGATCGACAAGAAGCTGTTCAGCAAGCGGACGACGACTTTCTCGATTATGACCAAGGAAACCGGAGGCGAATCCTTCGCTAATATGATCCGTGGGATGTACGGCTATAATGATCAGATTGATACGCCTCACCAGACCGTAAAAGAGAAGCTGCTGCTGCAAATATCGGCCTTGACTGCCGCTATCGGGATTGTTGCGGACAAAGAGATAGATAATAAATCATTTGCTAAAATTTTGGAGGTAGCCGCCAAAATCCATGCGGTTGTATTTTTGCCGACAGGAGATATGCTCGACAATCAGGGAAGGCTCGTACTGAATGTTGAAGGTGAATCGGAATTAGACGATTTTAGGCCAACCGTTACGGTAGACTTGATCGACGCTCATATCAAAGCAACACCAGAAGGAGAGGCAAGAAAGCGAAGAACGATGGAACTGCTCACAGAGCAGGGAATCCCGGTTATCGATCATCTCCCAGTCATTGTCGGGGATGACGATGCGCTCATTCGTCCCAAGGAAGAAATCGTGCAGAGGGCTATCGCGTTATGCATGATCGCCATGTATGCCGGCGGATTGGCGGAAGAAGGCGATCTGGCGAGGGAAAGAGAGTTCATTCACATGATTATGGAGGAATACGGGGCAGAATCCTTTTTTACGGAAAATGAACGGGCCTTCCTTACCGACGATAATCCAGATCGCACGGACATGATTCAGTTTGCATGGATGTACGAATGCTGCTGGGTGCTGTTGTGGGCGTTAGGGTATGTGGAACAGCTCGATTTTCCTGGCGATATATGCGATGTGCAGAGTGCAATCGATGTGCTGCGGAACGCAGGGGATTACGACACCTTTTATAACAATGCGGTTGTAAGAACGAAGGCAGAGATTCTAGAGCAGACCGATCGCATCTATCGGTACGATTGGGCCTGCGTGAATGAGAGAATTAACAATCGCTCCATTCCCGGCGGGTTAAACGACGAGGTTGTCGTAGAAAGACATCGGGCCTTCAACTGGCTTATCTGTTATATGGATGCAGACTGGGATCACGTAAGAACGGATACTTAACTGTTAGATAAAAAGAAGGAAAAGCTGCGGCCCTATGAGGAGGCAGCTTTTTTTGGTTGACTCATTTCAAATGTTCGATGATGGTGCGGTAAGCAGTAACGGCTTCGTAATCATGTATATTAAAAATGGTCGGATCAACCCCCGATTTTACGATAACTACATGTTCTTGTTGATTCACATAAATGTGTTGTCCGTAAATGCCGCGTGCGATAAATTCAGAACCGTTGCTGTCTTGCGGAATCCACCATTGATATTGATAACCGAAGAAATCGTCGGCTGCCCCTGGTTGTAAATCCGCCCGATCGGGAGTTATAGATTGCTTAATCCATTTTTCAGATATCACTTGGGGGCCATTCCAATTTCCATTATGTAAATATAGTCTGCCGAACTTCGCGTAATCCCTCAACGTAGCGTTAACGAATGTGAAGGCAATCTCATTGCCATGCAGATCGGTATTCCAATAAGCATCATGCTCCATGCCCAGCGGCTGCCATATTTTTTCCTCTAAATAGGCCGAGGCTTTCTTCCCGGTTGTTTTTTCAATTAACATGCATAGAATTTGGGTATCGACGCTTTTATATTGGAATTGGCCTGGCGCCTGCAATCGGGTTAGCTTCTGCACAAATTTCGGAATAGGCATTGCCGTCTCGCCAAATACATCATTCAAGAAGGTGTAAATCTCCGCATTCTCATCAGCGTAATCTTCATTAAATCGAACGCCGGAAGACATTTGCAAAATATCCTTTATACTCGCTCCATCAAAGCCGCTTCCGATGAGCTCCGGCAAGTACAATGTAACGGGATCATGAACATCGTTCATAGCCCCTTCATCAAACGCAATGCCCATTAAGGCGGACACCAACGATTTAGCCACGGACATGGACATCGCGGTCGATTGCTCGCTATAACCGTTATAATATTGCTCCGTCATGATGGTATCGTCTTTAATGACTAGAAACCCGGTGGCAAATACCTTTTGCAAATAATCGGCGACTTTGTTGTGCTGTCCATTTATTTCATAGCCAATCTCGGTTAAAGGTTGTTCGTTTTTTTGAAATGAAAATTTGTGTGCCGGGGCTTGAATGTCGTTCTTAGGCAAAATTTTGTTCATATTTCTGAAATTCCACGCGATATGGTCTTCGTGCAGCAGTGTTCCTAATTTGGTGATATCGTATTGTTGATTCTGCTCGTTGTTCAAATTGATCGGAACCTCCATTTGTGATAATGATTCTCATTTTAGCTATTCTTCCATTGTACCCTACTGCTCTAAGAAGGAGAAGCAGAGATATTGAGTTTGTGCATCAAGCAGGAGGTTTCCGATAAATGAAGAAATGTGTTAGCAGATGATATTGCTTCACAACAACAAGGGAGGGATGTTAGAAATGGCGCAAGCACTTCAAGCGTTGGAAGGCTTCGGTACGTATATTGAGCAGCAAATGGATAAATGGAAGGTGCCTGGATTGGCGGTTGCGGTCATTAAAGATCAAGAAATCGTCATGGCGGAAGGCTTTGGCTGCCGAAATGTGGAAGCAGGGCTCAAGGTCACGCCGGAAACGATGTTCGCGATTGGATCGTGTACAAAAGCTTTTACGGCTTTGGCGGCGGGGCAGTTAGCGGATGAAGGCAAGCTAGATTTGGATGCGTCGGTGAAAACATATCTGCCTCATTTCAAAATGCACGATGCTGTTGCGACGGAGCGGATTACGGTGCGGGATATGCTCTGTCATCGTTCAGGGCTGCCGAGGCATGAGCTCATGTGGTACAACTCGACGCTCACGCGGGAGGATATCATTGAACGGCTTGCGTTTTTGGAGCCTAATCAAGATTTCCGTGCAAAGTGGCAATATCAAAATATTATGTATATGGTCGCCGGATACCTCGTAGGGCAACTAGCAGGATCTTCATGGGAACAGGTGGTTCAAGAACGAATTTTCAAGCCTTTGCACATGACCTCCAGTTGTTTGTCCGTAGAGGACATGCAGCTTCGGCCGGATTACGCATTACCGTATATAGAAAAGGACGGCAAGGTGCTGCTGACACCCTTTCGTAATATTGATGCCATCGGTCCAGCAGGCTCGATTAACAGCAACATTATCGATATGGCGAACTGGGTCGGGCTCCACCTGAATAAAGGTAAGTTTGACGGCCGGCAGATTGTGACGGAAGGAAGCTTGGCTGCCATGCATACTCCGCATATGCCATGTGACCCGAGCGTATGGGGAAAGAAGGAGTTGCCAATAAGCTGCTATGGCCTCGGCTGGGGTATCGAACCGTATCGCGGGCACCATATGATTCATCATGGCGGTGGGATTGACGGGTTCTCTTCGTTGGTATCCTTTTTGCCACACGATAATATCGGTGTAGTCATTCTGACCAATATGTTCGGGACTAGTTTACCGAGAATAGCAACCTACAATATAGTTGATCGTTTGCTAGGTCTTGAGGAAATGGATTGGAGCAGACGAATTCAAGAGGATACAGAAAAATGGAAGGAGCAGCTTAAGGAACAGCAGAAAAAGGAGTATCTTGATAATACGCCATCTAATAGCAGAACAGAATCGGTCCCTTTTCATCCGCTTATAGAATATACAGGAACTTATGAACATCCGGGCTATGGGAAAGTGATCGTTGAGCTTGAAGATGGCTGTCTGCGATTTATGTATAATTCGTTGACCTTGCCTATGACACATTTCAACGAGGATGTGTTCGAAATCTCTTATGAACTGTTTGCGGCGAAGGTGAAAGGCACATTTCATGCCGATCTGAACGGCAATATCTGTCGCCTCTCGTTGCCGCTGAACATGGAGCCGGGGACGAAGGAGATTGAATTTACGAAAACGGCGCCTGACAAGTAAGCATTTTCAATTGTAATTAGGATAAGGGAGGAGATCAAATGCAGTGGGAATATGGTTGTCTACCATACGATGAATTAACGGTAATGAGTGGTATTGGAGGGGAAGACTTCGCTTATAGAAAAGTCCTATTAAGATCTCCATTTAAATAGAATGGAGAAATCAATAAAAGATTGCCCTCTGCTAGGTATTCTGGCCAGTTAGACGGCAATCTTTTTTATGCAATAGCTGTCATCAGCACATCTCCCTATTCTTTCTTTTACCCCCGGAAGGATAACAGCGAAGCCCATGGATTTCAAAAGATTTTCGCCCACGGTCTTGGTGAGAAAGATGACTTTACAAAAAAATGTATCTGACTGTGTATCAAAAAAAAAATATCGATGGCTGAGCTTTTATTTATATTGACAGGGGACAGCAAATGACGACGTCAACATAATCAGTTATAAATTTGGAATGTGATACTTACAGGATAGTAGAAATATCCCACAGTGCTGAAATAATTGTTGTAATTTTAGCAGCCGGAACAAAAGTAAGAATTAATTGACCTAAATCAAGAATTGCGCCACCAAGATCAGCCCAAGAAAAATTGCCGTCAAAAGAACGATAAATTACTTTAAGTTTGAACGTAAGATTATTTAACAGATGGGCTACTTCACCGACAATGTTAAATTTACCCTTGATGACATTGACAATAGATTGTGCAACACCTGCTTCGCCCGTTCCGGATACGAAAAAATTGTATAACATTTAGAATGTCTCCTCCCACTGGATTAGTTGACGTCGTCAATATAAATTGTAATATACGTAAAGTGAAAAAATGGAAAGTAACCCGTTTAATACGGTTTATATGCTTAAAAGTATGATATTTCGAGTTGAAAGGGAGGGATTAAATCCAAGATTACGACAAAATACCAAGGACTACTTGATTTGGTACTAAGTCCTTTGACCTATTTACAAGCTAGGTATTGCTGTATAACATAATGTTGAGAAAAATGTTGTATTTTGAAATGAAAGGGGATAATTAGGAGGATATGAAGAAAAAATGGTTAGCAGGTGTATTGTCTTTTGCTTTTCCGGGCTTAGGACATTTGTATTTAGGAAAAGTTCAAAAAGGGTTAATTTTTGTTTTCTTGAACATCATCTCTATTGTATTGTCATCAGTCGTGATCGGGTTATTTGCGATGCTCTTTATCTGGGTTTACGCCATAGTTGATGCTCTTAGGTTAACGGATAGTATAAATATGAATAAAATTCAGGTATAAAACTTATGAAAGGAAATAGGAAATTTATCATATTATATTTGATATGTTCGTTTATTTTTATCATTGTTTTTAATTTACTCGCCCCCCTTCCTTCTCCCTCCATAACAAAGCAAATACCAGTAATGGGGCTAAGTGAGCTTCTATTTATTTTTCTTAATAATTTGTTTTATACTCTTATAGGTTTTTTATTATCTTTTGTTGGGCTATCCGTTATATTTATCATCAAAATTCCCATAATCATAGCACTGGGAGCATCAGAGGCAGGAATAAATCCTGTAGTTTATTATTTTTCCTCATTTACGCATGGCTTCTGTGAGTTACTTATCGGTTGTATTCTTCTTAGCTTTACGATCAGCCACATTAATTTATTAGTTCATTACGCCAAGGGTAGGGTGAACGGCATTCACTTTTCTTATTTCTATAAGAAAACACTTAAATATCTCTTTCCAACTGTAGTAGTAATACTTTTGATTAGTGCATTCCTAGAAGTGTATGTATCAAACCCCTTAATCAAAGCTCTTTTATAAAACAGTAAAGTGGTGAGATAATGTCTCATTATCATTTTATAAAACCGATACTTCGTAAGAGCAGAAAAAAAATCGCAATAACAGATTCTAATGGCAATAGAGTAGGCAGTATTCAAAGGGTATATAATAGTGCACTTCATTTTGTTTTTGACAATATTTTTGATGAATTTTGGGTTAATGTAGAAGTATTTAATGAAGAAGAAAAGCCAGTAAGCAAGGCTTCTGAAGTTTTTTCTTTAAAAACAATGGTTAGATCCGAATGGAGCGTTTTTTCTGATCGTTTTGGGAAATTTTTATTGAGGGATAGGACAAAGATAAAGTCGAATCCATGTTTGGAGTTCACTATAAAAAATAATGTTTACCAATTAAAAAAGGATTTTGCTGATAAAATAACACGTTTAGAAAAATCAACCAATGAAATAATAGCTCTGGTTACTTATGATAAATTGGTTCCGCCTCAGACTATTACGATTGAAATCTTTAATGATGAAATGGATGTATATACATTGTCGTGTATTTATTATTTATTCACATTGAGAGATTGATATGGGGGGACGAAATGTTTCGGATAAATAACGGGAAACTAATAATTAAGAAAAAAAGAAATATTGAATTCATCGATTTATCTAAGGTTCTATTTATTGAAAGGTTTAATAACAAAACTTATATTCAAGTTGCTGACAAAAATGAAATTGTTATTAACGTATCTCTCAAAGATTTGGAGGTAGTGCTTCCTCCGAATTTCAAGAGATCCCATCGCTCTTTTATAATTAATAAGGAATATCTTGAAGGATTAAAGCTGTTAAATGAAAAAACGTATGAAGCAAATTTCCCTAACGATAAGCAGGCTTTGGTTCTAAAAGAACATGTAGAATACTTTTTAAGAAGTTAGTCTGAACGTTATTGAAAGAGAGGAATAAAGAATGGCTTTGGATGTGAAGAATCTTACGAAAATGACTAAAGATAAGAATTTAGTTAAAGATGTTTCTTTTCAAGTAGAATCTGGGACAATTGTCGGTTTATTAGGACCAAATGGCGCAGGAAAAACTACAACAATGAAGATTATTATGGGATTAACCTCTTTTCAACAAGGGGATGTAACCATTTATGGTAAAAGTATAACTACCCATTTTGAAGATGTAATTAGTAATATAGGGGGCATTATTGAAACTCCAGGGTTTTACCCCTCTCTTACAGGGAATGAAAATCTAAATTACTATGCTAAAATATCCAAATGCTCTATTAATGATGTTGAGGATATTACGACAAAGTTAGGTTTAACTCAAGTACTAAAAAAAAAGTAAAGTACTACTCACTTGGAATGAGACAAAGATTAGGAATCGCACAAGCGCTGATTCATAAACCATCCGTTTTGATTTTAGACGAACCTTTTAACGGCTTGGATCCAGAAGGAGTGAAATCAGTAAGGACATTATTTCAGGAACTTGCTTTAAATAAGGGAGTGGCGATACTTATTTCGAGTCACTTAATGTCAGAGATTGAATTATTTTGCGATAGAGCTGTTATAATGAAACAAGGAGAAATAAAGGATGATTTTAGTCTGAAAGATGTTAATAAAATGCCTATTCAAACATCTTTCTATATAGATAACATTTTTAATGCTTTGCCTCTTCTTCCTTCCATAAGTCATAATATTCAAATCGATCCCTTTAATAATAAGCTGACCATATCAATGGAACGAGATTGTGTACCTGAATTATTAGCATATTTATTAAATAATCAAATTAAGGTTTTTGAGGTTATACGTGAAAAAAGCACATTAGAAGAGCGGTTCATGAATGTAGTTGGAGGGAATACCATTGAATAATATAGCTCTTTTAGTGAAGGGTGAATTATATAAAATCAGTAAATATAAAAAAATGTGGTTTTTTTTTATATTTATTATTGGTGTTATTTCAATTTCAGGTGTGATATCTAAAACCGAACTACATACAGGGGATTGGAAGGTAGATATAGAAAAACGACTTCAAGATAATTACACTCTTTTGTCACAGCTTGAAAGTGATGAAACAAATAATAAATATAAGAAGCAGATAGATAATTACATAATGTTAGATGAGTATTCTATTAATAAAAATATCCCACCAGTAGAAGACTATTCAGCCATAGGGTTTGTGAAAAAAAACATCGCAGTAACTTGGATTATTAATGCAATCATGATTATTTATGCTAGTAGTATTATTTCAAACGAATATGCCTGGGGAACTATTAAATTTTTAGTTGTACGACCGTATAAAAGAAGTAAAATTCTAATATCGAAATTTCTGACTATCATTATTCTTAATTTGTTCTTTTATGTGATATTGATGATATATTCTTTTTTTGTTGGTTTAATGATTCACGGATTCGAATTTAATCATTTTATCACTTTAAATTTAAAAAATGGACAAGTAGTAGAACAAAACATTTATTACGTTATAATGAAATTGTATTTATATAATTTTATTCCTAATATTTCTTATGTATCTTTAGCCATTATGGTATCAACTCTTTTAAAATCAAGTGGTGTAGCTGCTGCTATATCAATAGCTATTTCTACTTTAGGCGGAGTATTAGCTGCTTCTATTAGTATGTACCCATTCGCAAAGTACGTACTTTTTGTAAACACGGACTTAGTAAAATATATACAAGGCACTGCTCCGATACAAGGGGGAGCAGAATGGTTTTCAATTACCATTATTCTATTTTACAGTACTTTATTTTTTATTCCTTCTATATATATTTTTAATAAAAGAAGTATGTAAGTATAGGGAAGGGATTAAATACAATACAATGTATAAAAAGAGTGCCTACTCATGTTGGGTCATTTCTAAGAAAATCTGATGAAAAACATCTTCTGTCAGCGTAAAGTGTGCAGTTTTAAAGTTCTCCACGTTTATTTCTATTGTAACCTCTTTTTCTTTCTTTTTCATGGAGAGTAGTGCATTTTTTTCAGAATCCCTTACAGTAATTATAAGGTTTCCCTTTCTATCCATAGTTTTTTTGAATTTTTGCATATTATCAGCTCCCAATCATGTAATTCCGGAAAAAGGAATACTTAAGAATTGTACGGCGACTGTGTGTTTGGGGTAAAGCATTCTCAAATCTCTACATCCAATAAAAGGAAGTGTTATATAAGTAGTATAAGCAAAAACAGCAGTCGAATCAACGGATTAAATAAATTTCTCGATCTCCATTTGTTTTGTGGAATATGGGTATCTATAAAGGTGTGACCTTCAGCATGTCTGGATTGATGACAGACTTCGATGGTAAAACAAACTCAATTCATTTTAAAAAATAGTGCGAGATATGTTCTCGCACTATTTTTTATTTACACAAGTTTATCATACACACATCCTAAACTTGCGCATGCTGTCATCAGGGAACGTAAGATTTTCTTAAGAAATAAGAAACAGAAAAGAAATAAACCGCCGCTAACATAGAAAATAGTTAAAGACAGAAAGGTGATATCAAATGCTGAAGCTCATGAAGCTGGAATGGAAGAAGACGAAAATTGGCTGGTATATGAATGGAGCTATCATCGCAAATGTAATCATGGCGGCTTTGCTCTGTCTGATTGGATATGTGGAAAGTAACGAAGGCCAGGCTGCATTTAATGGTTTTCCGGAAGCTTTTGTCGTAATCGGCGCAATCGTCAGGGCCACATTTATTGTGTTTGCGGCAGTGCTCATTGCAAAGCTGGTCATCGAGGAGTATAAGAATAAAACGATTACGATCATGTTTTCATACCCAATCAGCCGCAAGAAAATAATTGCTTCTAAATTATGCGTAGTAGGCGGGCTAACTTTTATTACGATCATCGTTTCCAACGTGTTTGTGGCGCTTGTATTTTTTAGTGTAAATGCGTATTTGCAGTTTATTCCCGGATCATTGCCATTGGAAATGATCGTTCAACAGGTCGTGAGCATGTTCGCATTTGCCTTTGCCGCTGCGGGAACGAGCTTGATTCCTTTATTTTTCGGGATGCGCAAACTATCGGTTCCAGAAACGATCCTATCGTCCATCCTGATTACAGCGATAGTCAGCGCGCACAATCCAATATTTTCATTAGCCTCCATTATATATATTCCGTTGTTTTTGGCGTTCGTTGGCCTTGTGCTGGCAGCGGTAACGATTCGCAGGGTTGAACAGGTTGACGTTAGTTAATTTAGAGAAAAGAAATAAGATGTATAAGTATTTATTAGAGGAGATTAGGATGACAGCACATCAAATTATGAAATGGATTTTAATTTTAAGTATTGCATCAATCATCATGAATGGCTTTCTCTATGCAAATATAGGAGATACAGAGATTCTAATCGGTATTTACTGTGCAATCGGGCTTGGCGTCCTAGGAGGGAAGTGAAGGAGCTGAAATTATCTTAATAGGGAAATAGGTGATTGTATTGAATGTGTTTGCATCGACTTCGAAAGTGTGTTTGCAATCTTTATGGATGATGTGGGAAAGCGTGTTTGACATGTTCACCAGATTACGTAGTGTATCCGTATCCCAATATGGAATATGCAAGCTGGTTGTAAGGCGGCATCGTGGGAAAAGCGTGGAATGTAATGACGGCCATTGGGTGCATTCCGGAGATTGGGTGGGAGAGCTCCATCTTGATAATAGACAAGTGCTGCAGCTGTCTCATTCCGTCGGGCCGGATCGGGCAGCCTTGATGACGGCCCGTATGTTGCGTAATTCACTTAAACAGATAAGCTTGGCAATGGACAGCACGCCCGAACTAGCGAAAGTCAAAGCATTAACGGGCATCACCTTGCTCCATCGCGGAATAATATATGGACTGGGCTTTGAGCTGCACCCGATGAAATCCAAATGGTTCCAATGGTTTTCGACATACTATCTTCGTTTATTGCTAACGGTTTTGCACCCGGGTGGCAAGCGAAGAGTCAAGCAAAGCACAGAGAAGCTTAACCCGATGATGCTGATGATGACGAAGCAGGCTTTAATGGAACGTTATCGTAAAGAAGTGATTCCATGCAGAAATTGACGATTACTTTAACCATTCTACTCCTTTTATTTATTTTCATTTATATGGTGATTCCTTTTATTATTACGAGAATATGTGGCATGGGCGTGTTCAGAAGAGGAAAACATGGGGCACAGATTGCTTTTACATTTGATGACGGTCCTGACCCCCTGTATACTCCTAAGCTGCTTGATTTATTACAAGAGCATGGAGTTAAGGCAACCTTTTTCGTACTTGGCAGCAAAGCCGAGAAATATCCGGAGCTGACGAGGCGAATATATCGCGAAGGCCATCAAATCGGTATTCATAACTATACGCACCTGCCCAATTGGTTGATGACACCGTGGCATGTCAGACAGCAGCACGTCGAACGTTCGGCTGATATTGTGGAGCGCATTATCGGGGAACGGCCTGCCTTTTATCGGCCTCCGTGGGGCATATTGAACGCAGGGGACCTTCTCTATTTGCGCAAGTCATATCAGATCGTGCTCTGGTCCGTTATGGGATGGGATTGGAAGCGAGCTGTGGATGCGGATCAATTGGCACGAAGATTAATGAAAAACATCAAACCCGGATCCATTGTGCTGTTGCACGATAGCGGCGATACGATCGGCGCAGACGAAGCTGCTCCGCAGCAAATGCTGGAAGGACTGCAGGACGTTCTCAAGGAGCTGCGCTTGAACGGATATCAATGCGTGCGCGCGGATGAGCTTCAGGAACGGAAATGTGCCGGTTATGGAAATGGCAAAGCTGTAGACATAGGACACGTTCATGTTAAAGTGGCGCTGCATCGCAATTATAAATAACACATGGCATGGGGGAGCCTTCAGGATCCCTCTTTTTGCGTCTGGATACATGCGAGTAAGCCGCGTTAGACATGGTCTTGCAACATGCGATGTACGGCGTGAACTTGTCACGCTTGTCATGCTAGTCTGCATATTTGGCCAAGAACCCACATAGACATGTTATCAGTGATGAGGAGTACACCGAATCGAAGAATATTCAATGTCAGAGGGGATGATCTCATGCGTCGGATCACGTGGATATTGGCCATCGTGATAAGTGTTGCGATTCTGGTAGTCGGATGCGGGAAAAAGGATGCAACCGCCGTGGTTCAGGAATTGGATCATGTGATGAGCAAGCTGGAAAGTTATGAAGGGATCGGCACGATGACGCTGCATTCCGGACAGCAGCCGCTCGAGTACTTGGTGGAAGTCCGGTATCAAGATCCTTCCTACTATCGGATCGTGCTGACCAATGAAAAGAAGGACATCAAGCAGGTTGTACTGCGCAACGAAGAAGGTGTCTTCGTGTTGACGCCAAGCTTGAACAAAATCTTCCGCTTCCAAAGCGATTGGCCGGAGAACCAAGGTCAAGTGTATCTGTATCAGACGCTGGTGCGCAGCATTTTGTCAGACAATGGCCGCCAATTCGCTACTGATGGAGACAGCTATGTGTTTGAAGTTGCCGCCAATTACCAGACTGACTCGCTCGTACGGCAGAAGATATGGTTGAACAAAAATGACTATGCGCCGAAGCAAGTGCAGGTTACCGACTCTGACGCGCAGGTTGTCGTGGAAATGAAGTTCAATCAATTTGAATTCGGCAAAAAATTCGACAAAGATTCATTTGATATGCAGCGCAACATGACCAGCATGAATCATGCGTCGATCCCGACCGGAGCCATCGATTCGAAGGACGGTGCTGGAGAGGCAGCCAAGGAAACGACAGCGCCAGTAGGCGAGTCGGGAACGAAGGAGACCGGAACGGATCCGGCAGTTGATCCGCAGAAAGAGTCGTCCGAGGAGCTTGGGCCATTCGGCTTCATCGAGCCATCTTATCTCCCGGAAGGCGTGGCGAAGAAGGACGATATGGAGATTACGGACAGCAAAGACCACTCGGTTATGCTGCGCTACACCGGCACATACAACTTTACGATTTTGGAATCGCGTCCGAAGGATATGGAAACGGGCCTGATATATGGAAAAACGCTTGATTTAGGATTTACCGTTGGTCATTTGACCGGGGATGAGCAGAAGACGTTCACTTGGATGAGCGACGGGGTGAAGTACCGGATGACGAGTGCGGATCTGCCGGAAGCAGAGATGGTGAAAGTGGCGCAATCAATGGTGGATCAGCCAGGGAAATAATGAATAGGAAATAGCCAGCCCGTATTCTGTAGACCATTTCAGAGTATGGGCTACGGTGTTTTTTTTTGTGACAGAGCTGGATTCAATTGGTAAGAAATCGGAACATATTCTCTATATATGTGGTTATTCCCTTAGTAAGGAGTGGAAAAGCCGTTTTTGCTTAGTTGACAGTCTCCTATCCGGCCTTTAACATAGGTTATTGACGATTGAACGGGAGAGATAGGGAACGGAGAAGGTGACTGACTTGGAAACGTACTTTCGCCCAACGCGTGCTGAGATTTCACTCGACGCTTTACATCGCAACATGCAGGCTTTTCGCGACGCGCTGCCTGCTGCGACCCGATTGAGCGTCTGTGTCAAGGCGAATGCGTACGGTCACGGCGCGGTCGAAGTGGCGCGTGCCGCAGAACGATTCGGTGTGGATTATTTAAACGTAGCTTTCCTGGAAGAAGCGATACAACTGCGACGTGCAGGTGTGCGCACTCCGATATTGATATTAGGCTATACGCCGCCTGAAGGGGTTTCAGCGGCTTACCAATATAATATTACACTCAATATTTTTTCCGAGGAATGTATCCGGGCGCTTGAGGCAGAGGCTTCATCGCTCAGTGCGCAGCACGGCGGACGAATATTGAAAATTCATGTGAAGATTGATTCCGGTATGGGACGCCTCGGCATTCGCACCCCAGGGGAAGCGATAAGCTGCATAGAGCGGTTGAACGCCATACCTGGCGTGGAGGTTGAGGGGGTATTTACTCACTTCGCCTGTGCCGATGAAGCGGACAAACGCTATTCCGAGCTGCAGACGACGAGATTTCAAGCTGTACTCGAGGCGCTTGCGGCACGACATATTTCGATTCCGATTATTCATGCAAGCAACAGTGCCGCAGCGATCGACATGCCGGGTTGGTCTTACGACATGGTTCGCGTAGGAGTCAGCATATACGGATTATATCCTTCCATAGAAGTGAACCGTTCCTGGATCGAGTTGGAGCCGGTGCTTACATTGAAGACGAAGGTCGTTCATACGAAGACGGTACCGCCAGGTGAAGGCATCAGCTATGGCGTTCACTACTACACGTCGAATGACGAGCGGATTGCAACGATGCCGATCGGTTACGCGGACGGGTATTCCCGCTTATTAAGCGGCAAGGCGAGCATGCTCATCCGCGGCCAGCGCGTGCCTGTCATCGGCCGGATCTGCATGGATCAATGCATGGTCTCTTTACAGCCGCTGGGCGAAGCCGCCATCGAGGTCGAGGCTGGAGAAGAAGCCGTGCTGATCGGCTCCCAAGGGCAGGAGCGGATTACGGTAGAGGAGATTGCCGAACATTTAGGCACAATTAACTATGAAGTTGTGTGCATGCTAGCGCACCGTGTGCCGCGCCTGTACATGGCGCAGGGGAAGCCGGTGCAGGTGTTGAATCCGTTGTGTGCAGAGCCGTTTGCAAAAGATTTATCAGTAAAATAATGGTATTTAAGGGAGTGGAACCATTTACCGTATGTCATTTTTTAAAAGATGAAGGATTTTTATGTCTAAAGCGCGAATAAGTAACTGGTATGCAGCTGTTTTTTTGCTTGCGTGTGCAACATACTCCATCTGCATCAGGCATATATATGCTTTTGTATAAATTTTCTACGGAATCGACATAATGGTAAATAGGCAGGAAAGGTTTTGGGGGTGCGAGGACAGGTGGCGAATATTCAGAACACCAAACGAATCATGATCAGCTTGCCCGACCAATTACTACAAGAAGTGGACGGCATTGTCGCTATGGAGAAATCCAATCGAAGCGAATTTATTCGACAAGCAATGAAATTATATTTAAACGAGCGAAAAAAACGACACATCCGTGAATCCATGCAGCGCGGCTATATGGAGATGGCCAAAATCAATTTGACGATGGCGTCTGAGGCTTTTTATGCGGAAGAAGATGCGGATGGCACTCTCGGCCGTTTGGTTAGCGGGGTGTAGACATTGATTGTAAAGCGCGGTGACGTATTTTTTGCGGATTTATCGCCCGTCGTAGGATCAGAGCAAGGCGGGGTTCGTCCCGTCCTCGTGATACAGAACGATATCGGCAATCGATTTAGTCCGACGGTCATCGTTGCTGCGATTACGGCTCAGATTCAAAAGGCGAAATTGCCAACCCATGTGGAGATTGATGCGGAAACGCACGGCTTTGACCGCGATTCGGTCATCTTGCTGGAGCAGATTCGCACGATCGATAAGCAACGGCTGACTGACAAGATTACGCATTTGGATGAAGAGACGATGCGAAAGGTCGATGAAGGGCTACAAATTAGTGTTGGTTTAATCGACTTTTAGAGGATGTCCAACACGTGTTCTTTTGATCACGAAGCGTGCCTTGAAGCAGACTTAACATCGTATTTTGCACTCACCCTCGAAGTCCGGTGCTCATGTAGGTTCAACCTGCAATCCGCTCCTCCTTCTATGGGTTTTTGCAATCTTCAAGGTACTTAAAAGTTTACTTTTGGACACAGATCATTAACAGTTTTACGAGTTTTTTAGGAGAACGAGGGCAGCCTCGTTTTTTTATTTTTGCGCGCCTAACCAAGCTAGGCACAACTAGCCGGTGAGAGTCCAGTCGAGGGAAGAGCCAAGTCGCCTCGTAGCTGACAGGCAACTGGTGGAGCTCCTAGCCCAGAAGGGACAAGAGAGAGCCGAGCCTCCTCGAATCGGGCGAAGGCCAAGGAATGAGTGAAGCACTTGAAGAAACAGCGCGGAAAGCCCTTTACTCTACACCCTTTCATTCAGAATGGCGGACTTCCCTCTCCTTTGAAACGAGAATAGGTTGGCTTCTGTACAATGGCCCTTAGCTCCACTCTCCCATACAGTCAGAAAGGGGATTGATGGGGATAAGGCATATGCCGTTTTGTATAGATACCATGCCATGAAGCGGCCGCTCAGGATGGCAGTGAAGCAGAATCGTCAATGGGCGTGCCGCCTCCTGAAGGATGGGGAGAATGAAGCAAAGGGGCGGATGAAGCGATTCACCGTCAGTCTGATTGCGTCACTGCACGATTATAGCGCATGGTCCATGATGAAAAGACAATGTCTTGCTGTTTGATAGATATCGCTTATTTTACAAAGGCCTCGATAAAGGTTTTCTAATTTGTAAAAGGACAAGCAGGTTCAGTATCACTGGCGTGTGACCTTTGCTCTGGAAAAACGGGCTCTCTTTTGCGACAATAGAATATAGGGTCTTAGGCAGAGGAAGTATGGTATCGGATAGCTGCATCACATAGCTATGGACATCGATAGAACCTGTACATTCGGTAGACGAATACGACACTGATTCGGATTACGGAAAGGAAGGAAACGATGGCAGTACAAGACACCGTAATGGAATTGACGGCGCTGGAGCCGTTATTGGAACAAATGAAACAGGACGAGCCAAAGCGCTTATTGAAGCAGCTCGCTCAAGAATTATCACTCAGCTTGAAGCAGGTGGAGACGACGGTCGGCCTCTTGGACGAGGGGAATACGATTCCATTCATTGCGCGTTATCGCAAAGAAATGACCGGAGAGATGGACGAGAATCAGCTTCGTTCGTTGGAAGAGCGTCTCGGGTATGTACGCGGGCTGGAGGAGCGCAAGCGTGAAGTGCTGCGTCTTATCGCCGAGCAGAGCAAGCTTACAGAAGAATTGCAGCGCTCCGTTGTCGCAGCCGTAAAGCTGCAAGAGGTGGAGGATCTGTACCGCCCGTACCGCCAGAAGCGGAAGACACGAGCTAGCGTAGCGAAAGAACGCGGGCTGGAACCGCTTGCAAGCTGGATGATGAGCTTCCCGAAGCAAGGTGATGCGCTAATGGAAGCGGCGGCCTATGTGAATGAAGAGAAGGGCGTGTCTACGCCGGAGAATGCCGTCCAGGGCGCCCTGGATATTATCGCTGAGAGTATTGGCGACGAGCCGAACATTCGCGCTTGGGTGCGGCGCTTCACGATGGAGCACGGCGTGCTCCGCACCGAGGCGAAGGATAAGGAGCAGGAATCTGTATACGAGATGTATTATGAATATGTCGAGCCGGTCCGCAAGCTGCCCTCACACCGTATTTTGGCCATTAACCGCGGGGAACGCGAAGAGATTTTGAAGGTAGCGCTCGACGTGCCTATAGAGCAGATTATTGCTCATATGGAGAAGAAGGTCATCAAGAGCGCATCTGTAGTCACGGACTTGTTGAAGGCGACGATTGAAGATGCTTATAAGCGGCTCATCGCTCCGTCCATTGAACGGGACGTCCGCAACGAGTTGACGGATAAGGCCGAAGAGCAGGCGATTCAAGTGTTCGCCCAAAATTTGCGCAGCCTGCTGCTGCAGCCGCCGGTTAAGGGCAAGACGGTACTTGGAGTGGACCCGGCGTTCCGGACAGGCTGCAAGCTCGCTGTCGTCGATGAAACGGGCAAGATGCTCGAAGTGGCTGTCACGTATCCGACCGCCCCTCACCACAAGACAGCGGAAGCAGAGAAGATGTTCAGCCGCCTCGCCGATACATATGGTGCCCAGCTCGTCGTCATCGGGAACGGGACAGCGTCGCGCGAGACCGAGCAGTTCGTGGCGAACTGGATGAGCTCCCGCAAGGATCGGACACTGCAGTATGCCATTGTGAACGAGGCGGGCGCCAGCGTTTATTCGGCTTCCAAGTTGGCGCAGGAGGAATTCCCGGCGCTTGACGTTGCGGAGCGAAGTGCTGTCTCGATTGCCCGCCGCATGCAGGACCCGCTGGCAGAACTCGTGAAGATTGACCCGAAAGCAATTGGCGTCGGTCAATATCAGCATGACGTTGCGCCGAAGCGGTTGGAAGAGAGTCTGGGCGCCGTCGTGGAATCAGCAGTCAACCATGTCGGTGTTGACGTGAATACCGCCTCGCCATCATTATTATCGTATGTATCCGGCGTTAACGCGACGTTGGCGAAAAATATCGTCAAATACCGGGAGGAGAACGGGAAGTTTACCGAGCGCCGTCAACTGCAGAAGGTGCCGCGATTAGGGCCGAAGGCGTTTGAGCAGTGTGTCGGCTTTATGCGTATTATCGAAGGCGATCACCCGCTCGACAAAACGCCGATTCACCCCGAATCGTACCGTGTCGTCGATCGGCTGTTCACCGAGCTTGGACTGCGGCTCGACTCCATTGGAACACCAGAGCTGGCGGAATCGCTGCAGCGCGCGGACGTCTCTGCCTTGGCGGAGAAGCTGGATGTAGGCGTTCCGACGTTGAAGGACATTATCGACAGCTTGCTGCGCCCAGGACGCGATCCGCGCGAGGAGCTGCCGCCGCCAATTTTCCGTACAGACGTACTGCAGATTGAAGATTTGCGGCCGGGCATGGAGCTTAAGGGAACGGTGCGGAACGTAATCGATTTCGGCGCGTTCGTCGATATCGGAATTAAGAATGACGGTTTAGTGCATATTTCACAGTTGAGCGACCGTTATGTGAAGCACCCGCTTGATGTCGTCTCCGTCGGCGATAATGTCACGGTATGGGTACTTCAAGTGGACGTGAAGAAAGGACGCGTCGGTCTGACGATGAAGCGTCCGAACATAGAATAGCGAACCATTCATAGCCCCCGTCCGGAAGTGCGGCTCTTATGCGAGTCGTAGCGCTCACGGTCGGGGGTTTGACTTTTCATTTGTGACGGTCAGGCAGCTTTACTTCCGATTTCCAGGCTCTTCGCGCGTAACGAATGCATTTACGAATGAACACGCGGCTTCGAACGATAAAAAAACCAACACTCATTCAACAGTTTGATTTGACGGCGGTCTTTTTTATGAAAGGCGCGCATCAATTGATTGCACAACCATTGCGGCATGAGCATCCCTCCTTCGACCGGGGACGAGAGATTCGTCGTTGTAACGCTATCTTATGGGCAAATGCCGATTTTGGTGCAGGTCCGCTTGCAAAAAGCCGGGCGACCCGCTCAAATGGCAGTGTTCCGGCTAAATGCACTTGTATAGCGATGCAGCCTATGTATTCCGAGCATAGAAAAAAAGCCGCCGCTTCATGCGGCAGCTCTGTTCGTCTGCTGAGAAAAAAGTATTGTTACATTGTTATAATGGCAGCTTGTCCATACGTGGCCTAACCTTCGTATTCTTCTTCGTACCATTGCTCCATCTGCGCTTGCAGCGCCCGGATCTCCGTCAAGAGAGCGATAAGCGGATACTGATCCTCTTGAATGGAGGCGAAGGCGCGCTCCAATCGATTCACATAATCCAATCCGCTAATTATCGTATCTTCTTCCCGCAGCAATTCCAGATGATCGCATTCCGCGATCGCAGCAGGCAGCTTCGGCACACCTGAGGCGGTGAGCTTGCCAATCTCCTTATACAATCGCAGATTGAGTGCGCTCAATTGGTAGGCATAATCGGAAGGCATTTCGACAAATTCCAATGTCCCTTCACGTTGAAATAGAACATAGCGCATCTTCGGCATCCGTATTCCCTCTCTTCTTCCGCAATTCTACTCTTGACAGTGTACTGAACTTCCAGTACAAATTCAAGTAGGAAGTAGGGTGATTCACAATGCAGGAGTCGAACGAGCGATTGCAGGTCTGGATCGAACAGGTGTCGATCCGGGACTTCGGTAAACCGTTTCGTCACCGGGCCCGGTACAACGCCAGACTCAAGTCAACGGGAGGACGCTACTTGCTCAAGTCCCACGATATTGAAATCAATCCGAAGCAGCTCGCAGAGAACGGAGCGGAGGAAGTGGAGCGGATCATCAAGCATGAACTGTGCCACTATCACCTGCATATTGAGGGAAGAGGGTATCGTCATCGGGATAAAGAGTTCAAGGAGCTGCTGCAAGGGGTAGGCGGATCGCGCTATTGCAAGGCTTTGCCGGGTACTGCGCCGAAGCGGACCGAGCCGTACCGCTATCGCTTGGAATGCGTACATTGCCAGCAGACCTATTTGCGCAAACGAAAGGTAGATGTGAAGCGATACGTATGCGGGCGCTGCCGCGGACCTCTGCGGCTGCTTGCCCTAGAGGGGCAAACAGCGAGGGGAAAGGGAGCAAGGGACACTGGGGCTAGAACGTAAGGCTTTGCGGCCTGCGTGCGAGGCATTATGGAACGGAGAAGAGGAGGAATACGTACATGGCGAAATGTGAAGGCAAGGTCATTGCGTTAACGGGGCCGCGTAAAGCGGAAGAAATGGCGACGATCGTCTCCAAGCAAGGTGGGACGTCACTTATTCGGCCGACACAGGGCACGATGTTCGAGCAGTTCGAGCATTTGGAGGCCGAGGTGGACAAGCTGATTCATGAGCCGATCGATTGGGCGATCTGGACGACCGGAATGGGAGTGGACAAGCTCGTCGAAGCCGCACGAGCAGCAGGGAAGGGGGATGCGCTGCTTGCCAAGCTTGCTCAGCTCCGCCATGCAGCACGGGGCTATAAGACGGTTAATGCGCTGCGTCGCTTAGGGCTCGCGGTGGACGTGCGCGATGATGACGGCTCGACGCTTGGATTAATACGCGCATTGCGATCGGGCGGCGCTGAACGCTTTGCAGGGACCCGCGCTGCCTTGCAGCTGCACGGAGACCCCGCCCCGGCTCTGGTACAATTCCTACAGGAGGCTGGTGCTGAATCGGTGGAATTGATGCCATACCGGCATACCCCGCCAGAGGATAGCGTGCTCCGGCAGCTCACCGAGGAACTGCTCGAAGGGAAGATCGACGCCGTGGCGATGACCAGCGCTCCACAGGCGCGGTTCTTGTTCGCGTATGCGAGAGAGCAGGGGCTGACCGGGCAACTGCTTGAAGTCTTTAAGGAGCGGACATTAATGGCTGCCGTCGGCAAAGTAACGGCCGCCGCCATCGCAGACGAAGGTGTGGAGCGAATTCTTGTTCCAGAGGAAGAACGGATGGGAGCGCTTATCGTTACGCTATCCCAATGGTTTGAGCAGCAGTATAGCTGAACCGGAATACAGTACGGGAATGAATGAGGGAAATAGGGAATTTCATTCCCGACACTTGACACCATTAAGTGTTCATGATATATTAATAATTGTCTTTCCCTGATAGCTCAGTTGGTAGAGCACTCGGCTGTTAACCGAGTTGTCACAGGTTCGAGTCCTGTTCGGGGAGCCACTTTTTGGAGAGGTACCCAAGAGGCCGAAGGGGGCGCTTTGCTAAAGCGTTAGGGTGTAACAGCCGCGAGGGTTCGAATCCCTCTCTCTCCGCCATTTATGGAACATATAAAGTCCCGTGAGGGATTTTTTTGTTTACCAAATATGTAAGCGTTTACTTTATAAGGGGGCGAACATCCCTCTCTTTCAATCCTTGCTGTGGAATTCGAAGGAGGAACATTACGTTATGGCCAAACGATGGTTTTACCGCTTATTGCTGTCGTATATGCCTGTATTTATTATTGTAGTCAGCTTCCTATTCTTTGTGTTCTTTCAGACGTTAAGCGAACAAAGCCGCAAAGATGCAATTCAGTCGAATTCATCGCTCCTCCTTCAAGCTCTTCGGGCCACGGACGCTTCTTTGAAAGATATTGACCAAATGGTCGTCTCCGAAGTGTTGAATGCGCCGGAGCTGGAACAATATTTCCACGGCAAGAAAAACAATGATGTCGCTTTACATATGCGCATCAAGAAGCTCATGAAACGGATCAGCGCCAGAAATCTGCTTATCGATACCGTGTATCTCGTCCGGTTTCAAGATGAAACGGTGCTTAGCGGCAGCAGCGCCTTCCCCATCCGCGAATATATGGACAAAGACTTCATCGATGCACACCGCCATATCCGCAGCAATGAATATGCTTGGGTCGGTGCGCGCCCCTTTAAAGAATATGACTTTCAAGATGGAAAGTCAGTCGTGTCGCTCGTGCGCCACGTGCCTTTAACCGGCGGAGGAGACGGAATGATCGTCGTGAACGTCGCCACAGCCTCCATTCAATCCTTAGTTCAAGAGTGGTATGCCTCCGATTTGAATGCCGTCAGCATCCGCGATCGATTAGGTGTGAATTTACTGGATTATGATACCGATAACCCTAGCGTTTCACCTTCTTACACGGTTGTATCGGACTATATGTCGCCTTATACGGGGTGGATTTTTGAGAGCGGGTTTCAGAAGGGGAAAGCTTTATTACGTATTGAGGAATGGTTCAATGTATGGATGATTGGCGGCATGATGCTGCTCCTCGCCGCGATGGGTTGGATTGTGTACATCACCCACCGCCATTACAAGCCAGTCGCGAATCTGGTACAGCGGGTCAATACCATTGCCGAGACAATGTCCTTCTTGCAATCGGACCAATCGCGCTGGGATGAATTTGCCGTCATCGAATCCGCTCTCGATCGAATGTTTGCCGAGCGTGATGAGAGTGCGGAACGAGGCAAGAAGGATGCCATATTTCTGCGCAATTACGCATTTCGGCAATGGTTGGACGGCAGCTATGAAGAGCATCCGCTTAATAAGGAAAATAAATTGGATGTTCCGTTGGATTCAGAGCGTTGGTGCGTCATCGTCGTGGTCGAAATCGATCGGTATCTTTCGTTCACGAAAGCGTATTCCCGGCGGGATCGCTTCTTGCTTCAATATGCTATGAAATCGGCCTTTCATGAAATAGCTGCAGAGTATGAGTGGAAGGTGTGGGCCGATTGGTTGACGGGGGAACGGCTCGTCATGCTTTGGCAGCCTGCGTCCGCTCAGACGGAGCCTCAGCATGCTGCCCGCAAAGTTGCGGATGTGATGGAACAGATGCTGCCTTGGATTGAAAATTATTTGAAATGGACATCTACGGCAAGCGTCAGTGATGTTGCCGCTTCTATCCATAACATTCCGCAAGCGTTCGCCCAGGCGCTGCGATCGTTAAGCCGCAAGATGACCTGCGGGATGAATCGGGTGCTCATAGAGAAGGAGCATCAGACAGTGGGTGTTGATGTGACGCCGCTTACCCGAGCGCTCGTGCATAGCGTTGCGCAAGGAAAGGGAGAGTGGCACGAACGTCTGCTGGAATGGATTCAAATGCTGCAAGCGGCAAGGTATACCCGTCAAGAGGTCGTACAGGCTTGCACACAGCTAGACGCGGAAATGAACAAGCGGATGAAGCTGATGGTGCGAGCGAGTGATTCTCTTCCAGATGCAACGAGTTGGATGGAGCAGATTGACGAATGCGAAACGCTGAAGGAGCTTGAACAGATGCTGTCCGAGCTGCTGAAGCAGGCGGAGCAACGGCTTGCTGTTGCAGATGCGGAGCATTCCGCCGCGTTGATACGTCAGATCCAGGCGTACATCGAAGCGAACTATGCGCATCCTCAGCTGTCGCTGGACCATTTAAGCGAACGGTTCCAAGTGCCGCCAAAAACGTTAAGCAAATCGTTCAAGGATGTGACTGGCGAGAAATTCATTGATTTCCTCATCCACATCCGCTTAGAGCATGCGAAGCGGATGCTTCGGGACAGTGATGCCTCCATTCAAACGATAGCTGAGCGGGTAGGCTATGGCGGAGCAGTATCCTTCAGCCGCGTATTTAAGAAAGTGGAAGGGGTTGCTCCAGGAGAATACCGCGCCGTCATCTCGGCGCAGGCTGCAGCCTTGACACGCGACAAATAATTGAAAGCGCCGAATATCGGCATTGGGCTTCTGATCGAGCCCGGTGTTGGTAGCAACGGCGCTTTTTTTGTGATGAACAGGCGGGATTGCGAAACATATCAAGCAGGCGAAAATCATCTATTGTTACCAATAAATCCTTGCCGGGAGCGGGTTAGACGGTGTGGCGAAATCCGTTAAGCCTTAAGAAAACGGTTGATTGTAATGGCATCATTTCGTCTTTTATAATCAAGGCAACCCGGGAGGCTCGATACTATCGACGCCGCAAATATGAACTGGCTCAATAATGAATCCTCTTTTGTAATCGGTTGCAAAAGGGGTGAGTTTGCAAAAGGGATGAAGGAGGAATGAACTATGGCAAACGTCACGCCCGGAACTGCCTCCCGCCGCCTGACGACATCGCGCTTCGCGTTTGCCGACGGTGCCGGTAAGAAAATGAAGAAGCATTGGCAACTATATTTGCTCGTTTTTCTGCCAATCGCTTACATTATCATTTTCAAGTACGTTCCGATGGGCGGAGTGCTCATCGCCTTTAAAGAGTATAACGTCGTAAAAGGGATCTGGGAGAGTCCGTGGGTAGGGTTTAAATATTTCGAGCAGTTTTTGAACTCACCCTACTTCTGGAATTACATCCGTAATACCATCGTGGTCAGTCTGTACGGATTGTTAGTCGGATTTCCTGCCCCCATCCTATTGGCACTGTTTTTGAATGAGATTAAGAACGGTTTCTTTAAGAAGACCGTGCAAATGGTTACCTATGCCCCTTACTTCATTTCTACCGTTATTATGGTATCCATCATCATCGTTGCCCTTTCTCCGAACGTCGGCATGCTTAATAACATTTTGCGCCTCTTCGGGTTCGAAGGCATCGATTTTATGGGAAGGCCGGAGTTGTTCAAATCGATTTATGTCTGGTCTGACGTATGGCAATTTACCGGTTACGGCGCAATCATATACATCGCAGCTTTATCTGGAGTCAATCCGGATCTGTACGAAGCTGCCAAGGTAGACGGCGCGACGCGCTTCCAGAAGATTTGGAATATCGATTTGCCGAGCATATTCCCCGTCATGGTCATTTTGCTCATCTTGAACGTGGGCAGCATGATGAGTCTCGGCTTCGAAAAAATGTACCTCATGCAAAACCCGCTCAATTTAGAGTCTTCCGAGATTATTTCAACTTACGTATACAAGGTCGGCTTGTTAAATGCGAATTTTAGCTTCTCAACAGCAATCGGACTATTTAATTCCATCATTAATCTCGTACTCATCGTGACGGTCAATGCGATTGCGCGCAAGCTGTCAGAGTCGAGTCTGTGGTAAAGGGGGCAGCATCCATGAATAAACCCGCTATTCGCGAGTCGCTTCCTGACCGCCTGTTTCTCATATTTGTGTACGTCGTATTAAGCGGCGCGCTGGTCATCGTTTTATTCCCGCTGCTGCATATTTTGAGCGCTTCGTTCAGTTCGCCGCAGGCTGTCAACTCGGGTCGCGTATGGTTGTTCCCGGTTGATTTTACACTGGCCGGATATAAAGCAGTTTTTGCGAATCCGAATATTTTGACCGGTTACGGCAACTCGCTCTTCTACGCCGTGACTGGCACGTTCGTGAACGTCGTCATGACCGTACTCATCGCGTATCCGTTATCTCGTCGCACGTTCTACGGACGTCACATCATCATGATGCTGCTCGTCTTCACGATGTTGTTCGATGGCGGTCTTATTCCGAACTATATGGTTGTGAAGTCGTTAGGAATGATCGATACCCGCTGGGCCATGATTATTCCAGGCGCATTGGCTGTCTTCCAGGTCATTATCGCCCGTACGTTCTTTCAGACGAGTATTCCGGAAGAATTGGCTGAGGCATCGGAGATTGATGGCTGCAGCGACGTCCGCTTTATTACAAGTGTCGTGCTGCCGCTATCGAAACCAATTATAGCTGTCATGACGCTAATGTACGCCGTCGGCCACTGGAACTCTTATTTTGGCGCTCTCATTTATTTGAAATCGCCGGATATGTTCCCGCTGCAAATCGTGCTGCGGAATATTCTTATCCTGAACACGGTCGATCCGACGATGATGGCGAACGTGGATGATATGCTGCAGCTGCAAGGCATGTCAGAGCTGCTGAAATATTCGCTTATCGTGGTGGCGAGCGCTCCGGTGTTGATGATTTATCCTTTCGTGCAAAAGCACTTTGTAAAAGGAGTCCTTATCGGTTCATTAAAAGGTTAATCTCTGCCAGATTACAACTCAATTCGAGAATATAAAAGGGAGGGTCTTGTAAGATGAAATTGAAATGGACGACGATGCTTGCGGTATTGCTGTGCGCCTCACTGCTCTTGGCGGCTTGCTCCAGCGGTTCGGGCGGCTCTGGCAAAGAGGAAGGAAAGGGAAATGCCGCTGCGAACGAAGTGGCGAATGCCGGCGAACTATTCAATCCGGTAGGAGAATATCCGATTGCAAAAGAGCAGATGACACTTAAGATGTTCGCGCCGCAATCGGCAGCGATAGAAAATTTAGAGACGAACGAATTCACAAAATTTGTCGAAGAGAAAACAAACATTAAAATTAAATGGGACGTTGTGCCAGAGGGTGCCATTGAAGAGAAGAAGCAATTGATGATGGCAAGCGGAGACTATCCGGAAGTCATTCTCGCCGGCAACTTCTCCAAGGCAGACCAGATGAAGTACGGACAGCAGGGCGTATTTGTTCCGTTGAATGATTTAATTGATAAATATGCTCCGAACATTAAGCAGGCCATGTCGGAAATTCCGTACTTGAAGGATGCGATGACGACGCCAGACGGCAACATTTACACGATCCCGAAAGTGAACGAATGCTATCACTGCACCTATGCTTCGAAAATGTGGGTGAACCAGAGCTGGCTTGATAAGCTTGGATTGAAAATGCCGGAGACGACGGAAGAGTTCTATCAAATGCTGAAAGCGTTTAAAGAGAAGGACCCGAACGGAAATGGCAAAGCAGATGAAGTTCCGCTCACTACGGCAGGGAAAAAGGACATGTGGGGCGGCGGCTTGGATGCCTATTTGATGAACGCTTTCATTTATAATGATGCCAATACGTATATGTATATGGATAATGGTGACATTAAGTTTTCTCCGAATCAAGAAGCATGGCGCGAAGGATTGCGCTTTATCAATAAACTGTATGCTGAAGGGCTTATCGATAAAGCTTCCTTCACCCAGAACGCCGATGCCGTCAAGCAAATCGGCAACAAGCCTGACAATGTGATGGGAGCCGTGTCCACGGCGCTTATCAGCTATGTATACAATCCGAACGAATTGACGCCTCGCCATAAAGAATATGTAACGGTACCACCGTTAAAAGGACCGAACGGCGTGCAACTGACCGGATACTTCGTCGGCGCTGGCAACGGACAGTTCGCGATTACGAACAAAGCGACACCAGAGCAGCAGATTGCGGCGATTCGCTTTGCAGATTATCTGTACACCGAAGAAGCAACGGTGTATACGAGCATGGGCAAGGAAGGCGATGGCTGGCACAAAGCGAAGGAAGGCGAGAAGACGGCTGACGGTCAACCTGCGCGCTTCAAGCAAACGCCGAAGCCAGGCGTATCGCAAGTCCAGAACGGCACTTGGCAGGAGCTCGGCATTATGAAAATGACGAATAAATTACGCGATTCCTTTGCGGTGCCGGATGATATGTTCGCGGAAGACGGCTATGGCCTTCGCCTGCGCAACGAGTCGAAGAAATATGAACCGTTCGCGAAGCCGGAAATGGCTTTCCCAGCAGACGTATTTATCGCAGCCGAGGACGCTTCCTTGGTGGCTCAACTGCAGACGTCCATTAGTGACTATGTCGAGTCCAACATGGCTCAGTTCATTACCGGCAGCAAAAGTTTGGATAAGGATTGGGATGCGTATGTGAAAGGCTTCGACGGCTTGCAGCTGCCGAAATATTTAGAGATTTACAGCAACGCTATAAAAAAATAAAGGTTAGCTTTATACACTATCCGCCGGTGTTATGCTGCCGGTGGATAGCTGCTTGACAGCGCGCACATTTTCATGCTTCCATTTGCTTATTGATGAAGGATTTAACTCCACTATCTCGAAGTCATAAGAGGTTCTTGCATGGTGCAGAACGACTTATAATGTTATCGAAAACACATGCTTGTCGCAACTGTCTGACCACATTACTAATTTGAAGTAAGGGAGAGGGCGTTATGACGAAGACGAAGCTGGCTTTGCCTACCCCGCAGCAAATAGCGTGGCAAGACTTGGAATTGGGGATGTTTTTTCATTTTGGGATCAATACGTACTGTGATCAGGAATGGGGAGAAGGAACTGATTCCCCGGAATTGTTCAACCCGGCGCAGCTGGATGCGCGGCAATGGATCCGCACGGCCAAAGTGGCCGGATTCAAATATGTCATCCTGACGGCAAAGCATCACGATGGGTTCTGTCTGTGGCCGACGAAGACGACTGACTATTCGGTGAAATCAAGCCCATGGAAGAACGGTCAAGGTGACGTGGTGCGTGAAGTGGCCGATGCGTGCCGGGAAGAGGGCATGCTTCTAGGGTTGTACGTATCTCCTTGGGACCGCAATGCAGCGTGCTATAGAGATCCTGCTGCTTACGACGACTTTTATGCGGAACAGCTCACAGAGCTTTTGACGGGTTATGGGCCGTTAGTGGAAGTCTGGTTCGACGGAGCGGGCTCGGAAGGCCGCCAATACGATTGGCCGCGCATCATTGGTCTTGTGAAGCAACATCAACCGGATGCAATGATTTTCAATATGGGTGCGCCGACGATCCGTTGGGTGGGCAATGAAGACGGAGTCGCTCCGTATCCGTGCTGGAACACTGCTGAAAGCGCTCGCGTGAGCATGTTCACGAGCGACATGAACACGTGGATGGGAGCCACGCCGGAATGGGTTCCTGCGGAATGTGATGTGCCGATTCGGGCGAGACATTGGTTCTGGCACCCGAATGATGAGAGCAGTCTGCATTCATTAGACCATCTGATAGACTTGTATTACCGCTCCGTTGGTCATGGGACAACCTTGCTCCTGAACGTCTCGCCAGATGACCGCGGCCTGCTGCCCGATTGTGATGTAGAGCGCGTACAGGAATTCGGAACGGAAATCCGCCGCCGATTCGGACAATGTATTGCCGAGACGACGGGCGCAGGAATGGAAGTTGTACTCGACTTGGGAGAAAAACAGGCGATCGAGCATGTCATTGCGATGGAAGACATTGCGTATGGGGAGCGAGTCCGTGCTTATGTGGTGGAGGCCCGGGTTGACGGGGAATGGAAGGCGGTAGCGCAGGGCAGCGCGATTGGGCACAAGAAGATCGATCGGATCGAACCGCTCGAGACCGCTAGTATCCGCCTGCGTATAATCGAATGCATGGAAGAGCCAATGATTCGCCGCTTGGCCGTATATTGATCGGGAAAATAATGAGTCGGAGAAAAAAGAAGCAAATCGATTACAGAGGCAGGAATGCTGCCTTACGATATCGAATATAAGACAGGGCAAGGATTTACTGCGAATTCATTCGTGGTTATTCCTTGCTTTTTTTCATACACTATGAGAGCTTGAACTGGATTTATCATATGTCCTAGTTCGTGAATATTGCGTAGTGTATTATTGAACAGGGGTTCTATGTCATTGGATATAGGGTAAGAAAGAGTATTGCAGGAGGTGAGCGGCGTGAGCGATAAATTATCATCAGATATCAATCGTGACGACGGCGACAACATGAAAGAAAAGAGAAAAGCCCCCTCTGAACCGGAAGATATCCTCGAGGAAGCGGACCGCATATTAGAAGGTACGACAGAAGAGGTGAAGCGGGAGCTGCGTTATTGGCAGCCGTACGACTTGGCCGTCGTCTATCGCGATGCGAAGATGACGAAGCGATCTCACTTGCTGAGTGCTCTGGAAATCGATCAGTTGACGGAAATGATCCGCGAGCTGGACCCGGATTTACAGCTTGAAGCGTTTCAGATGCTCGGGCGCGAACGCGCCGCCGAAGTGCTGAACCGGATGGATAATGACGACGTCGCCGATATGATGGCTGCCGTTAGTCTGGAAGCGAAGGAATTCCTCCTCTCGTTGATGGAACGGGAAGAGAGCGACACGGTGCGTCACTTGCTCACCTACGAGCCGGAGACGGCGGGCGGTCTGATGACCAACCGTTACGTGTGGTTCTATAACCGCTACACGGTGCGGGAAGCGGTGGAGAAAATTAAGGCCTTCGCAGAGCTGACGAAGCATGTGCATTATTTCTATGTAGTAAACGAACAGAAGCGTATCGTCGGCACCTTGTCCTATCGGGAGCTGGTACTCGCTCAGGAGAATGAAACGATACAGGAGCTCATGAACGAGAAGGTTATTTCCGTAACGGCAGACACAGACCAAGAAGAAGTGGCGAAGCTGTTCGAGCAATACGACTTCCTGTCCATGCCGGTCGTGGATGCAGATGACAAGCTCATCGGTATCGTGACCGTCGATGACGTCATCGACGTCTTGCGGGAAGAGGCGCATGAGGATATTAACAAGCTATCAGCAACCGACAAGACTATCGATTTTCGCACGAATGCAGTAACCGCAGCACGGCGCAGGCTGCCATGGCTCATTATGCTGCTCTTTCTCGGACTCGTCTCCGGCAGCATTATAAGCCGGTTCGAAGAAACGTTACAGCAGGTGGTGGCGTTAACATTCTTCATGCCCATGATTGCCGGAATGACAGGGAATACAGGCACTCAATCACTAGCTGTCGTCATTCGTGGATTATCTTCCGAAAATATAGACAAAGCTATCGTTCGACGTCTGTTATGGCGCGAACTGTTCGTAGGACTTATTATCGGTATGGTATGCGGCGGATCCGTGGCCTTGGTGGCGGGAATATGGCAATCAAGTGTAGCGCTCGGCCTTGTCGTCGGATGTTCCTTGTTTCTCACTGTCATCATCGGGACGATGGCCGGGACTGTCATTCCGCTCATTTTGTACAAATGCAATGCCGATCCAGCCGTAGCGTCCGGGCCACTGATTACGACGTTGAATGACATCTTTTCATTAACTGTTTATTTCGGTACGGCGACAGTATTTTTATCGTATTTAGTGTGACCGTTTGAGGAAGCGCAGGTAACACGGGTGGTGTCTTATCAGCACAAAAACATTTTGCCAATTGGTAAAAAAAGTTTTGAAAAAAAAGCTTGTCAACGTTCATGCCGTTTGTTATACTCTTAATTGTCGCCGCAGAGGTGATGATGAAAGTGTGACTATGGCCCGTTGGTCAAGTGGTTAAGACACCGCCCTTTCACGGCGGGAACACGGGTTCGAATCCCGTACGGGTCACCATTTCTTTTACTTGAAATGAATCATGGCGAACAGCAATGTTCAGTCAGCATGAGAGCCATTAGCTCAGTTGGTAGAGCACCTGACTTTTAATCAGGGTGTCGAAGGTTCGAGTCCTTCATGGCTCACCAGTTATTCTCTCGTTGGAGATGCTGGTAGCATATTTCCCTAAAATGTGCGGTAGTGGTGGAATGGCAGACACGCTATCTTGAGGGGGTAGTGGGCGTACGCCCGTGGAGGTTCGAGTCCTCTCTACCGCACCATAACCAAGCAATCGCAAAGCCTAAATAAGGCTTTTTTTGTTTTTGGGAAGAAGTGCGGGATGGGGTCCGAACTCCAGACAATTTGATAAGACGGAAATCAAATAAATGTCATTCGCGAGCAGCGGGGGCATTGCCCCTAGGTTTTATCCCGTTCCGATCGGGACCATCAGGACGCCTTACATGTCTATTCGTAAATACTGTCAGCGTTTTCGTAACGCAGCTTCTCGGATTTGATGGTCTCAGTTGTTTTGGAAACAGTCGTTGCGGAGGAACGCTCCACTTTACAAGAGCTTCAAATGATGGTATATTAATTGTTGTCCTCTTCATGAGGGATTAGATGTGCGGTAGTGGTGGAATGGCAGACACGCTATCTTGAGGGGGTAGTGGGCGTACGCCCGTGGAGGTTCGAGTCCTCTCTACCGCACCATACATACTCAAAGTGTATCCCTTGCATAGGCAAGGGATTTTTTGCATGCACATATCTGCTCACATGCCGTGAAAAAAGTAAAATAGACCTCTTCCTTGAAAGGATGGTCTATTTCTAGTCTGCATGAAGTTGTCAGCTGCCTAGTATCTTCTATACATGCCTAGAGACTTGGGGTGCGTATAATCGAAGCCAAACCTCTTGTATAAATGATCGGCGGGGACATCCGCTAGCAGGCTGACATAAGATTTATCAGGCGCATTGTTCTCTAAGTAATTGGTGATTTCCGTCATGATCAGTTTCCCCAACCCTTTGCCTTGATAAGAAGGGGCAACCGCGATGTCTACAACTTGATAAAAGCAACCGCCGTCTCCGATGATTCGGCCCATGCCTACGAGTTCGTCTTCATGTCTCAATGTGACTGCAAAGATGGAGTTTTTCAAAGCGATTTCGGCTCCGATTAAGCTTTTGGCACTAAGACCGGCAGCGACTCGCAAAGCGATATATTCCTCTGGCGTAGGCGCTTCGTGAAAAATATGTATGTTTGGACTCAATTGAATGAACCTCCTAAATAGATATGAATTCTGTTTCATTATACAGGATTTTTTTGTAAATACGATACTATAAACACGGAGCTTTAGAATCAAGATGCTGCAAGCAGATATACAAAGCCGCCAGCGGATGCTGGCGGTTTTCGTTCCGCTTCATATCCGGGGTTATCGCAGCAAGGACAGCAAGGCGATAATTTCAACCAGCCGGATTATGCGGTTTCTTCTGCGGCGTCCGGTAATAGAACTCAACACCAGAAAATCGGTGCCGACCGAGGTCAGTCTTCCAGTAAAAGTGCCTTTTCTGGTGGTGACCCGCACATTGTGTCCACAAAGACGAAGAGCTTTGTCGCGAAATGTCATGCTTCACAGCCCCTTTTCCCATAAGATAATATAATTGAATACACGTTATCATATGTGAGTTGTTGCTCATGCGAGTGGGTGGACAAACTACAGGCTGGCAGGGCAGAAGCGCAAATTTGATGGATATGGGCATTTAAAAGAATCTTTTTGTCACAGCAGGCCATACAATAACAACGCAAGTACACTTTAATAACGGTGAAGGGGGACATTAAATGAGCGACATTGCTGGAAGATGTGGTGGTTTCTTTACTTCTACAGGCGTAATTTTGGTTCTCTTCATTTTGTTGGTAATCGTATTGCGTTCCGGCTGGTTCTAACCATACACCGGGGAAAAGCCGGGATGTTGATTCCGGCTTTTTTGACATGAAGGAATGTTTAAGTTCTATGCAGTGATTTTTCAGCAGGTTTGCGAGCAATGATGCGAGTGTCCAGTCTTTTGAGCCATTCTCCCTTTGATTCAGAACTAACGCAGGTCAGACACAAAGGATGAACTTGCCCAACACTGGAAAACATACTGTTCTAGAAGAGTAGCCAGGTAAACGAATCAGTTTCTGATGGGATGGGACAAGGGGTGGAATGCTTGTGCGCCACATCTTCTGACGGGATGGGAGAGTGAGGCAAAGGGCAAAGCGGAAGATAGAAACATAACATCTAGTAACATCTAATGCCTCATTAGACGAGTCCTCCACGTGTCTCTAGGAAATTGCAAGCGTTATTTATATGTTGCGCCATACCGCTGCTCTAACCATGGTGCAGGAGGGGGCGGCGCGTGCTATCATCCCGATCTGGCACATGCATATGCCCATTTATGGTGGCATCCGGAACATACTTTAGGATACAAGCATGCGATCATTCATGAGATTGAACGCAATCGAAGGCCGCCTCCTCTTCAATCAGACGGACAGTAGACGGCCCTTTGTGCGTTTATACGGACACTTTAGTTCGTCCGACGAACGATTGAATGACCTGATTGGCCGCGCCAAGCACGGTCGAACGCTGCTGCAGCGAGGAAAAATGAATTTGCAATCCATGCTGATGCGATTGGAGTGTACGTTGTTGCACCGTCCGCAGAAGCGGCTTGCGGATCCAACGTTCGGCTTGGGTGAGCTTGTTACCGATAATGACTAGCTCTGGGTTAAACGTGTTAATAATATTGGCGATGCCGACGCCCAAGTACTCACCAATCTGATGCAGCGTGTGAAGCGCGTTCGGCTCATCCTGCTCAGCAGCTTGCATGATTTCTTCCAAGCTATGATAGCTCACGTTCTTGCCAGCTTCTGTAATCGCCTTCTCCGAGGCATACAGCTCCCAGCAACCCCGGTTACCGCAGCTGCATTTGCGGCCGTTCGCTTCAATCGTCATATGCCCCATTTCGCCAGAATAGCCGTATGCGCCCTTGAACAATTCCCCTCCGATAATCGTTCCGGTACCGATGCCGGCCCCTGCGCTGATATAGACGAGATGCTGCGCTTTCTCGCCTGTGCCGTACTCCCATTCGCCGATGGCGCCTGCGCGGGCTTCATTGTCGACAGTGATGATCGCCCCGGGAAACCGCTCCTCTATAGCCCGTTTCAGCGCAACGTTCCTCCAGCCCAAGTTCGGCGCGAACAGGACGTTGCCTTCTTCATCGACCATTCCCGGCGCCCCGATGCCGATCCCTATCGTGCCGTAAGGCGCGTCGGGAGCTTGGCTGCGAAGCGCAGTGATCGTATCGCATAGGCTGTCGATCACATGCTCCGATTCATTGCTGCGGATAGGAATGTTGGCTTCCTCCAGCACAATCTGTCCTGATAAGTCGCATAGGATTGCCGTGAAGCTTCCTATGCCTAATTCGATGCCAATGGTATAGCCCGCATGGCGGTTGAACAACAGCATGAGCGGTTTTCGTCCCCCGCTGGATTGTCCCGGACCGATTTCGAGCACAAGCTGCTGCTCTAACAATTCATTCACTAGATTCGAGACGGTCGCCTTGTTGAGACCGGTCATCGATGCAACCTGCGCACGCGAGATAGGGGCATGAAGCTGGATAGCTTCGAGTGCGATCGAGGTGTTTATTTTTTTTACGAGAGCTTGATCACCGGTGACCTTCATCTTGATACCTCATCCTTTATCGATACAACTTTATTTATGCTCTAAATTTACAATGTCAATGATTATTAGTTTAGGAGGGATTGCTCATTTAAGCAAGTTTTTTATAATTAGGCTGTGACGGGTGCAGCGAGATGATGGGAGATAAGTCGAAATTATAATATTTTTCCTACTTAGTTTAATGGATATACAAAGTTATTAAATTATGCTAGGATGAGGGTAAAGTTTTAATTCAAGAGGAGGCACCTGCAGATGAGCTACTTTGCAACCGTTAACAAGATTGAGTATGAAGGCCGCCAATCGTCCAATCCTTTCGCGTTCAAGCATTATCGTCCAGATGAGATCGTGATGGGCAAGCCGATGTCGGAGCACCTGCGCTTCGCGATGGCATATTGGCATACGCTGACCTATGGGGGAACGGATCCGTTCGGAGACGCCTTGATGGAACGCTCCTGGAATCGCCTGTCGGGAATGGATTTAGCGAAAGCGAGAGTGGAAGCCGCATTTGAATTTATGGAAAAAGCAAATCTAGACTATTTCTGCTTCCATGATCGTGACATCGCTCCGGAAGGCGATTCGCTGCGGGAGACGAACCGGAACATTGACGTGATTGTCAGCATGATGAAGGAGTACATGGCATCGACCGGGAAGAAGCTGCTGTGGAACACGCAGAACATGTTCACGAATCCGCGCTTCGTGCACGGTGCGGCAACGACGTGCAATGCGGACGTCTACGCGTATGCTGCTGCGCAGGTGAAGAAAGGGCTGGAAGTCGGGAAGGAGCTCGGCGCCTTGAATTATGTATTTTGGGGCGGGCGTGAAGGATATGAGCTGCTTCAAAACACGGACATGAAGCTCGAGTTGGATAATATGGCGCGTCTGTTCCATATGTCTATCGATTACGCAAAAGAGATTGGCTTTGATGCTCAGTTCCTAATCGAACCGAAGCCGAAGGAGCCGACGAAGCATCAATACGACTTTGATGCGGCCACCACACTCGCTTTCTTGCACCAATACGGCCTGAAAGAACACTTTAAGCTGAATCTCGAAGCGAACCATGCGACATTGGCTGGCCACACCTTCGAGCATGAGCTCCGCGCAGCTCGTATCAACGGCGCGCTGGGCTCACTGGACGCGAACCAGGGCGATCTGCTGCTCGGCTGGGATACGGATGAATTCCCGACCGATTTGTATACGACGACGTTGGCGATGTATGAAGTGCTGATGAACGGCGGATTGGGACGCGGAGGCATCAACTTTGACGCGAAGGTCCGGCGCGGCTCGTTCGAAGCGGAAGATCTGTTCCTTGCCCACATTGCTGGAATGGATGCGTACGCGAAAGGCTTGAAGACAGCGGCCAAATTGCTGGAAGACCGCGTGTTCGAGGACATGATTGCCAATCGTTACTCTAGCTTCCGCGAAGGGATCGGTCAGGATATCGCTTCAGGCACGGCCACGCTCAAGTCGTTGGAAGAATATGCGTTGAATCATGATATCCGCAGAAATGTGTCCGGACGTCAGGAGCATGTAAAAAGTATCTTGAACACGTACCTGTTGGCCGAGTAGCCAAGGCATGGCGCGATGAAGCGGGAATCACGGATGTGGAATTCGCGATCGATAGCTGGAAAGGAGAGACCGAGATGAAATACGTCATTGGGATCGACCTAGGGACAAGCGCTGTCAAGGCAATTCTCGTGAATATGAAGGGAACCGTCATAGCGGAAGCTGCGGAAGCGTATCCTCTCATTCACGAGAAAGCGGGCTACAGCGAGCAGAAGCCGGAGGATTGGACTGACGGAACGGTAGCCGCTATTGCGCGATTGGTCAATGAAGCGGGCGTCGCGGCCGCAGATATAGACGGGATCAGCTTCTCCGGGCAGATGCATGGCCTCGTTCTGCTCGGCGAAGACGGCGAGCCGCTGCGTCATGCCATCTTATGGAATGACACCCGCACGACCGAGCAATGCCGCCGCATTACGGAAGAGCTTGGACCGCAACTGCTTCGGATTGCGAAGAATCAAGCGCTGGAAGGATTCACGCTGCCGAAGTTGCTCTGGGTACAGCAGAATGAGCCGGAGCTATTCGCCCGCGCAGCGGCATTCATGCTGCCGAAGGATTATGTCCGCTACCGATTGACGGGACATATGGCGACGGATTATTCCGATGCGGCCGGCACGCTGCTCCTAGATGTGATGGAGAAGCAATGGAGCACCGCAATTGCGGATGCCTTCGGCCTGCCGCTGTCGCTGTTCCCGCCGCTCTTGGAGTCGTCTGACTGTGTCGGGACGCTGCTGCCGGAGATGGCGGGAAAGACCGGCTTGTCCCCGCAGACGAAGGTATACGCAGGAGGCGCGGACAACGCTTGCGGCGCAATTGGAGCGGGGATATTGCATCCCGGCACAGCCATGTGCAGCATCGGAACGTCCGGTGTTGTGCTCGCCTATGAAGAGAATCGCTGTGCAGATTATGAAGGCAAGGTTCACTTCTTCAATCACGGCCTCACGAATGCTTATTATGTGATGGGCGTGACGCTTGCAGCCGGATACAGCTTGCAATGGTTCAAGGAGACGTTCGGGCACGGCCTGTCCTTCGACGAGCTGCTGAATGGAATCGAAGACATTCCCGCCGGTTCGGGAGGTCTACTGTTCACTCCGTATTTGGTAGGCGAACGGACACCGCATGCGGATGCAGTTATTCGCGGAAGCTTCATCGGCATGGACGGATCGCACACGTTGCAGCATTTTGCCCGCGCCGTGCTGGAAGGCATTACGTTCTCCTTGAAGGAATCGCTTGATATCTTGCGCGCATCCGGCAAAGAAATATCCGCCGTCATTTCCATCGGTGGTGGAGCGCGAAATGAGACATGGCTGCAAATGCAGGCCGACATCTTCGGCACGGAGATGGTGAAGCTGAAGAGCGAGCAAGGTCCAGCGATGGGAGCGGCCATGCTGGCGGCTTATGGAGCGGGTTGGTTCCCAACACTGGAGGTCTGTGCGGATGCATTCCTGATGGCGTCCGAACGCTGGAAGCCGGATCCGAACCGAAATGAAATGTATGAGCAGTTATTTGATGTATACCGCCAGGTGTATGCGAACACTCAAACGTTGAATGAGGGACTGCTCCCGTTCCGAAGATAGATGCTTGCCGTAATTATGAGAATGCGTACCAATTAGATAATTCGGCTGCAACCGCCGTCCGATGCCATGCCCCGGCTAGGCGGATTGGCTGCAGCTGCTGTATTCACATTTCGTTACAGAATAGAACGTCAAGAAGCCAATCGGATGCCGGTTGGCTTCTTGGTGATCGTGAAGGAAGTGCAAGTGCTATATGGTCGAATTCATGGAGTATGCGTGTAACGAGTTATGCATCGATACGATGAATACATTATATTGACCGCATTGAGATGATTCAACGATGACAGATAGTTTAGTTTCGGGTCAGCCTGCGGAGAGTGTTGGGATGGATAAACTAGAGGGATTTAATCCATATTATTAGTGGATAGTACAGATTATGAACACTATAGGAAGAATTGAAGATGTTAAACAACGATACAGTAAAATGTATATCTGCTTATAGCAGAATGTGCCCGATTATTCATACCGCCGTTTTGTTCCTGCTTTTGATTATGCTACTGCTGCCGTCCAAGGCTCAAGCCGAACCGCTGCCGATTATGTCGGAGCAAGAGGCGGTTCATCTCGTCGTCGATCCTTCTAAGCACGTGCTGACTCTCTTCGTTCACGGCAGACCAGTTAAGAAATATCGGGTAGCGCTCGGAAATCCTGCTACTCCATCGCCGGTTGGACAATATGAGGTCGTATTTAAAGGGAAACATTGGGGACCGGGCTTCGGCACGAGATGGATTGGGCTGAATGTGCCGTGGGGGATTTATGGCATTCATGGGACGAACCGTCCCGATTCTATCGGCTATAACCGAAGTCACGGCTGTGTGCGCATGCGGAACAAGGATGTGGAAGAGCTATTTGAGCGAGTCCCCATCGGAACGAAAGTAACAATGCTGGGGCATGTGCTGGGGGGACTGTATCGGGATCCGCGGAGACTGGCCGAAGGCGACGCAGGCGGGGATGTGCTGCTCATACAGAATCGGCTGCAAGCGGCCGGGTTGTATGAAGGAGAATGTCACGGGAGATTTCGCGGGGCAACGACGACCGCATTGAAGCGATATCAACAGATGCAGGGGTTTCCAGTAGACGGTGTAGTCTCTAAAGAGATTTATCAATCCTTGGGGCTGTGGGAATGATGATTGCCATTACATGATGATTGAACTAAGCAATCCCTTGCTCGCTAGCAAGGGATTCGTTATTTCCCACTAAGGAATGTTTAAGAACGGTGGAGCGTTAAAGCGAAACCGAAATATCGTTTATGGCGATAAAACCAACCTTTAATCGCGGCCGCTCATCTTCAAAAGGCCTCGCTAGAGGTTGTCTCACTGACGGTAAGCGGGCTTGCTCAGTAATTCGGGGAGCGTCACCATTTTAATACCCTGCTGGTTCAATTGCTCAATGATGAGCGGCAGCGCCATGACGGTGCCGGATAGATCTCCGCCTTCTCCGCCAGCAGCATGCTGCAGCACAATAGCACCGGATGTAAGATGGCTCATAACGTTTGCTTCTATTTGTTCTGGAGTCAACCCTTTCCAATCGAGCGAGTCGACATTCCAATTCACGATGAGCATGTCTTGGCTGGCAAGCCATTTGATCTGTTCCTCGCTTATATTGCCATAGGGGGGGCGGATGTAACGCATCTGCTGCCCGGTAATCCCGCGGACGATATCTTCGGTTCGAGTCACCTGGTGACGAAAGCTTTCGTCAGACAATTTGGGCAAGTTGGCGTGATCGTAAGAGTGATTTCCTATTACATGTCCTTCGTTTACTATACGCTGAACGATTTCTGGATATTTTTCTGCCCGGTTGCCTACGACGAAAAAGGTAGCTTTTACGCCGTATTGGTTCAGCACATCCAGCACCTGGGGAGTGAAATGATTGTCAGGCACGTCATCGAACGTCAAACTGATGCACTTCCGATCGGAAGGTCCTTGCAGCAGAAAATGCGAACGGTATTTCTTGCGCAGCTCCGCTAAGGACAGGGGCTTGGGCTCGCGTACTTGGCTTTCCTGCCCGCCGGCGAGCTGCGGGGTTTCCTTAGCTGCCATTTTGATTTGCCTTTGTTGAATCGTGTAGCCTTCTTGCGAATGTTTGGCTGCAGGTGATTTACCGGATGGAGTGCATCCAGCGGCCAATACCGCAAACAGAACCAATAACATGATTCTCGTGATCATTGTGTCCCTCCGCACATTCTGTTTTCATCGAGTAGACAGATATGGCTTTATGTTTTGAAGGGGACACGGTATTTATCCAATCGTATGAACAAAAGTTGGATGAAGGGCAAACTATTCGTATAGTGCGTCCTTCAGCTTGGTGGACATGCCAGCGCGTGACTTGCCCTTACCGGCAGCGTGCAGCGATTTGCGCAATCGCTCGTTGTCTTTCATTAACTGCTCCATCTCCGCCAACAATTCCGCAACAAGCGTGGAGGCCGCTTCATCTGCTGTAGGGAGAATCTCTGCTTTTCGGCGTATGTATTCGTTCAGTTTTGCTTCGTTCATAGGACAAGACTCCTGTTCGTATATACAATCAATAATTTGTCTCACCTCTTTATTATAAGGGAAAATAAAGAAGCCGTCATATACGACGGCTTCTAGCTGTTGAGAAACCTTGTTAAGGTTGAAAACGAAGCAATTACGGGTGGAGAGTATCCGCTGGGGAGACCTGGAGATCGACTTTGAATCCGAGTCATTCCCACACAATCTCTTCCCAACAACTTGGATTTAACAGCGACGGAAGCCAATACTCCCATCATGATTGTTTCCTTTTTACTTTATTTTGGACGATGAGGTTTAACGATGGTGCTGTTAGTTGAGGTTCTACTGCATCCACTTTGCTTGCACAACGTTCATATCAAGCACATGCATTGTATCCATGGCATAGCTTCCAGAGGTGACGAATTTCTCTGAACCGGATTCATATAAAATGTATAGCGAATCATCGATAACAGCCAGTTCCTCTGCCATCGGCGGTCCATCCAGCTTGCCCGCCAATGCTTTACCGTCGAGGAACCAGACCGGCACGGAAGCTTCTCCGAGCTTCACCTCTGTGTGCGGGGCCTCCTCACGCGGATCGGAATAGAACAGGACGGTGCTCTCGGCATTGCGCCCGAACGAATCACTTAATATCCAATGGCCTTTCCACAGACTCATGCCTTGAATGCGATTCGGAATGGATAGGATCGCCTCAGGAACCGAAGATTCGGCTCCAGCAGCTAGCTCCGGCGGCAGGCCGGTCTGGGCATCGATCGCATATCCTTCCATCCAAGCGCGGTATTCCTCGCCGTCGCGGTTCTGTAAGTAATGGGACTTATCCGTCGGATATTCGGTACCGTGGGCGAATTCTCCGACCCATAGCAATCCGTCTTCATATGCAACGTTCGAAGCGCGGACGCCCGCTTTCAGACTGCCCTCGAACACGACCCTTCCGCCGTCCTCCGCCTTGTTGAGCGCTTCGATCGACACATAGCGCGCTTCGCCGCCTGAGGCGATCCACACATAACCCGGTGTGACGGCCGTGCCGCCTGCATGTCCGGTATAAGGCTTATTATTCCCTTCATACAGTTCGAACGATTTCACCAATGCGCCGCTCTTGGCATCCAGAAGCGCAAGTACGCTGACTCCACCCTTCTCTCGATATCCCGACATAACGAGCCAGCCTTCGTCAGGCGCGTAGGCGAGCCCTTGCGGAATGACCTGCTCATGCAGACCGGGAATAATCGGACCAAGTGTTGCCAGCTCCAGTATCGGCTGGAACTCTTTTTTATCAATGCGCATCTTCTTCTCGACTTCTTGCTGCGTCAGCTTTCCATTCCGCTCGGTTGCCTGTGCCGTCTTGATCAGCGGAGCGGCTGCTGTCCCAGTGGAAGATGACGCAGGCTCCTTGGTTCCGCCGGAGCCGTTGCCGCATGCGGTTGTCCAGAGCATAAGGCCAAGCAGGAGCAGCCCGCGCGCGCTTTGTTTCCATCGTGCTTTATTTGATGTACACATGCCATCGCCTCCTATATTTTTCATTTATTTAAATGTCGAATTGGCTAATGCGGCCACAATATGCTTCTGGGCGAATGAAAATACGATGACAATCGGCAAGATGACCATGACGCTCGCGGCACTCAGCATATGGAAGGTCAATGCCTCATCGCCTGCGACGGAGTCGCGCATCATTGCCACGGCGACGGTCAGCACGCGCATATTGTCGGAGTTCGTCATAATGAGCGGCCAGAAGTAAGAGTTCCAGCTGCTGATGAACGTCAGTACGATCAGCGTCGCAATTGTCGGCATCGCCATCGGAACAAGGATGCGGTACAATTGGTGAAATCGTCCTGCGCCGTCCACGCGCGCAGCCTCCAGCACATCGTTATTCAATGATTTGAACGACTGCCGCAGCAAAAAGATACCGTAGGCAGACGCCCCGTGAGGGACAATGAGCGCCAAATATGTATTCAACCAACCGAGCTTTGACATCATCACATAGACCGGTACGAACGTGACTTGCTCCGGCACAATAAGCGCGGCGAGCACAAGAAGGAACCATTTGTCGCGGCCCCGGAAGCTCCCCTTGGCGAATGCGAATGCTGCCCAGATGGCGACGTTGATTTGCAAGAACATAATGCCGAACGTCTGTATCGTCGTATTCAGAAAATAGCGCCCGAACGGCGAAGCTTGAAACGCCTCAACATAGTTCTGCCAGCGGAACGACTCCGGCCAGAAGGAGGGAATCGCCAGACGCAGCTCGTACGGAGTCTTAAGTGAGGTGACGACAAGCCAATAGGTTGGAAAAAACATCAGTATCGTAATCAAGATGGCTGCTGCCAACCGGATGGAAGATGAGATGGATTTGGACATCCGCTAAGCCTACCCTTCGTAATGAACTCGTTTTTTGGAAATCCACAGTTGAATGACGGTCAACGTAATAATAATGATGAAGAAGATGACGACAAGCGCCGATGCACGACCGGTGCGGAAGTCGGAGAATGCCATTTGATAAATCCAGAACACCATCGCCTTCGTCGCGTTGAGCGGTCCGCCGTTCGTCATAATATCGATCGATTGGAACACCTGCATCGAGCCGATAAAGTTCGTAATGATGAGGAACAACGTCATAGGAGACAGCAGCGGCAGCGTAATAAGCCGGAATTGGCTCCAGCGCGTGGCGCCGTCAATGCTGGAAGCCTCGTAATATTCCATCGGAATGCTGCGGAGCCCAGCGATAAAGAGCAGCATCGCGAAGCCGACGCCCTTCCATAGTGAAACGGTAATGAGCGCAGAGAGCGCGGTATTCGGATTCGTCATCCAGGCAACGGGATCGAACCCGGCAAGATGCAGAATGTAATTCGCCAAGCCGTATTCCGCGTTGAAGATCCATAAAAAAATCATGGCGGCGACAACCATCGAGATGTAATACGGCATGAAGACGACGGCGCGCAGGAAGTTGAATATTTTCGACGTGGAATTGAACAACAGCGCCAGTCCAAGACCGATGACAATCGTGAAGAACACATCGAATACGGTATATTTGAACGTGACGGTCAATACTTTCCAGAACTCTTCGCTTGATAACAGCTTCGTGTAATTCTCCATGCCGACAAACTTCTTAATCGGACGTGTCATGTTCCAGTTCGTCATGCTAATGTATATCGAATAGATAAGCGGGTAATAAGTAAACACAAGCAAGAACAGCAGCGCCGGCAGCGCGAAGCTGAAATCTTTCCACCTCTCGAAGAAGCTGTACCAGGACCAAGGCCGTTTGGTAGATAGCTGGGCAATCTGTACAGCATGAGGTTGTTCGGAATGTGCATTCATTTCGATATTCGCCCTCTCCTTAGATCGGAATCAACTAAATAATAGAAAGGCCAAGCCAAAGCCGCACGCCCTGTGTCCATATTTGGGAGGGATACAGCCTTGCTTGACCGCAGATAATGGTGAACTTTTGAACACGAAGCATATCTGGAAGCTGATTCGACATCGAATCTTGCATTCACCTTCTCGGTGTTGAAAAGTTCATTATTTGAACACGCTTAATTGCTTTCTTCCAACACTTTGTTGATTTCTGCTGCCGCTTCCTTCATCAATTGAGCCGGGTCCCCGTGTTCGAGCACCATTTTTCCGACCGCTTCAATATAGAAGTCGCTGAACTCCGGATACAACGGATGCTGGATACGAGGCTGAACGTTATCGAAATTCTCAAGCACCACTTTGTATTGCGGCCAGCGTTCTTGATAAGCTTTGCCTTCCTCGGTATCGACGACTGACTTATGTGTTGGCAAATAGCCGACTTTTTCCGCCCATTTAATGTTGTACTCTTTGCTCGTCATGAACTGAATGAACTTCCACGCCGCTTCTTTTTGATTGTCTTTGGCACCGCTCATCATGACGATACCAGCTCCGCCGATATTGGAAATGCGTGTTTTGTCGCCAGGGAGGAAGGAGACACCGACTTCAAAGTCTGCATTTTCCACATACGTTTTAATCATGGCGGAAGTGTGTTCGATTATGGCGATTTTACTTTCCAGGAACATTTGGCGCATCGTGCCAGACGCTCCTTTGCCGTATCCGATATGCATGGCGCCTTCATCCACCCAACGATTGAAATTCTGAATGTAGCGCAGGCTTTCTGGCGAATCGATGCTGGCTTGCGTCATATCGGCGTTCAAGACGGAGCCGCCGCCGTTGATCATCCATGGGTCATAATACCAGTTGTCCCATCCTGGAACGGAAAGAGCATAACGATCGGTTTTTCCATCTTTTTTCACAGTAACCTTCTTGTTGAACGCTTCGACTTCGTCCCACGTTTGCGGCGGCGTGACGCCGAGCTTGTCGAGCATCGTCTTGTTGTAAACCATGACGCTCATGCTCACGATAAGCGGAAATCCGAATTGGCGGTCTTCGTAAGCATAGGCTTTCGCCATGCCTTCGGAGAAGCTGGACATGTCAACCTGATCACGCTCGATATAAGAAGTAAGGTCTTCAAAAATTCCGTCATGCGCAAACATTGGCAAGGAAGAGACCTCAACGTTCGTTACCGCAGGAACATCGTTCGCTGCGACTGCAGCCAGCAGCTTCTTGTGCAGATCGCCATAGCCGCCTTGATAGACAGGTTCAACCGTAATGTAAGGATATTTCTTATGAAATTCTTCAATCATGTACGTCAAGCCCTCTTCTTGGGCTTCCGCATGAGAATGCCAGTATTGGATTTTGACGGGTGTCTTGTCTTCTTCCTTTGCTGCCGGAGCGGCAGCTTCCCCTTGGCCTTTGGCCGCATCGCTTGTGCTTTCCGAGGCGGAGCCGGTAGAGCATCCGACGACAGCGAGGAACAGCATGGAAATAACAGTTAGCATCGTAAACCAACGTTTTTCTTTCATAGATACATTTACACTCCTCATGAATGGGTTCCTAATGTAGGGTAAAGAGTTAGCTAACGATAAATTGGATTCTTTAGTAAAATCATCGGAACTGTGCACATGTCCCATTGTAAAACGTGATTTTTAACATAGCGTTAAGCTAGTAATAAGGAATTGTAAATAGTGCCATTAATTTTGCAGGGCTATTATAGAAATGCCTACTTCATCCTATGGGTATGCGCTTTCAAAAATAACTCGAATATTTGCAACATTTTAATAAACTATGAAAACGAAACCGCCTAAACTTTTCGTGTGCTAAAATAGGGAATATTCTTAATTCTGACACGAAAGGGACTATGAACAGCATGATGCGCATACGTAAACAAGATAAGAGCATGGGATTTCTTCTGAGCCTCGGTACGGAGGCAGGCAGATGACTTCCATGGAATACTTGAATCATAGTTTCTATCGCAAGAGGCAGCTCCGCTATATGTATGTCTACATGTTTATGCTTTTTACGCCGGCGGCGGTCTTTTCTTCTTTTTTTCCGTTATATTACAAAGATATCGGTTATAGCGACGCCATGTACGGATTGCAAAACGCGGTGCTTCCCATCGTTGGCATGATCGGCAATTATTTAATTGGCTATTTGAGCGACAAGTTCGCGGCCATGAAGCCTCTCTTGTTGGCCCTCTTGCTTGCGTTGATTGGAGTATTGTTTTTCGTCTTTCATACCTCGGAGCCGTGGACGGTGATGGGACTCATTTTTGTTTTTCAATTTCTGTGGGTTCCAGCCACGTCGCTGACCGACAGCATGGCGATGCTTGCGGCGAGACGGCTGGGAGATTCCTATGCGGTCATTCGCGGCTGCGGCGCGGCAGGGTTTGCCGTATCGGCGGTTCTTATCGGATGGCTGCTGGAACGGCTGCCGGGACATGCATCGATGGGATGGATCGTGATGGTTCTGGTCGGTTTGACCGGCTGCGCGCTGCTGCCGCTGCGGGATCCGAGACGGGACGATACGCCGCGGAATGCAGCCGAAGCGCTTGCGGCAGAGGTTAGTGAAGAGAGTGCGGGCGGATTGTCGACTCGGAAAAAGCCACAGGAAAAAGTGAACATGAAAGAGTTCTGGAGCTACGTTTTCACGCGGCGCTTCGTATTATTCATGGTCGTGCTCATCATTTATAATATGACGCTCATCTTCAACGACCAATATTTTAGCTTCATGATCCGGGATATGAATGGAAGCTCGCTTGACATCGGACTCGGGTGGATGCTGCCAGCGGCGACGGAAGTGTTTGTCTTTTTATACTTGGGCCGTTCTGGCCGGCAGTTCCGGCCGCTCTTCATGCTGGCGTTGTCCGCGGTCATTATGGCTGCACGCGCTCTCGTCATCTACACAACCGACGTCTTGCCGCTCATCTTGTTTATGCAGGCGGTTCAAGGAGTAGGCATTGCCCTGTACTTCATTTATTTGGCGGAATATATGATGGATCTTATTCCAGACCGCTTCCGCGCAAGCGGCCAAGCGGTTATGTCGGTCATTATAAGCATCGGGGCGACGATGACGGGAAGCCTTATCGGGGCTTTTATATATAATCAACTGGGAACAAAGGCTCTGTATTTAGGCATGGGGCTGCTCCTGCTCGTATCCGCCGCCGGATTTATTGCCGCGGAACGTCTGGAAGGGCGGCATGGCACCGTTTGCCCAGAGACAGATACCCACTCTGCATGAGGCGAGCGCTCATCACATGCAGAAGGTTCATTCCGTTATATTCAAATCTGATATCAAAGCCGTTCTCATCGTCGTGCTGCGACTGGAAACGGCTTTTGTGGATTTTGTGTACCTTGTGATATAACTAAACATGAATTCCAAACAAGGAGATGAGGGCATTCGTGATTTATATGCGACATTGGACCCTTCGGAAACGTACAGGCGATAATCGGTTTGATATTCTTGTGAATAACGCTGGAATCGGGCAAATTCTAACCGTTGAAGAGGCAATGGAAGAATCTTTTGACGAGGTCATGGACATTAATGTCAAAGCTGTGGCAGATATTGCCGCCTTTCTTGCCTCATCGGACAGCCGTTGGGTAACCGGGCAATTGATCGATGCAAGTGGCGGATCTCATCTGTAAATGAACGGGTACGTTAGTTGAATGAGTTCTACCAGACCGGACTCCTTTGTGAAATGAAGAGTCCGGTTTTTTTATGTTAGAACCTGGCATAAGGGCCTCTCTTGATTTCAATCCGGTTCTGTACGTTTTGAATCTCTTGTTTCGCTTTTTGCAACGTTCTCTCCCCGATGAACGGCAAAAAACACTTGATGTCGATGAAAATGTCGTATTGCAGAGTCCTCAATTCGAAACAAGCTTGGCTTAATATCATTTTGGAACCAGTCAACATGAATTAGGGCTTGAATACAACGCCTTGTCGTTGGAATTAGCGCTCGCACTAAAGAATATGCAGCGTGTCGGAATGGTTGACGTTACGTTTCAAGAATACGATACGCATGCTTCAGCAGAGAAAAAGAAACGATTCGCAAATATCCTTTCGAAAGAGGTGAAATCGGATGAAAAAAGCATCGATCATCATGTCCATGGCTCTTCTCTTATTCGGTTCTATAGGGGCATCTTCGGGAATGGGGGTGGATGGCTCCTCGGCTCTCTTTAGGTGATAAAAGAAAATGTAAATACTTTCAAGCAGCAGCCTCACGGCCAGAGCAAGGAATGTCTCCACTGCCCGTCGTCGCATAAGTGATATTGAATACGAACGTGTTTACGATGAACATCCCCCTGCCAAAATTCCGCTTCACGCACATTCACGGCATACAGCGTCCAGTTGGGCTCGACAATTTCCAGATCAAGTGTGATCCGCTCTCTCTGATTGGAAAGCGATTGTTCCAGCTCTCGGAGCCGGAAGCAAAGTAAAATGCCTCGCCAGCCACGCCCTTCAATATCAATACACGCGCGTCTGGATAACCATCGGCATCCACAGCAGAAAGCGTCATCGCATGAGGCTCCTTCACTTCATTCTCAATCGCTAAATTCAGCCATTATAGGAACAGCACCCCAGGACTTTCCGGCAGTCGTGTCACATCAAAGGGCGGAAAAGGCCCAGACAACGATTTTAAGCTTCTTAATAGTTCATTTGGATTGTTCATCTGCACCATACCTCCTTGTCCTTCTCAATATATCTATTAATAACTCAAAATAGCTCGATATCCCCCCGTACCGAAAGATCAACGTGACTCTGGGCGTGTTTGTCAGAAAAATGCATGTATCCCGGTCAGTATATAGTGAGGCTGCTGCTGACTCCCGCTCGTGATTGTATAGATCTGCGGTTGCCAGTCCGTCGGTATGTGAAGCACTGCGATTAATCATAGCCCGTCTCCTGAGGCCGCGCTTGCCGAACTCGCGCAGAGATGGCAAATGGCAGGTACATGAGCAAGAATATCAGGCATGCGGCAACCTCCAGTGACACTAAGTACCATGGGTACGGTCCAAGCACGTCCAGAAGCGAGGCCGTCTCAGGCTTGCGGGCGAGGAACATGTAATTGCCGCCGGTCATTGCGTTCACGGTGCCGACTGCAACAAGGAGCAGATTGAGAAAGCCCATGGCGGCGAATACAGATTTGAGGGTAGGACGGTGTCCTTCCACCCAGAGCATGTACAGCACAGCCAAAATAATGGCGATATGCGCCGCAAAAAATTCAATGAACCGGAAATGAGGATAGTCATAATCAAGCGCTGGGGTGAGCAAGGCCTGCAAGGCTCCGCCAATTCCAACGAAGTATATGATCTGGAACAAGCGCCGGCTTTTCCAGATGAGCATGGCAACTGACAGATATAACGATATGGTGCACAGTTCAAGCGGCAGCGTATCCTTCACGTCGTATTGCCCATGCCAGATGTACCACACATTCAACGACAGCTCGGACAGCACGAGTACTGTCACCAGACTGAAGCGGACGATGTTCCCCGCTCGTTTCTCCCGCAGACTGTTCCGGAACGTATATAGACATAAGATAGAGCAGGCGAACAGGGCCAGGACGAAGAGATGAGTAGGAGAATAGGCAGTGAACAGGGCCGAAGCTTGTATATCGAATAGTCGAACCATGGGGAAATCCTCCATATAAAAACTGGATTTATTATACCACACCGAGGAAAATCGTCACAATTTAATTTTGATGACAGAAGGGGGCGCTTTGCAATTAAACCTAGAATTTAGGCACTTAGTATTGATGTACTTAGAAATTATGTAAATGGATTTGAGCTTAGAAAGGTACCTTGTATTGTACAGTAGTGTGTGTTACTATGTAGAACAACAAGCCATGGAACTATTGACCAGATAAGTTGAAATAGATGTGAAAGGAGGCGAAACGGTTGAACGTTCAATTCAAGAAAGGGGCCTTGGAGCTATGTGTGCTTGTGCTGACCTATGAACAAGACCGCTACGGCTACGAACTCGTTCATCGCATTTCAGAGAAGTTCCTCGTGGCAGAAGGCACGATGTATCCTCTGTTGCGCAGACTGACGCAGGAAGGTTATTTTTCGACGTATTTGAAAGAGTCGCCGGAAGGGCCGTCCCGAAAATATTACAAGCTGACCGAGACGGGCGAGACTTACATGCGCGAGATGATGGCAGAATGGAGCCGCTTCTCGGAAGGCGTGGATGAAATTATTATGGAGGTCATGAAAGCATGAGCATGCAGAGACTGGAATTTTTAGTGAAGCTGGAACGGTTGTTGGATGGAATCCCGGATTCCGAACGCAAGGAAATAATGTCAGATTTCGAAACGCATTTCGAAGAGGCGCGTGAAATGGGCAAAACGGATGACGAAATCGTGCGCTCGCTTGGGAACGTTCAGTCGATTGCAGACGAGATCATCGAGCAGTATCGCCCACATGCGGCTCCATCGGGCGGTTCCGGTGAAGAAAAGCCCGAATCTGGTGAGCGGAAAGAACCATTTCAAGCGGGCGGTTTGAACTTCGATTTGCCGAACTTTGGGCACAGCTCAGCAGAGCGGGATCAAGCATACGGGCATGTGGGAGCGGCGATTCATGCGGCGAACATCATGACCGACATGGCGGACGTTTTTACCGAATCGTATGACGGCGATACCTTTGCTTACCGATTCGATAGTTCCGACCCGGAGCAATATGAGGTGATAGAGGAAATTAGCCACGATACCTACAACATTAAGGTCATGCTGCGCAGAACCGGAGCGAAGCGATTCTTTTCGTTCATCTCATCGGCCGGCGCCGATCTGCATGTCCGTGTGCCGCAATCGTTCCGCGGCAGCATGCGGCTTCATTCCAACTCGGGTGATGTGAAGCTGCGGTATTTGCAGAACGAACAGCTGCATATCCAAGTGAATTCCGGCGACGCAAGCATCGAGAACAGCTCGATCGGACTGCTGCGTATAGACGCTAAGTCAGGGGATGTGGAGATGGAGAATTGCCGCTTCGGTGTACTGGAGGCCGAGGCGCTATCGGGAGATTTAGCGGTGGAGAACGTGGCGGCGCAACGGGCTCACCTCAAGTCCACATCTGGAGATATGGAGTTGGAAGATGTTGAAGCGGGAGAACTCGTGATGGAACTGCTGTCTGGAGACTTGAACGTACGGGATGGACGTGGCGTGAATTGGAGCTGCAGCACTGCCTCCGGTGACGTGAAGCTGGTACGTATCGCGGCTGATGTGGAAGCGGCTTCGGCTTCGGGCGATGTGGCCGTGCAGGACATCTGCGGCACGCTGCGAGTGGACGTGAAGAGCGGGGACATCCGCTGTGCCATAGGTCCCGATACCGGCGCATGTTACGTCGACAACGTCGCCGGCAGCATTGATGCCCGCCTTGCGTCCTCCATTCGTCAAATGCAGTTGGAAGCGTCTGCCCTGTTAGGAGAGTTGTCGCTCAACGTGCCTCTGCTGCAACGGCGAAAAGGATCGGATGGCTTTTTCGAAGGCGGCATCGGAGAAGGCGGTCCGCTCGTCAGATTATCCACGAAGGTCGGAGACGTCAACGTAAAAATGGATTAAGAAGAATGAGGAGTGAAGTACGTGCAGCATGATTATTATTCCGTCGAGAAGCTTATTGAGATGGAGCAAGGACAGGTAGAACGTCAGTCGCGTCACATGCGGATGCTGGGACAGACGAAATGGCTCCCAGCCGAAACGGGGTTGAACGATTTGCGTGACAAGGCGCTTTTCGTGCTGCGGGAAATGCTTGATTCCGATCAGGAAGAGATTCGGCTCCGTGCGGCTGAAATCATCATGCGGCTCCAGCCGGGCAAGAAGCGCATCTTCCGTCTCGGTTCATGATACAGGCAAAGGCTGCCCCTAATCTGATATGCTCCCCTTACGGTAGACAGGTGAAATAATAAAACCTGTGTAGGGGGAGCATATCAAATCGCGGTTCGATTGGGAAGCAGCCTTTTATGTTTTAATAGGAGTTCAAAAAAGGAACTTTTTGAACAACCTCCTCTACATCAATGTTCTTACAAGCAAATAGAGATTCAAGCCTGCAATAATGATGCCGGCTATCCAAGCGAGACTGTTCATCCAGAGTGGGGATACGAAAGCTCCCATCTTTTTCTTATCGCTCGTGAACCGGATGAGCGGAAAGACCGCAAACGATAATTGCAGCGATAGAATAACTTGACTCAATATGAGCAGTTCTGCCGTTCCTTGTTCTCCGTAAATGGCGATGACGATGACCGTAGGCACGATGGCGATAAGACGCGTAATGAGGCGGCGCACCCAAGGCTTTAATCGAATTTGCAGAAAGCCTTCCATGACGATTTGCCCAGCGAGCGTTCCAGTCAAGGTCGAGCTCTGGTCGGAAGCGAGCAGCGCTACAGCGAATAACACGCTTGCCATGCCCGTACCGAGCAGCGGCGTCAGCATTTGATACGCATCCTGTATTTCCGCAATCTCGGTATGTCCACTCGAATAAAATGTAGCGGCCGACAGAATCAAAATAGCGGCATTGACGAACATGGCCATCATCAACGCAATCGTTGAATCGAGCGTTGCGAACCGAATCGCCGATTTCTTGCCCTCGTAAGACTCTTCATAGTTCCGTGTCTGTACGATCGATGAGTGTAAATACAAATTGTGGGGCATGACGGTCGCCCCGAGAATACCGAGCGCAATGTATAGCATTGCCTGATTTTTCACAATCTCGGCACTAGGAATGAATCTGTGCAGCACTTCTTGAACGTCGGGTCTGGACAAAATAAGCTCGGTGCCGAAGCACATCATAATCGTAGCAATCAGAACAACGATGATAACTTCAACATATCGAAATCCTTTGTTCTGCAGCAGCATCACGATCAGAATATCCAATGATGTAATAATGACCCCGATAATTAGGGGAAGTCCGAACAACAGCTGCAGCGCGATCGCCGAACCGATAATCTCCGCCAGATATGTTATACCTATATAAATATTATATCTTCAACTAGCAGTTTTGCATCAGGAGAACAATGTTTCCTTGAGGGGAAATAAATCTTTTATTCACATTTTCCTAGTTCTAGATTATAATAAGTATAGAAAAGTTGCCTCTATTCAAAAAAAATGACTGCGGTGAAAATTAATCTCATTCTCAATGCATGCTGTTCCCTTCACGGGAACAGCATGTCGCATTTTTAGGGGATTAACAACGATAGTCATTATCAACGAAGGAGGATATTACAGTTATGATGAATCGAACAACAATCCAATTGTGGTGTGAAAAATATGGTGAGGCTCTCGCGGCTGCAGGCACCTTAATCTTTATTTTATTGGCTTTAGTTACCGGAACGGTGTCGGAAATATGGTCTGTCTCTTTCTACCTGCTAGCTTATGTTAGCGGAGGTTGGTTAAAGTTAAAGGACGGGATTGTGACGCTGGTCCGAGACAAGGATTTGGATGTCAACCTGCTAATGATCGCGGCTGCGGTTGGGGCGGCCAGCATCGGGTATTGGTCTGAAGGCGCCGTGCTGATTTTTATCTTCGCGCTGAGCGGTGCGTTGGAGACATTCACAATGAATCGAAGCTCCCGCGATATATCCGCGCTGATGGAACTGAAGCCAGAGCATGCGAACGTGCTGCGGAACGGTGAAGAAGTGAACGTTCCAGTGGAAGAACTGCAAATTGGCGATCTGATATTAGTTAGACCAGGAGAACGTCTTCCGGCTGACGGGATGATAATGGAAGGAAGTTCGGCTGTAAATCAAGCCTCCATTACAGGGGAGAGTCTCCCTGTCGATAAAGTTCGGGGTGATGAGGTGTTCGCGGGTACGGTGAACGGCCAAGGGGTGTTATATGTGGAAGTGACGCAGAGCAGCGATTCCACCCTTTTTTCCAAAATCATTCGCCTCGTTCAGGAAGCGCAAAGCGAAATGCCGAAATCGCAGCGGTTCATCGAGAAGTTCGAACGCATCTATGCCAAAGTCATTATATTGGCAACGCTCGCGCTCGTTTTCGTCCCGTTCTTGCTATTCGGAGAAGTGTGGGAGGACGTGTTCTACCGTGCCATGGTATTTCTCGTCGTCGCATCGCCGTGCGCCCTAGTCGCTTCGATTATGCCGGCGACACTGTCGGCCATTTCGAATAGCGCCCGCAAAGGCATGCTGTTTAAAGGCGGGGCGCATTTGGATCATATCTCGCGCATTAAAGTGATTGCCTTTGATAAGACTGGCACGTTAACAAAGGGAGAACTGTCAGTCACAGATGTTGTTCCGTATGCCGGTCTGTGTGAGCACGAGCTGCTTCAGGCGACGGCTGCGCTTGAAACGTTATCGACGCATCCCATTGCTAAGGCGATCGTGCAGAAGGCCGAAGCGTGCCGAAGCGAACATGACTTCGATGACGCGTGGATGCGCCCGACCGACTATCAAGCATTGACAGGGCTGGGCATCGAGGCGCGCATGGGTGACATGCGCTGGCGCGTCGGCAAACCGAAATTTATTATGCGGGCGGATGAAGAGAATGATGTGCACGGCGTGGTGCGCAGCCTGCAGCAGCAAGGCAAGACGGTCATCGTCGTTCAACGAGAAGAAGAGATAGCCGGTATTATCGCACTGCAAGATCGCATCCGTCCGCAAGCGAAAGAAATGGTGCAACAGTTGAAGCGGATCGGCATCCAAGTGGCAATGCTGACTGGTGATCAGGAGCAGACGGCTGCGGCTATTGCGAAGGAAGCCGATATCGAATTGGTATTCGCCGAGCTGATGCCGGAGGATAAATTAGATATCGTGAAGAAGCTGAAGGCTCAATACGGCGAAGTCGCTATGATAGGGGACGGCGTGAATGACGCCCCCGCACTAGCAGCCGCCTCCGTTGGCATTGCCATGGGGGCAACCGGCAGCGATGCAGCTCTGGAAACGGCGGACATGGTGCTGATGAATGATGATCTGGATAATATTAAGCACGCTATTTTACTTGGAAGAAGAACGCAGACGATTGTTAAGCAAAATATCATTTTCGCTTCTGTAGTCATCTCGGCATTAATTATTACGAATTTCGTGTTCGGCGTTCCGCTTCCGCTTGGAGTAGTCGGTCATGAAGGAAGCACTATATTAGTTATATTGAACGGACTCCGGCTCCTCAAGTCCTGAATACTTTTTCCTAAATTACAGGCTTCCGGATGAACAAGCAGGAAAATGCTGGCCTCATATCGTATCTATATATTGAACAAATGCTCCTCGTTAACTGGTATAATGAGGAGAGTTATTCCATAACCTTGTAGGGGGGTTCATTCCTTGACATTGCAACAAGGCGATAAAGTTGTCATTATTGGCGATTCAATTACCGATTGTGAGCGGGCGAGACCGGTTGGAGAAGGATTATTCGGCGCCCTTGGCAAAGGATACGTCTCTGTATTCGATGCGCTGCTCCAGACGGAGCATCCTGAGCTTGGCATCAGAGTCGTTAATATGGGGCTTAGCGGCAATACGGTTATGGATGTGGAAGCTAGGTGGAACACCGATGTCATTCAACAACACCCGGATGGGGTAATCCTTTGCATAGGAATTAATGATGTGTGGCGCCAGTTCGACATGCCGCATGTGGAGGAATCCCACGTGTATGCGGACACCTACGAAGCTGCATTGGATCGTCTGGTGAAGCGGACGAAGCCTCAGGTGAGATGGATGGCGCTCATGACACCGTACTATATCGAACCAAATCAGGAAGACGAGATGCGCCGTATGATGGATGAGTATGGTGGTATCGTCAGGAGAACGGCCGAGAAGCACGGTACGTTGTTTGTTGACACACAGGCGGTATTTGACCGCTTGCTGCTCAATATGTACCCAGCCGCCTTAGCGTGGGATCGTGTCCATCCGAATATGATAGGACATATGGCTATCGCAAAATCGCTCATTAACGCATTGCCCGTGTCATCCTAATCGTTAATACTTCATCATTCTGCGTCCCGGTATAGGATTTCTTTTGAATAGTCACAGTTAACAGCCGACAACCGGGACTTTTCCCCGATAAGAGGACGGCTCGAATATGTCCTCATTTCCGTAATGAACCAAACCAAATGCAAGCTATACACCGCGCGATAAATATATTGTAACCGCTTACTTTGCTTGGCATGCCCATATTCCACATATCGATCATGAATAGGAGGAATGAATGATGTCTGTCGTACAAAGTGGTCGGGTTATGAAAAATATGTGGGTGAATCGGGATATGGCTGAACTTGTGGCTAGCGGGGTTGTATTTTTCCATTCTCAATTCGAGTTCCCGGAGCCCTTCAAATTTGGTATGTCGTAAGAGGCTGCTTTACTCACAGTTATATGGGCCGGCAATATAAAATGCAAGCGGGCAGCATATGCATCGTGCCGCCGTATGCCGTGCATCGAGTCGAGTGGATGCCGCAGGGAAAGACCGAGATCATCGGCTGTGAATTCCTTCCTATATATTAATGATCGCTTTAATCAACCAATGCTGCAGGAGGACTGCTTGGATTATCGATATTTGCAGCCACTCTTGGCTGAAGGCAAGCAGTTGATGCATGTGAGGCTCATTGGCGAAGATGATCTCCAAGTACGTCACATCCTCGATGAAATGCTGAAGGAATTTCGGATGAAGACGCCGCATTATGGTCTCGTCATGAAGGCCAATCTGCTGAAGCTGCTCGTCATTATTAGCCGCATTCGCAAGGCGGAGCGAGAGGAGGGAGACGCTGCTCTCACGATACATAAGGAAGCGGATCGTCTCAACCGTTGCCGCGATGCGGTGCTGGCTTCAATTGACTTCGTGCAGAAGCATTATCGCGAAGAGATTCGTCTTGATCAAATATGCCGACACGCCTCTTTGTCCAAAACCTATTTTTGTGATTTGCGTCTCCAACATGCCACGGAGCAGCTCCTCAAGCCCGACGTTACCATCGCTGAGGCCTGCCGGGCGGTGGGATTCCGTGATCTGACCCACTTTTCGCGCATGTTCAAAAAGTGTATAGGAGTTTCGCCTTCTCATTTTCGGAAAATAAGCCGACAATTGTGAACATTGATCTTAACCCTTCTTTTTTCCGTCATGAAGCGAAAGAGCCGTAGACACTTCTACGTTTTCGGCTTTTTTTGATTTGTCTAAATTGGTTACGATATAATGGATAGGCATATGCGCCTGGTATAAGTTTACTTGGCTTCCATAACCCAATGCCCCCTGCCTCATTCCTTTATTGAATTGCAAAGCATCATGAAGGATCAACGCCGCATTGTTGCGCGTTATCTCAACACTCATCTAAGAATTATCATATGAAAGGGTGATGCCGTCTTGTGGACGACTGACGGATTGTTATTTCTCTTCGGGGGCTTATTGTTAGCCGGGGTGATCAGTGCCAAATTCTCGAACCGATTCAATGTGCCGTCCCTTGTTTTTTTCATTATAGTCGGTATGGCCTTGAATCCGTTTATTTTTTACGATAATGCCAAGTTGACGCAGCTATTCGGGATTTTGGCTCTGATCATTATTTTATTTGATGGCGGGATGCAGACGAATTGGAGGCACATTCGCCCGGTTATTGGATCCTCCGTCGTCTTGGCAACGTTAGGGGTTGTCATTACGGCCGTTGTGTTTGGCGTAGGCGCCGTCTATATTTTGAATATTGATTGGCGGGAAGGGCTGCTGATCGGCGCCATCGTCGGCTCTACTGACGCCGCGGCCGTCTTCGCCGTGCTGGGGACTCAGAATGTAAAGCAGAAGCTGACGTCTACCTTGGAGGCAGAATCGGGAACGAACGATCCAATGGCGGTATTTCTCACGATCTCATTCATTGAACTTATTCAAGTACCGGACATGTCACTGTGGAACATGCTGCTCTCCTTCCTATGGCAAATGGGCTTAGGCCTAGGTCTTGGCTTGTTGGCGGGGTGGACCGCCATCCAAATCTTGAACCGCATCTCGCTTGATACATCCGGGCTCTATCCGGTATTGTCCATCGGCTGCGCCATCTTTACATACAGCGGCGTCGGTTTGCTGCATGGCAGTGGATTTCTAGCCGTTTACGTGATGGCATTAGTGCTCGGGAACGCCGATTTGCAATACCGGTTCACCATCGTCCGTTTCAATGAAGGCTTTGCCTGGATGATGCAGATTATGATGTTTATTCTTCTTGGATTGCTTGTGTTCCCACATCAGTTGGTGGAAGTAGCCTGGCAGGGGATCGTGCTTTCTATCATCTTGATGTTTGTCGCGAGGCCGATCGGCGTGTTCATCAGCTTGATTATTAGCAAATTCTCACTGAAGGAGAAGACGCTGATTGCTTGGGCGGGGTTGAAAGGAGCGGTGCCTATCGTCATGGCCACCTATCCGATGATTGCCGGGCTAGAGCATGGACAATTGTTCTTCAACGTTGTATTCTTTGTCGTCCTGACGTCCGCGCTCATTCAAGGAGCAACGATATCACCTCTGGCCAAACGGTTGGGATTATCGGGGGATGCTCCGGGCGAAGCGGTGCATGCGCTTGAACTGGTGTCTGTCGGAAAGACGAATATGGATATGGTGAAGAAGACGATTGAGCCAGGTGCAAGCGTTGAGAATCGCCCTCTGCATGAATTGAAGCTGCCGGACGACACCTTGATCACCGCAGTTATTCGCGGAGAAGAGATGATTGCGCCGAAAGGGACGACGAAGCTGCAAGCCGGCGATGTGGCTTACGTGCTCGTATCGAAGAAACAGCGGGACGAAATTCGCAAGCTGTTTACGGAGAAGGAAGAAGTGCGTTGCGAGGCGTCTGATAACGAGCTTGAGGCAGAAGCGAACAATAATGAAGTGAAATAAATGATTCGAATGTTTGCATCATGCTGTGATCGATTTCCTTTAATTCAGCTATCTAATCAGGCACTATGAAATAGATAGGGTGTATGCGTTTTTAACCGCAACGCCAGACGGAAGATACGCTGATTGTATTTGTATCCCCCCCACCATCGCATGAGGCGTAGTTCCTATTTTGTCGACAAACGCACCTGTATAATAGCAGGTGTGTTTGTTCGTTATGAACATTTTTTCAGCATAGATGCAAAAAAATGAGGAAAATGTTGCATAAGCTATTGTGAAATAGGTCCATTTGACCGATATTATAATAGTGTATTGCAAAAGTAGCACAGCAAAGAAAGGTGAAGTTCATAACGATGAATTACGAGAAATTAAATGAAGCGTTCAAGCATTTGGGGTACCACCCGAACCGGTATATTCACGTTGTGGATGTAACCAGTCAGACCGTCGACTTTGATTACAGTGACAAAGAGCGGGTGGATCAGCTGGTTATTGGCGCGGAGGAGCCGATGACCGTCGAGGAGCTGCGTCATGCCGCCAGAGATAAGCTAGTCGGGGAACATCCCGATTTTCAATTTTACCGCGAGGTGAATGTAACGAAGCTTGATGTTGTGCACGCATTCGATCTGGGAGAAGAGTGCTCATAGCCGCGCTCACGATCTGGGAGCAGGTTATACATATGTAATGCCTGGCACCTTATCCTCTCATGAGAGGCTTCATGGGATAGGGTGCTTTAACTTACACAGCAGAGAATGATTCAGAGATAAGGAGATGAATCGGTTGAAGGGGAATCAGGGGAAACAACGCAAGAAGCAATGGAGTTGGAAAACGCTTACGTCTAAGGTTGTCCAAAATCCGTCTCGTTCGGTCGGCGCGAAGCTGTTCCTTTTGTTTGTCGTCAGTATTATCGTGTTCGTATTTGGCGTAGGTATGTTTTCCTATATGGTGTCGAAAGATGCGATTGAGAAGCGCGTTACGAATTCAAGCTACCAGACGATGGTGCAGGCTACACAGAAGATTGATATGCAGCTTACCCAATTTAACAATATGACGATGCAAATTATGTTCGATCCGAACCTTACCTCATCGTTGAAGACGATGCGTGGATTGAAGGTAGGAACCTACGACATGATTCAGATGACGGATGTGGTTCAGAAAACGCTTCAGACCTATAGCGTAGGCAATTCGCTTATCGAGAACGTGTACCTCATTCCGATTAACTCAGATCGTACACCATTATCAGCTATGGGCGTACGACAAGGCATCCAGGATATTAAGAAGAACGCTTGGTTCGAAGAGGCCAAGAACAGCAACGGACAATCCATCTGGGTAGGCACGATGCCGAAGGGTGTCGATAATTCGCCTGAGTCTACGTTCGGTATTGCAAGACCGATGCGTGATTTGAATTCCGGCGAAGCGGAATATATCATTTTCTTGGAAATTAAGTTGAGAGCGATTAGTGATTCCTTGGAAGATATCGATATCGGTGATGGTTCAACGATTCAACTCTTGAATCAGCAAGGGAAATATATGTTTGCCCAAGACGCGAAGGCATTGACGACTGCCGCGCCGGATTGGCTGCAGCCTAAGGCAGAAGAAGGCAAAAAGTCGTTAAGCGGGGGAACGACGGTCCGTTCAGATGACAGTGGTGACATGCTGCTCGTGTACGATCAGATGAAATCGAACAAGTGGGTTCTCGTAGGAGCAGTGCCTGTTGAGGAATTGGTGAAGGACGCGAAAAGTATCCTGACCTTGACCTTCATATCGATGGCTGCTGCAGCGTTGCTCGCTGCTGTTATCGGCTGGCTCGTCATTAAATGGGTGGCAGCACCGCTGGTGAAGCTGCGTAACTTGATGAATGAGGGGGCGGAGGGGAATCTCTCTGTGCGGGCAACGTCGAAGAGCAAAGATGAAATCGGTCAATTGGCGCAAGGCTTTAATATTATGATGGAGCAGATTACGATGCTCGTGCAGAGTACGGATGCGAGCGCGCGCGCCGTGCTGGAAACGGCAACGTCTTTGTCCGAAGCGTCACGAACGACAGCCATTTCCGCGAAGGAAATCGCCGTTGCGACGGAGGAGATTGCGAAGGGAGCCACTTCCTTGGCCGTAGAAGCCGAGCGAGGACATGATCTGACGCATAATATGGCTTCGCAAATGAAGATGGTTGTTGGAGCGAACGAGCAAATGGATGCTTCTGCGCAAGCGGTGGCGGATTCAAGTGAATTGGGTGCGTCGAATATGACCTCTTTGATGGAGCGGACTACGTCGACCGGAGAAATGATGCGCTCTTTGGCTAATAAGGTCAACACGCTGAGTGAAAGCACGCAATCGATACGTAAAATATTGGAAGTGCTTCATAACATGACGAAGCAGACGAATATTTTGTCTCTGAACGCTACGATCGAAGCCGCACGTGCAGGAACGGCAGGCAAAGGATTTATGGTCGTGGCCGATGAAATCCGCAGTCTCGCGGAACAATCACGTCAGTCCATCGATGTCGTCGGTCAAATTACCGAGCGTATCCAGCTGGAAATTACCGAGACAGTCCAAGCATTGTCTGAAGCGATTCCGATGTTCCAGAAGCAGGCGGAAGCTGTAAACGAGACGGATGTCATCTTTGGAACCGTTCAGAATCAAATGGGCGGTATGATTCAAGAGCTCAGCCACGTTACCGGTTCGATTGAACGGTTGAATGAAGCGCAATCCACGCTTGTTGAAGCGATGAGCAATGTGAGCGCGGTTGCGGAAGAAGCATCTGCTACCTCTGAAGAGGTGGCATCGTTAAGCACGGAGCAGCTGAATATTTCCAATCGGTTGGTCGAACTGTCCCAACAGTTGGAAGACGTGTCCGTAAGCTTGAAAGACAAGCTGTCGCAATTTAAATACTAGGCAACAATTAGCCGGATTCAATGCCCGTATTCCTGATGTGAGGAGTACGGGCATTTTGTTTTAGCGCAAGATTCGATGCCGAGTCTGCTTCTAGGTTAACTTCGTGATTAAAAGCCGACTTTTTGATCAACCTTTCTTCAATAGAACATACCGGCGATAGCTGCGCTTAGCAAGTTGGCGATCGTTCCGCCAAGTACGGAGCGAAGCCCTAAGCTCATAATATACTTTCGCTTGTTTGGAGCCATAGAGGCCAGACCACTAATTTAAATGGCAATGGAACCGAGGTTTGCGAACCCTAGGATGGGGATAAGATATTTCGGTTGGAGGCGTCCGCAAGTCGAGACAACGGGATATTGCACATACCATTAAAATATGGTACTGTAGGAATAACTTCACATTGAACGATTGTACGGAAGCACCGTCATCGAGCTAATGGCATGTTCTGCATGTCAGCTTGGTGGCGGTGCTTTTTTGTGCTTGGAATTCGATGCGGTGAAGTGGAAAGGAGAGAAGAAAAGTATGAGCAGGTGGGATATCGTCATCGCTCATCAACATAAGCGCATATTGGACGGGTTTACGGATTATTGGAAGCAATCCAACTATGGTGAGTCACTTCATCTGCGTGTGTTTACCCAGCGTGATACGCTGCGTCATTATTTACGGTTGAAGCCCGGGATTCATATGCTTGTATCGGAGCCAGAGCTCCTTCAGGAATTAACGCAGGAAGATGTGAGCGGGATACTCGTTATGGCGTTATCAACAGATGACGGAGCATTAGAATTTACGTTTCCTTTTATTGTCGAGAATCCGTATCAGCCGCTTTCCCGATTATTCCACATCATTACAGAGCGTTGTCAATTAGAGCTATCGCAAGCCGCCGATCAATCATTAGCACACCCATGCCGCATTGTCGGGATTACCTCTGCAGGGGGAGGAGCGGGGAAGACGACCGTCGCGTTTCATCTTGCCAAGCACGCAGTTGGCTTAGGGCAGCGAACTTTCCTTCTGAATATCGATCCGATTCAAGAATACTCGCTTCTGCGGCAGCCACGGGGAGAAGCAGATGAAGCTTCTGCTTCCTTGTCTCAGCTTCTTTACTATTTAAAACGTGAGCAAGAGAGCGACAAGCGGCTTCCTGTGCCATTGGAGCAGTATACCGTTTCATTGCCAGCACTTGGGGCAAGCACGTTCGACCCGCTGCACATGATGGAGGAATGGGGTGTAATTGACCTCAAGCTGATGCAGCGGCTGCTTCACTGTATCCAAGCCAGCGGCCGTTACGATCTGATTATAGTCGAAGGTGGACACAAGCATCGGCCGTTTGAAGCCGTGTGGAGCATGAATGGAGAGGTCATTTGGCTGTTGCACGACGAGATGGGGCATATGCTCAAATCCCAGCTTATTTTTCAGGAATGGATGGATGCGGAAGATGAGACAGTTCGCCGGCGCCCTAAGCAAATGAGATTGATTGTAAACCGCTACATGGGGACATTGATGAACCGCTGGACGTATCGTGAGGCGGTCGTTAGCGGATTTCTCCCATATATTCCTACCTGGAAACAGATTCACAGACCGGAACAATGGTTCCAATCGACGGTATTCGAGTCAACACTGGCGAATTGGGCGCACACTCACTTGAATCTGACAGGGCTCGATTCGTTAAGGAGAACGGCGCAATGACGAATGGAAGCGATACTGTATTGAGCGCAACTCGTCAACCCGATGAGTTGGAAGCCGTCTATCTTCTTGTGCGTCAGCGGGTAAGGGACAGTCTGGAATGGGGAGAACCGCTTATTGATGAGGCACTGACGGAACGCATCGAGCAGACGTTGTTCGCTTGTGAAGAAGCGCGACATTTCACTTCCGACACGCTCTATCAGCTAGTCAGCAGAGTGTTCTATGCCTTCCGCGGACTGGATGCGCTGCAGCCGCTAGTGGACGATCCCGAGATTACGGAAATTATGATTAACAGCCATCACGAGCTGTTCATTGAACGGAGCGGCTGTATGGAGAAGTTGACGCTTGGCTTTGAAAGCCGCGATAAGCTGGAAGATATCATACAAGCTATCGTATCTCAAGTGAACCGGGTGGTGAATGAGTCTTCGCCCATCGTGGATGCGAGATTGCCCGACGGGTCTAGAGTGCATGTCGTTCTGCCGCCCATTGCTCTGAAGGGGCCAACAGTAACGATTCGTAAATTTCCGGCTCAGCCGCTCACTATGGAAGACCTCGTGGACATCGGAGCGATTAATGGAGAAGCGGCATTGCTGCTGCAGACACTAGTTCAAGCAAAATACAACATTTTCATTAGCGGGGGAACGGGCTCGGGGAAGACGACATTTTTGAACGCACTCTCGCAATATATTCCTGACGATGAACGAGTAATCACGATAGAAGATGCTGCGGAATTACAGATTCGTACGGTTCCCAATCTGGTCTCGCTTGAGACAAGGAATGCGAATTCTGAAGGGAAAGGAGCGATTACGATCCGCGAATTGATTCGCGCTTCGCTGCGGATGAGACCGAACCGTATCGTAGTCGGGGAAGTGCGCGGCGCAGAGGCGCTTGACATGCTGCAAGCAATGAATACCGGTCACGATGGTTCCTTGTCGACCGGGCATAGCAACGGGACGAAGGATATGCTGAGTCGCCTAGAGACGATGGTCTTGAGCGGGGCACACCTTCCTATCATTGTCGTGAGGCAGCAGATTGCATCGGCGCTTGATATTATCGTCCATCTCGCTAGAATGCGAGACGGCACGCGCAAAGTAATGGAAATAGCTGAAGTGCTTGGATTTGAAGAGGGAGACGTGGTGTTGGCGTCATTATATCGGTTTGAAGAACAGGGGGAACAAGACGGGAAAATAGCAGGCACTCTCGTTGCGTCGGAACATGCTATTCGACATAGGCACAAGCTGCAGATGGCAGGACTGGCTATACATCAGGATGGAAAGGAGTAAGTACATGAAGCGAACTTCTCACCGGTCTGAGATGAGTCTGCCACAATACACCGTTTATGTAATGAGCCGCAAAGAACGCCTCTTTGCGCTATGCGCAGGAGTATCGGTTATGGCGGGAATCGGCTGTTTGTTCTACCAGCATTGGTTGGCAATGATGGTGCTAGCCGTTGTCGGCACGTGCTACCCCCGTATCCGGCGGGTTACGCTGCTGGAGCGCAAGCGATCGCAGTTGGCCCAACAGTTTAAGCAAGCGCTGTATTCTATATCTTCCTCGTTATCCTCAGGGCGTTCCATGGAAAATGCTTTTCGCGAGGCCAGGCATGATCTGAAGCTGCTGTACCCGGGCACGGAAGTGGATGTCATACGGGAGCTGCACATTATTTCAATGAGAATGGAGAATGGTGAACCGATCGAGCAGGCGATTATGGATTTTAGCCGTCGTGCGGAACAGGATGACATTTCTAATTTCGCCGACGTGTTCGTCACTTGCAAGCGAACGGGCGGGGATTTGATTGAGGTCGTCCGCCGGACATCGTCTGTCATCGGTGAGAAAATGGATATTATGCAAGAGATAGAGGTGCTGATTGCGCAGAAGAAGCTGGAGATGAAGGCGATGATTGCGGCGCCATTCTTGTTCCTGGCGTTCCTGAATCTGACTTCGCCTGACTTCATGGCGGCTTTGTATGAAGGAGTAGGCAGAGTGATTGCCACGGCCGCGCTGGCATTGCTGATGCTGGGAGCATGGTTAATCCAAAAAATGATGAATATTCGTGTGTAAATAAGCAGGAAGCTGGTTGTACTATTGAAGTGCGTGTTCAAAAAGGGGCTTTTTGAACAACTTTTAGAAAGCGAGGTGAAATAAAGCATGCTGCCGCGATGGATATGGGGGCTTGCTTGTATAGGGGGAGTGATTCTTTACTTGCTGATGAACCAGATAAGCAGAGTCCGTTACGACAAGCTGATCGCAAGCATGGGAAGCGAATCGAAGACGGTCCCTTGGCTGTCAGCGCCGCTCCTGTGGCTGGAGAAGGCGCAGCCTGCCTTGGACACGCACCCTGCATTGGCTTCTCTGCGTCAAGCCGTGATGCAAATCTATGGGCCCGCCCATTCACATACGATGTATCGGGCTGTGATGGCGGAAATGGCGCTATATGTTTATGCGGCCCTGCTTGCCGCCCTGCTGATGCCTGCTGTTACCGATGGAAGCTTCGCGAACATGATGGGAGGGTTGTTGCTCGGCATCATCTTACCGTTAGCTCGTGCACGGGACGTCATCAACAAAGCGGAGAGCAAACGGCAAGAACTGCAATTGGAGCTGCCTGAGCTGCTAAGCAAGTTAACACTGCTGGTACAGGCCGGAGAGACAGCTCAGAAGGCAATGGCTCTCTGCATTGAACGTAAACGGGACCAATCCGAACATCCCTTGTATGCTGAACTGAACCGCATGATGAAGGATATGCAGAATGGCTATTCTTTCCCTCAAGCAATGGAGCAGTTCGCTAAGCGCTGCGCGATACAGGAGGTGTCGATGTTCGTCACCACGCTTCTTATTAATCAGCGCCGTGGCGGCGCGACATTCGTTCTTGCGATGCAGGATTTGGGAAGACAGCTATGGGAGAAGCGCAAGTCGGTTGCCCGCAAACGGGGCGAGGAAGCTTCAACGAAGCTTGTATTTCCGATGATGCTTATGTTCCTCGTTGTATTGGCCGTAGTTGGGGCGCCTGCTTTATTAATGATGAAATAACAGATTCAATCCATTGCAAGAGGGCAAACAAACTGAAGAGGAAAGAGGTTATTGCGATGCAACGGCAATTCATAGGGAAGCGGTTGTGGCAGGAAGAGGATGGACTTGGAATGGTGGAAATCGTCGTTATTATTGCGGTTATCGTCGTATTGGCGCTCGTATTCCGTAAAAATATTACTGCATTTTTGGAAAAGCTCATCGGCAAGGCGGAGAAGGAGACGGACAAAATTTTTAAGCCATAACGATGAGCAGGCGGAGTAATGTCAATAAAGGAGGGGAGCACTGTGAAGAAGCTGCGGCAATGGATAAAGAAGATGTCGGCGGATAATGGAACGATGACTTTGGAAGCGTCCATCATCTTTCCGGTTGTATTTTACTGTACGCTTGCGATGCTATTTTTTGCTGTATTGATCTTTCAGAGTGTGCTCACTTCTCATGCGGCAACGCTGGCCTCGGAACGAGGAGCCGCTTTCTGGGATAACAGTTACAAAGATGGCAAGGACGGCTCCTTTCAAGCTGGTCAGCATGACGGGCTTTACTGGCGTCTATTCGATGACAAGCTGATAGACCGGCTATTCGCAGGCTTCTCTGACGCGACATTGTATGCAGTGACATTACCTTCACAGCATAATTCCGAACGGTTGCCCGAACGTAAATTGGAGCGCGCGGCCATGCTTCTGCCGAACATTTTTCAAGGCGAAATGAAATACGATAATTCGATGATAGAGCGTACCGTGACGACGACGTTAACCAGACCCCTGTATCAAGCAGCCTTTCAACGTTTGACAGGCAGCCGCGTATCTCCCGAAGGACAGGCCGTCGCTGCTGTAGTTGAGCCAGTCGAATTCATTCGTTCCGTCGAATTGTCCCGCTATATGTATACCAAGTTGCAAATATGGAATAGACAAGGGATTTCAGCGGTACAAGCCGCTGAAGTCGTTAAGCAAGCAGCTGTTCAGTAAGACGGTGCTTGAAATAATGACAAGAGGAGGAGAGCTATGAAGCGGGGCGGTAAATGCGGAGGCAATTTGAAGCGGTATTTAGGATGGGCAGATGCTCAGGGGTCCGTATCCGTGCTTCTTATCTTCATTGTGGCTGCAATATTTTTGTTTACGTCCGTGCTCATTGAATACGCCCGCATCGCCGCAGCCGAATGGAGAACCGAAGTGCTAGCGCAGTCGGGCATCCGTTCGGTTATGTCAGCCTACGAGCCAGTACTGCAAGAACGGTATCAGCTGTTTGCATACGGACAATCCGATCCTGCACTCATTATGGAGTATGTGATGCAGGATCAGAATGAGCTCAAATCAACGGGCGTGTTTCCCTGGGTGTCTTTACAGCTGGACAGCCATACGACGACAATTACCCGGCCGCTCGGCCGTTACGATGAATTTGAGCGGCAAATTCTGGATGATATGAAATACAAAGCTCCTGTTCAATTTGCCTTTGAGCTTTCCGGTAAGTTGAAGCCGATGTCAGGCGCACTGAAAAAAGCGGCTCAGACGACGGATCTGCTCGCCAAGCTGCAGAAGCTGGCAGACCGCCGGAACAAGGAGCTGGATAAGGTCGTTCGCTTGCAGAAGAAAACGCGGAATCATGCAGCTTCTTCCGCTATAGAGCGCACGATTGCCTCCGATGAGGCATCCATCATGCGGGATAATCCATTAGGGTCCACCCGTTCCGCTGCCGACATTGGTGCTCAATACGACGATTACGCAACGAAAGTGCGCTCGGACGCCTCTCTGGAGGAGGGGGAAGAGAAGCAATATGAGCGAGAGACGGAAGATTACGAGGACGATTCCCGTAATATCGCCTATATATTGCGACGAATCGTATCCCGGCAGCACTCCGGTCATACGAATATGCTCCAACAGGCAGTCACTCATTTAAATAAAGCAAGTACATATAACGAAGATATGAAGAAGGTTATTGAGGAGGTTCGTTCCAGTCGCGCATACGACGGATATGACCGTGTAAGCCCAGCAACAGACTCAGATACGGGAAGTATGCCGGATGATGCGCAGATTGTCGCAGCGATACAACAAATCAATGAAGCTGCCGATCAGTTGGTGCTGCCCGGCTCGTTCGTGCAGGAATGGAATGAGGAGGTTCAGCAGCAGCAGATGAAGATGGCCCAATTAAATGGCGCTGCGGATTCGTTTCAATCCATGGCCAGTCAGATTAATAATCAGTCCGTTTCCTCACACGCGTTGAAACTTTCCGTGTTCCGTCTGTGGCAACTGTGGAGAGAGTATGAACAGGACTATATCCATCCCTCCAACAATCGCATCGATATGCGTGAGCAGGAATTGAATCGGCATAGAGCGGCTGAAAACGAGCGCAAGCAAAAGGAAAAAGAAGCAGATCAAAAGTTAAGCAAAGCGAATGATTTGCTGTTCATGCTTGCCAATCTGGACAGTCGCCTGCAGGCCCATCAACAGACATTTCAAGAGGTGAGAAGCAAGGCGGAAGCAGTGGCGCAGTTCAATGAGACACCTGCTTCTGAAGAAAGAATGGGGAATGTGAGCGGGGACGACGCGATTGATAAGAGCAAGCAGTCAATGAATTCGGTAACATCCCTGTATGACCAACTAGCCGAGGGACTGGAGATGGTGCGGGAGCGGCTGTATCGTAACGAGTATGCCTTTTTATATTTTACTTCCTACGATCCGACTAAGCTGCAGTCATTGATGAATTCCGGCCAGCCCGGGGAAGAGTTGCTGAATTCGTTAAGCATTGACAATCAAGAGGTGGAGTATATTTTGTACGGATTTAACAGCCCGATCGGCAATATCGCGGCGGCTTATGGTGAAATCTTCACCATGCGGCTCGCTATACGGACGATGGAAGGATTTGTTGAATTCAGTAAACTAGGCAATCCTCTGCTCATTCTAGCGGCAGCAGTAGTATATGGCATAGAGCAGGCGTTCCAGGACATGCTTCTGCTCATTACCCGCAATGAAATTCCGATATCACGCTTCATTCCGTCCGTGACGCTGACCTATAGTGATCATTTGCGATTGTTCATGCTGGCTCACGGAAGCCGCGAAGGGATGCTCATGCGCATGCTCGCCCTTATTCATCAAAATACCGGCGTAGATCCGTCCACTCGCGGTACTTACGGGCAGGTGGAGCTGACATTAAACATGCCGATGTGGTTCCTGCCGGGCCTCATGAGGTGGCTGGGACATACCGGCATATGGGACGGAGACATAGCGGATGGCCGCTTGTATTCGAAAAAAACTTCCGTCTTCTCTTACTAATGAGGGGGGAGCGATGCTGCGATATTTCTTTAAAATCATTCGAGACAGATGTGCCAGCATTACGTTAGAGGCGGCATTATTGCTGCCTATGGTGCTTCTGCTATTTTTATTCTTCATCTTTATGATTCAAGCCGCCGTAATCTCGACATCTCTCGAATCGGCTGCCATCAATGCAGTCAAGCAGGTGGCCGCTCATATGTATCCGATCAGTCTAGCGGCGAATCAACTGTCCGACTCGACCGAGCACGGAACTGCGGGGAAATGGTTGTCCAAGCCTCCGGCGATGACTATGAAAATGGCGGTGCGCGAATTCGGCTCACGATTTGGTGATGCAATGCCTGAGCCGATTAAGGACTGGGTGCAGGATGGAACGGAATGGGCAGAGCGCCAAGCAGAGGCTGCTGGGGAACGGGGGCAGGGACGCATTGGCGAAGCGGTATTTAAACCTTTAATGACCCGATACGGCATTCAAGGAGTGCTTCAAGAGGAGCGCATTCGCATTACGCATCTTAAGCTGCCAGACATCATTAAAAAGGAGGAACCGTATGTCGCGATAGAAGTCGCATATGATCTTCCGATGCGAGTCCCGTTTCTGATGAAGAGAGTTACCATCGTTTCTAGAGCGTCCGAGCGCGTATGGGTTGGCGATGGTCCGCCACCGGGAGCGGATGGGACGGGAGACGAAGGAAAGGACAAGTCTGTTCCCGTATTGGTCAGTTTAACGCCGGAACCGTTGCTCCCAGGCAGGAAAGCGAAGCTGACCGCTAGAGTAGAGCCTAATGAACGTGTTGAGCTGATCGTATTCTACAAAAGCGGGCAAAGCCAAGCGAAGCATGTTGGATGGGCCGTTGCCGATACGGATGGAAATATATTTTGGGAATGGCACGTCTCGGGCAATACGACATCTGGAGCATGGCGTCTTGTCGTGAAGACGAAGGATGGCCGCAGTGCAGAGCGGATGTTTACTGTGAAGTAACGATAATGCGCCTTTGCTAACGAGAACGGCATTCTACAATAAGAGGTTGTGCAAAAAGCCCCCTTTTGATCACGATACAATAAAGAAAGGTGGAACCGCATGATGTGGACGGTATGGTTCTGCAGCGTGATGCTGCTGGCCGCTTTTATCACCGATATTTTCACGCGCAAAATTCCTAACAAATTGACCATGACAGCCTGTGCTGCGGCAGTTATCGGACATGGCATCATGAATGGATGGAGCGGGATCGCCTATAGTGTGGCAGGAGCGGCGGGCGGGTTCGGACTTATGCTGCTGCTGTTCTTGGTGCGGGCTGTTGGTGCTGGGGACGTCAAGCTATTTGCCGCGATAGGCTCATTCATGGGGATCTACTTTACTTGGGAAACGATTATCTATTCGATATTGTATGGAGGGGTCATTGCCGCGCTCATTCTTCTGGCAGGTCGAAACGGCAGAATGAAGCGGCTCTGTATTGCATTCATGCAAGTGATATGGCTTCGGACGTGGATGCCCTTGAAGCTTCAGGCCGCCCGTCAAGCGACATTTCCGTTCATGTGGGCTGTATTGCCTGCCGCGATTACGGTATATTACAGCCGGCTGCTATAAATTGCTATGATCCGGAGGACACGAAAGGAGTGGGGAACACATTGTATGGATATCAAGCGGATTTCGTTCATGAAGGCAAGATGGGGATGCTGCTGAGCCGTGAATATCCCGTTCATTCTGATGAGCTGGATCCTCATCAGTTCAATATGCTGCGTCATAACGTCGTGCCTCATTTTTTGCCGCTTGAAATTCAAGAAATTGATTTTGAGGTAACCTTTTTATACGACATTAGCGGTAAAAAGATGCTTCACCAAGTACTGCGCACGGCTAATATGACATCCATCCAATATTTTGAATGGATGCTGCAGCTGGTGCGGGTGTTGGAAGAGTGCCGGACATACTTGCTGTATCCCAATCACATATTGCTCCATGAGCAGTTTATTTATGTGGACAGTCATGCGTGGAACGGCAGTTTGTATGTACCTTATATTCCTACGCTCGAGCCGTTGCATCCACAGGCTGGAATGGATGGATTACGCCGCTTGGGCATATTGTTGTCATCACATGTTAGCAATTGGAAAGGGGACGGATTTCAGCGTCTTATTCAGATTTTGTCCCTAGAGGACAAGTCATTAGCAGATGTGCGCCGCTTGCTGCAGTCTCTTATCATAGGTTCTCCTGAAGAGAAGGATAATCCGTCTACATGGAAGGATAATGCCAATACAACTAATGATGTGCAGCAGGTCTCTTCTCCGTTTTACTTGCCTGATAAAGCTTCGAATTCCGTTGCCGATGATGCACGAAAGGAAAGTTCGGTAGAGCTGGCATGGCCTGCCACGGCAGAACGGATTAGAAAGGGCTCAACAGATGAGGCCGTGCAAGAGGATACCGCTTCTTCCGTCAAAAAGCACACTATCATCGTCACGGGGGCGGTTATCGTCGCAGCCGCATTGGGGTGGAGGTATAGTTATATGTCTTCGCCATCGGCTGCCTCTTTGGCTGTATCCCTCATATGGAGCGTTGTTGTGGTTGGAATCGGCGGCGCATGGTTGTCCGGCTGGATCGCGAAGTGGAGCAACCGTTGGTCGAAGCGCAGAGGAGCCGCTGCTCCGGCTGAGGAACAAGCACCTGCTTCCACCTTTGACGTTATCTCCAATAGGGATATGGTGCTGCCTGACTTTTTGTCCATGGAGCTGCGGGGGAGCGCTTATTCAGCGGAAGCAACGAGGCAAGGAGATACATTACAGCCTGAATCGGTTCATCCAAGTGAGTATCATGCACAAGCAACGCATAGCGGAGCTGCTTATTACGACAGTTTATCGCAGTATACGTCGATGTTAAGTGAATCCCAAGGAGATGCTACCGTCATGTTGGGGCAGGATGCTGAACCGGATCAGACGACAGCAGGCATTCAGGGTCCTCATTTGCAGAAAATGAATGAAGCGGGCAGCGTACTGCCGGATCGAATTATGCTGGCGTTGTTCCCCTTTACGATCGGCCGCGCGGAACAAGGCGTGCATCTTCGCGATGAAGGCATAGGTGTATCGAAGCATCATTGCGAAGTCGTACACACAGAAGAAGGAGGCTGTGCGATTCGCGATCTCGGATCGAAGAACGGCACAGAGCTTCAGGGAGAACTGCTCATACCTTACAAGCTGTATCTGCTTAAGGATGGGGACACTGTGGCAATCGCCCGTTCCGTGTACATATACCGGGCAGGATAGGGCTTGGGCATGAGGAGTGACAATCAGTAAAAAAAGAGCTGACCCCGGAATGCGGACCAGCATGTTCATATGACTAGTAGTGATCGCTTATTTGGGAAAGTGGCCTACGTTGCAGTGTGTCCTGCATCGCGAAGTGCGCTCAACGCTTTCTCAAGCGTTCCGTGTTGGAAGGTGAAGCCGTGTTCCAACGCTTTGGCAGGATAGACGCGTTGGCCTTCCAGCAAGAGCATGGACATTTCACCGAATAAGAGCTTGAGCGCGAAGGAAGGAACCGGGAACCAATGGGGCCGATGATACACCTTACCAAGTGTGCGGCCGAAGTCGTCGTTCGTAACCGATTCTGGCGCAGAGGCATTAACAACGCCTTCCATACTGGTGTCATGAACGACAAAGTCTATCAATCGCACCATATCTTCAATATGTATCCAGGAGAACGGCTGCTTGCCGCTCCCAATCCGTCCGCCGACTCCAAATTGGTAAGGTAGCTTCATTAACGGGAAGGCGCCGCCATCGTTGGCAAGAATCGGGGCGATGCGCAGCTTGACGCAGCGTGCGGCAGGGATGGAATCGGCGGATGCCTCCCATTGATAGACGACGTCGGTCAAAAAATCATCCCCGGCAGCAGGACTCATTTCGTCGAAGGTTCCCGTCTCCGAAGGGCCGTATACCGAAATGCCGGATGCGCTTACCAAGAGAGGCAGCTTTTGCGGCAGTTTGCGGGCCCATTCCGCTATCCGGCGGGCTGGGACGACGCGTGAGGCAACAATACGGTTCTTCGCCATATCGGTCCAGCGCTGATTGATCGTTTCACCGGCCAGATTGATGACGACATCGACGTCGTGGCAGTGTTCCGGAGCATAGGCCAATTCAGACCAGCTCATTATGGATACTTGAGGGTGCTGGTCTTCTATAACTAGCTTGGTACGGGAGCGGGATACAATGATGACTTCATGCCCTTGCTGCAGCCAAGCCTTATACAGCGTTTTACCGACGAGGCCGGAACCGCCGCATATCATCATTTTCAATCGTTATCCCTCCTTAGAAATGCGTGTTCAAAAAGGAGCTTTTTGAACAACCTCTTAAAGTGGTTGAAAGTCGACATCCTCAAATGTGGGGAATGGTCAATTCAACCTCGGATGTGTTCTACAGCGATTGACTGGCGTGATGAAAACTATTTGTTGAGCAGGTGCTTGAATGGCGCGTAATCGATTTCATTTTTATCCAAAAATCGGACCAAGCTGCGGTAGTCACGCTTCGGTGTCGCAATGATGTAGCCTTGAATGCAATGATCACGCGTTACCTCCGAAGCGCCGCTCTCCACGGCGACCTGTCCGATCTTGGCTGCAATCGAATGGCGTGCGATATCTCGGAAAGCTTTGGGAACAGGCTCGACCAGCTGCTCCAAGAAAGCTTTGGCATCGTCGGTCCATAGCTCCCGGCTTCGTTCCACCCAGTAATTTTGCCAGTCCAGCTTCGATTTGCCGTCATTCATCGGCAGTACCTTCATGAACTTGCGGAACATGAAGAAGCCTCCGATAGCCATAAGCCCAAGCAGCACAAAGGTCCAGAAAGCTATCGAGTTCATGAACCATTTATTCGGCACGTCGGTTGTCAGCGGAAAAAAAGCGAATGTGTTAAGCATAGGTTCACCTCACAAGCATGTGGTACATTTTACAAGTAGTCTATTAGGAATTATACCGCATTCCTAGATTTATTTCGATATACCTTGTAAAATAAGGGGTAATGATCTGAGAGGAGTTGCCTTATGCTAAAAATAGGTTCACATGTTTCTTTTTCCGATAAAGGGCTGTTGACTGCGACGAAGGAAGCCGTATCTTATGGGTCCAGCTCGTTCATGATATATACCGGCGCGCCACAGAACACTCGACGCAAGCCGATTGAGACGCTCTATATTGAAGAGGGTAAAGAATTAATGGCACAGCACGGTATTGAGGAAATTGTTGTGCATGCCCCGTATATTGTTAACCTTGGCTCCTACAAACCAGATACCTTTGAATTGGCTGTTAATTTTCTTCAGGAAGAAATTCGCCGAACAGACTGCATTGGCGTACAGAATATTGTGCTTCATCCTGGCGCCTATACAGATAAGGATGCCGAGTATGGCGTGAACCGGATTGCGGAAGGCTTAAATGAGGTGCTGCGCAATACGAAGGAAACGAATGTGAATATCGCCTTGGAAACGATGGCTGGCAAAGGCACGGAAATCGGTCGCAGCTTCGAGGAATTGGCGGCGATTATTGATAAGGTGGAAGACAATCAGCGCTTAACTGTTTGTATGGATACATGCCATATTCACGATGCTGGTTACGATATCGTCAATGATTTGGACGGCGTGCTGGAACAATTCGATCGATTGGTCGGATTGGATCGCATTGCTATCGTTCATATCAACGATAGCAAGAACCCTACTGGCGCAGGCAAAGACCGTCACGCTCCAATTGGGGCAGGCTGGATTGGATTTGACGGCATCAAGCGAGTCGTTCATCATGAGGGACTCAAGGGGCGTCCGTTTATTCTCGAAACGCCATGGATTGGGAAAGATGCGAAGAAGCAGCGTCCGATGTATGAGGCGGAAATCGCCCTCTTGCGCGGAGATGCGGCAGAACGGTTCGGCGGAGAATTTTTTGAAGACGTGGAGCGCTTGGGTCATTTCTTCAAAGAGCAGGATATCGAACACCGTGCATTCGTTTTGGACACATGGAGTCTGCTGAAAAATGACGCCAAGGCAAAGAAAGCGGATCCGCGCGAACCGATGGAACGCCTTTATGATATGGTGGTCGAGTCTGATCTGTTCCCCAACCTGGCGGAAGAAGAGATCAACCACCGATTTACCGCGTGGTTTGCTGGACAAGCAGTGAAAGAATAGCAGCCGAGCGCAGCTACTAAGGCATTTTACTGGAGGAGTCACATTCATGACGCATCAACATACAATGGTACATGCCCGGCAGCAGGCCGGAGAACATTCACATAACCGCGCGCGCATGCTCATTTCATGCCCAGATCGTGCGGGGATTGTAGCGACGGTGTCTCGCTTTCTCTATGAGCACGGAGCTAATATCGTTCAATCCGATCAGTATACGATGGATCCAGAGGGCGGCATGTTCTTCATGCGCATTGAGTTCGACATGGAGCAGCTAGAGGAGCGCATGACTCTGTTGGAGTCGGATTTCCAAGCGATTGCTGAAGATTTTAATATGCAGTGGCGTATTTCACGAGTCAGTCAGAAGCAGCGCCTCGCGATCTTTGTGTCAAAAGAAGATCATTGCTTAGTCGAGCTGTTGTGGCAATGGCAAGCAGGTGATTTGGATGCGGACATTGCGATGGTCGTAAGCAACCACCCGGATATGAAGGACTATGTGGAATCATTTGGTATTCCGTATGTTCATATTCCCGTGAATCCGGACAACAAGCCGGAAGCAGAGCGTTTGCAGCTTGAAGCGGTGGAAGGGAAAGCGGATGTCATCATTTTGGCTCGTTACATGCAGATCATTTCACCGAAGTTTATCGAGCGTTATCCGAACCGGATTATTAACATTCACCACTCGTTCTTGCCAGCCTTTGTCGGAGGCAAGCCTTATCAACAAGCCTTCAAGCGAGGTGTGAAGTTGATCGGCGCAACCGCCCACTATGTGACGGAAGAGCTGGATGGCGGTCCGATTATTGAACAGGATGTCGAGCGCGTGACACATCGTGCTGACGTGAATGACTTAAAGCGAATCGGCCGCACGATTGAACGTGTCGTTCTTGCCCGTGCCGTGCACTGGCATACTGAAGACCGGATTCTCGTATATCAGAATAAGACTGTTGTATTCAATTAATAAATAGCAGTGGCTGTACCGTAAGAGCGTATCTTTCTGCTCGAGGGTATGGCCCTTTTTTATGCTGCAACGAAGCGCAATGACGATGTGTTTTAAAGATAAGATAACGTTAAATCAAATGAAATTAAGTATATATGGTAAGTTGTTTTTTTTCTTTGTCCGTCTTCGGGCGGGCGGCCCGCTGGATGTCTTCTGGACAAACCTGCAGCCATATACGGGGGTTAAGGGGTTACTATATAGCGAACCCAGTAATATAACGATAAATAGTAAGGATAACCAAGCTCCTTCTATGAGTACACGTTCCAGATCACACACAAGCATTACTCCAGTTCTACAGTGTGAGATACAATGTCATATTAAAATCGAATTTGTCATCATTGTCTAGTACTATGCTGAAGGCAATCCTTGTACTTGGTTATAGCAATTCACTGAAACCAAAAACACAAGGTGAACTGCGGATTACAATATAAAATGGCGGTTGGCTAGCTCAAAACATGGCATATCGTATCAAGGAAAAAAATTAATTCCTCAATCGAAATTAAGAAATGCTGAGACATTAACGCGGCTGGATCTTGGAACCCGAACCTTAAAGGTCAGGATGATTACGATGCTTTATTAGCAATAAAAGATTGGGCAAAATTGATAGATTACAAAAAACCTATTAACTTTGTAACAACTGGTGATCCAGTTAGCCACATAGCTTTTAATGGACATGTTGGTCAGACTCTGAAGGTAGTCAATCGAGGATATCATGGAGTGCACAGTATTTTGAGTTTTTATGGTCAGAGATATTCACCATCTGGAATATTAAGGATATGAAATAATATAAATCCACGCATTATATACGACGGATTGTCAAGCGAATTGCGACAGTTCACTAACGAATGATTCGTACGCCGTTTTCCACCCAAGACATTTTCTTGGTCGGTTATTAATAATTCTATTGCATGTGAAAGTTCTTCCTCTGTGACTCTAGCAAAGTCATTTCCCTTGGGAAAGAACTCTCTGGGGAGCCCATTGGCATTCTCATTGATTCCTCCGTGTAATGGTTGTTGTGGTGACTCCATTTTACCGAATTAATCATGAGCCATTTTTTTATTTAATGGTACTGTCGCACTTCATATTACAATCCGTCAAATATGTATTAATAAAGTTGTCCCAAGTTATTTCTCTAAATTCCACTAACCAATCCCCCCAGAAAGTCTATTCTAATTATCAGTATTAATTATACATATATTGGAAGTATACTGCCCTTTAGTTGAATAAAGGCGGACTTTAAGGGGAATCTGCTGTCATTCATAATGCTAAAAAAATCGACGATAAAGCTCTCGTCGTCGTTCGCCGCGCAGCTGAGCATATATTTGAGTGGTTGATGCTTTTTCATGCCCTAGCATGCCTTGAATGAAATCTAAAGGTGCTCCATTATCGAGGAGTTGGCACGCATAGGTATGACGAAATCGATGCGGATATAGATTTACTTCAAGCTCTCCTCGGCCTGCAAGCCGTTTCAACGCCCACCTGATCGTAGGAATGGCCATCCGTATACTCGGATGTGTATCCGTCACGAATAAGGCTTTACAGTTGTCTTCACGGCTGGCCGGATACTTCTCCAACCCGGCAGCCCGTACTGTAGAGAAACTCAAGTAACGCCCTTTCTCTCAGTGATTGACAAGCGATCTTTAAGTGAATTACATCTTCCTCGATTAAAAACTCAGGTATTCGTTTATCCATTTTAGGTTCTCGTAGTTTTAGGGAGGGATTAGAAGTCAAGTATGTTTCTTCAAAAGCATAGCGAAAAAGGGAACGAACAAAGCGAATCCGGTGTCCTAGGCTACTTGGCTTCAACCGATTAGATTGTTTCGCTAAGTACTCCTTCAGCAGAGTTAAAGTTATCTCGGTTATATCCAGGTCACCGAGTTCCTTCATCAGCATTTTGTGCTGGAGAGCGTATGCTTTCAATGTTTTCGGACTAAATCTTTGGATACGTTTATCAGTCTCATACAGTCGCCACAACTCACTTAAGATCATAACAAAACCTCCTATTAGAGCTTCAAATCTAGTTTGCTTCTAATAGAAGGATTTAATCTTTTTGATTTAAACTAGTGTTTCCCGTTAGTTGAATGATTAATTACGAGTATTGAATGAGTTTCTTGTCGATTTCTGCAATTTCGCCGATCTCTGATATACCATCCCAAAGAATTATTGACTCAGCATCAGCAGGTACTTTCTTTCGCACTCCACTACGATTAAAGAATGGGTTATCGGAGCATCGAGAGAACTGTAAATAAGCTAATCTATGCGATAAATTGTAGGATAATTCACGGTGAACCGTATCACAAGTAGGGCAAGTTTTTTTTGGGTCACAAAATGATGAGGTACCTGGAGGGAGGATGGACTCCGCCATGCTGTCCTCCAGTTGGCGCTCGACCACGTTCCTCCGGGACAACAGCCGCTCCTGACGGTCTTTCAACTCGCCGAGTCGTTCGAAGAACAGGTCGTCATCGACGCCGTTTCCTTCAAACAACTTGAGGAAGCGCTCACGTTGACTTTTGATGCTCGCGAGTTCTTTATCAACGGCAGACTCGATGGAGCAGGCCAACACAATCTGCGCTGTCAGGCATTGATTTTTTTGCCAAAATAGGTTATTTTATAGACAGCTTAGCGATAAGCAAGTTCCTGACACGAAGGGAGATGTGTTTTAATGGCAACTACTTATATGGTGGTTTGGTCTTAAAACTGAATAGCAGGCATACGCGAGAAAAGCGGGAAAACGCCCGTATTATTTGGTATGCCATTCAAAGTAACCTTTCGTGAATATTGCTGTTTGCAGGATACGATGAAGGTCGTATCTTTTTTTGCGTCCTGATGCCGCGCGACAGCAGCTTCTTTAGAGGCTGCTTGTCCGTGGCATTTTTGCGTCCAAAAAACAACATTAAAGGAGCTAACAAAAAAACCATGATGGATTTGAAAACCTATGGCTACACAGAAATAGAAGCAATTCCCGACGGATTATTGCCCGGCAGGGTGACGGAGCTTCGGCGCGAGCGCTTCACGGTCATGACCGAGCGCGGCGAAGTAATGGCGGTGCTCAAAGGAGCGTTCTATCACAGCGCGGAAACGCGCGTAGACTTTCCGTGCGTCGGTGATTTTGTCTTGCTGCACTACAACGAGAGCGGAGATTCTCTCATCGTTACGGTACTGCCCCGCCGCTCCAAGTTCTCACGCGCGGATTACTCAGGGCATGCCGCAGGCTATGCCAAAACCGTGCGGGAACAGGTCGTTGCAACCAACTTTGACTATGTGTTTATCCTTTCTTCTCTGAATTGGGATTTCAACGTTACCCGCATGATGAGGTACCTGACACAAGCCAGGCAGAGCGGCGGCCAGCCGGTCGTCATTCTGACCAAGGCTGATCTCGTTGAAGATTATAATCTCCCGCTCGCAGAAGTCACACAAAGCATCCCTGATGTGCCGGTTCACGCGATCTGCAGTCATACAGGCCTGGGGCTGAACGAACTCGATCCCTACTTGATGCCTGGTAAAACAGTCGTCTTTCTCGGCATGTCCGGCGTCGGTAAATCGTCTCTGCTCAATGCGTTGATAGAACAGGACGTAACGAAGGTTCAGGCGATCCGGGAGGTCGACAGCCGGGGGCGGCATACGACAACGCACCGTCAGCTGTTCATGCTCCCCTCCGGTACGATGGTCATCGATACGCCGGGTATGCGTGAGCTTGGGCTTTTTGATGCCGACGAAGGCATACGCGCAAGCTTTACCGATGTGGAGGAATGGTTCCCACAATGCCGATTTACGGATTGCCGCCATCAGGCCGAGCCGGGCTGTGCCGTTCTCGCCGCGCTTGTCGACGGTTCGTTGCCACGTGAACGGTGGGAGCATTATGTTGCCCAGCAGCATGAGAACAAGTATGTCCAGGATAAAACGAGCTACCTCATCGACAAGAGGGCTCGAAACAAAACGACCGCCATGTGGAGCAAGCAAACGAAGAAAAACGGAGGATGGAAGAAATGAATATTAAATTCGAAACGCTGATCTATGCCTTAAGCCGACGGTTCAAGAAGGATATCATCTCGGCCGACTGCCAAACCATGCCGTTACAGGGCGGAACTGTGGGAAATGTGTACCTGGTAACAGGGATCGCCGAAACCGCGGATGGCGAAAAATTGCCGTACCGTATCGTGCTGAAAATCCAGAAGAAATGGGAGCGTTACGGCGATCCGGGTTCATGGCGCCGGGAATATGATCTCTATGCATCTGACTTGGGAGCGACGTTCTCGGATGCCTTCCGCTGGCCGACATGTTATCACGCCGAGATGAATGCCGAAGAAAATATATTCCAGCTGTGGCTGGAATATATCGATGGCGTAACCGGTTTAGACTTGACCGGTGACATGTATGAACAGGCCGCGCTGGAGTTAGGACGCTATCAAGGCAAGCTGTATGCGGAGCAGCCCGCTGTGCTGCAGAGCCTGACCAACCTGAGCCATGCGGATCTCATGAAGAATACGTATCTGCATTACCGGTCATGGCCGGTCGTCTACGATTATATACGCTCGGAGGGCTGCGAATTCCCGCAGCACGTGCGGCAAATGCTCATCGACATCGATGAGCACGCAGACGAGATACTCGCCCGCATCGAAAAATTGCCCCTCGTGCTATGCCACCGGGACTTCTGGGTGACCAACCTGATCTATGCCGACGGGAAAATCGCGCTCATCGACTGGGATACATCCGGATGGGGCTACCTGGGCGAGGATCTCGCAAGCCTGATTGCGGATGAAGCGGATATCGATCATATGGTCGAATACTACCAGCGATGTGTCCCCGCGTATTACAAAGGCTTTTCGGAGTATGCGGATGTATCCCCTATCGCCGATCATTGCGTCTACGAGCTGATCCTTCTCGTATTCGGATACAGGCTTGTGGAGTGGTATCTCCACACAGAGGACGATGACGAGAAGACGAAGCATGTCCATACGCTCCAAAAAATCTATGAAATAAAGACCAGCCCTGCGCAGGGTTGACTCTAAAAACAGAACTCCGAAAACCCTTGAATGTAGTGGGTTTTCGGAGTTTCTTTCATTACTCCCATTCGATCGTCGCCGGCGGCTTGATCGTGATGTCGTAGACGACGCGGGGCATTCCAGTCGGTGAATCGACAGTGGAATTGACAAACGTTTACGGCGTCACATCGGAAGCTCCGATGTACGTCATCGTTGCTGGAAACTGGATTCCTGCGACATTTTGCCTTAACTTCTTCGACTTGAGCTTCAAGGATGTACCCCTGCAATGCTTGCTCCTCAGTGCTCACTCTGATGTAGATGACAGCTCATGGCCTGCGCTGGCTGTTCCCTCCGGATATTTTTGTACAGTATGCTATTTATGTACAAATATAATTTATGCTAATAACGCATGGTAAAAAAGGATTGGGATTGTTTTTTTTAATAATGTACACGTTGGTTTATAGAGATACCTTTGGTTCAAATATATAATCAGGATCGTTAAACGCTGTGTCTCGTTTCTCAAGCAGCATTGGAGGAATAAACATTTTCATCACCTGTAACCATTTTATCAATACTTAAACCTTAAATGTGGTAGTAAGTTTTTCTATTGATAATCGAACAAATGTTTGTATATAATGTAACCAAACAAATGTTCGGGGTGAGGACAATGCTGGAACATTACATTGGGCGAACGATTGAGATTATATATGAAGACAGGTATGGAGTTCTTACGCAGCGTCGAATCGTTATACGCCGGGTTAAGGGTGGTGTGGTTCATGCGACTTGTTTAGAGGCCAAGGCGTGGCGCCCCTTCCGCCTGGATCGCATCCTTTCTTGGCAGTCGGTGAAGGGAAGATCGGCGTGAGTGAGGTGTTGCTATGCTTGCGACCCAGTTCAATCTTTCTTTAGCGGAGGTGGTTGCCCGACACATGCAAACAATTGGTACATGGCCTAACTGCACTGCGGGAGATATCCTCGATTGCGCAGATTGCATGGGGCAACTAATGACGTGGCGGTTTGATGCTCTGGCATATCTCAAAGAGGGAAATTTCTACGACAGCCTGGATGATATACAGAAGCCGATCGAAGGGATGTGTGCCAACATCAGGCAAGAAGGAATTGTTTTACGGTATCGATACTCTGATGGCAAGTGGATTAGTATTGGGGAATTGCCAGACACGGTTTATTATTAAAGCCCCGGAGTAATCCGAGGCTTTTAGTATTAATCTTTGCTAAAATACACGTCATAGATCGAGAACTTTCCATTATATATTCATTTATATATTCATTTATTATTCTCTCAGTTATTGAACCACAGAAAGTCACTGCAAAGTCACTAAAGTTTCAAAACAATCTGGCATTACACGATAATAACCGTATATGTAAGTCTGCTAACACAGGTATATCAATACTATCCGTAATCATTTGAATTTATGCGAAAATAGCGCAAGGGATATATTTCATTATATAGCAGGAGAAAATTTTTTCGAATAACCAATTATCTTTACCAAGGTAAAGATTTGGGATATTCATGCAGAAGCATTTGATGGCATAATAGGTTCAATTCGGATAGGGTGGATTATCATGACAGTAGAATGCTGCTGCTTCCAGCTGAGGAGCGATGCTGCACGTATTTTTTACTACGTTAAAGTGGCATCGAAAGGTGAGTAATGGTACAATAATGCAAAATGGGGCAGAGTACAAGTTGAGGTATTACGCATTCTCAATTCATCCTAAATATCAACTTGTGAAGAGTAGGAGTCTAAGGAGGAAATCAGCAATGACTGTAAATCAAACTAACATTGATCAGCTTTCGGTATCGGCTATCCGTACGTTAGCTATCGATGCAATTGAGAAAGCGAAATCGGGACATCCTGGTATGCCAATGGGCGCCGCACCGATGGGGTATCACTTGTTCGCGAAAGCGATGACGCACAATCCTTCCAATCCGACATGGATCAACCGGGACCGCTTTGTGTTGTCAGCAGGTCACGGGTCTATGTTATTGTATAGCTTACTGCACCTTAGCGGCTATGGTCTTCCGATGGAAGAGATTAAAAATTTCCGCCAATGGGGCAGCAAGACTCCAGGGCACCCCGAGTTCGGACATACGGCCGGAGTTGACGCAACGACTGGTCCACTGGGACAAGGGATTGCGATGGCCGTCGGTATGGCCATGGCTGAAGCGCAATTGGGCGCCACGTATAACCGTGACGAATACAATGTAATCGACCATCATACGTTTGCCATTTGTGGCGACGGTGACATGATGGAAGGTGTGGCAAGCGAAGCAGCATCGCTCGCAGGCCATTTGAAGTTAGGCAAATTAATCGTGCTTTACGATTCGAATGATATTACGCTTGACGGAGAAGCCAATCTCTCCTTCAGCGAAAACGTACGCCAGCGTTATGAAGCGTATGGCTGGCACACGCTGCTTGTGGAAGATGGCAACGACTTGGCTGCTATCGCTCAAGCAGTGGAACTGGCGAAGACAGAACACAACAAGCCGACCCTAATCGAGGTGAAGACGGTTATCGGTTTTGGCAGCCCGAACAAGCAGGGCAAGGGCGGTCACGGCGGAACGCACGGCTCGCCGCTTGGTGCAGATGAAACGAAGCTGACCAAAGCATTCTACAATTGGGAACACGAAGACTTCTTCGTGCCGGAGGAAGTGTATGCTCACTTCGAACAGAATGTGAAAAATAAAGGTGTACAAGCCAATGAGGCTTGGAATAAGCAGTTCGAGCAATACGCGCAAGTGTATCCGGACTTGGCTGCGCAGTTCAACACAGCGATTAGCGGCCAACTGCCTGACAATTGGGATGCTGACTTGCCAACGTATACATCCAGCGACAAAGCGGTTTCAACTCGCGTCGCTTCCGGTAACGCGTTAAACGGTCTGGCGAAAAACATTCCGTTCTTGACGGGCGGATCTGCTGACTTGGAAAGCTCGACGATGACCCATCTGAACGACCTGCCTACGTTCCGCCCTGGCCAATACGAAGGCCGCAACCTGTACTTCGGTGTGCGCGAATTCGCGATGGCTGCTGCGATGAACGGTATGGCGCTGCACGGCGGCGTTAAAGTGTTCGGCGGCACGTTCTTTGTATTCACAGACTATCTGCGTCCAGCTGTGCGCTTGTCCTCCATTATGGGCTTGCCTGTAACTTATGTATTGACTCATGACAGTATCGCTGTCGGCGAAGACGGTCCTACTCATGAGCCGATTGAGCAACTTGCATCCGTTCGTATCATTCCGGGCGTGACGGTTATCCGTCCTGCCGATGGCAACGAGACATCTGCCGCATGGGCGTACTCGCTGCAGAATACAAGCAATCCGGTAGTGCTTGTGCTGACTCGTCAGAACCTGCCAATTTTGGAGGCTACTGCAGAGGGTGCCCGCGAAGGCATCGCTCGCGGTGCGTATGTCGTGGCTGACGCTGCGGACGGCAAGCCGCAAGCGCAGATCATCGCAACAGGCTCCGAGGTTCAATTAGCAGTGCGCGCGCAGCAAGCATTGGCTGAAGAAGGCATTCAAGTTCGTGTCATCAGCATGCCAAGCTGGGATCTGTTCGAAAAACAATCGAAGGAATACAAAGATTCCGTATTGCTTCCAGGAGTGAAAGCGCGTCTCGCTGTAGAAATGGCTTCTCCATTCGGTTGGGAACGTTATGTTGGCGACCAAGGCGACATACTTGGCATTTCGACGTTCGGCGCATCCGCACCTGGAGACCGCGTCATGAGCGAGTATGGCTTTACAGTGGAGAATGTTGTCAGCCGCGTGAAAGCTTTGCTGTAACGCTCAACGCTTGCAATTGCAATACTTCTCCACGCATGCTGTAATGCTTGCAGAGATGTATAATCAGCACAGCATAATGTGATATGTGTAAGACCGCTACAACGGGCGGTAAACAGACTGATGTCTGATGCCCGTTGCAGCGGTCTTTTTTTTGGCTTTGCAGTTCGTGTTAATCAGCCGGCAAAGATCCAAGCATATCAGCTATATCGCGGTACCATCCGCGTGTATCTTTTGTCCCAAGCCCAACAGTATCCGCATGATCCCAAGATTCCATTAATCCGAGATAATTCCATTTCCCGATTTGCGGCTTCCCGCTGTAAGCAACGATTTGATCGTTTGATCCATTTCTTGGTCCGCTCATTGAAATCGTATTGACCAAACCATCATTTTGCCACCATTCATAATCGATTGTTACGCGCCCGGGGACATCAGAGGTATAAGAGCCCATAAAAAAGCTGGATGGGTGTAAAAAAGGATTCATGAACAATTTTGGCACATGCCGCCCCCAGAACGGCACTTCGAATGTTTTCTCCGCCGCCGCCGAGAAATAGTAGACGTGTGGCTGCGCCCTTGCCCGTTTGTTGAATTCTTTTGCGCCATCTGGACTTAGATCCCATTGGGAAATATCCTTAGAGGTTCTCCAAATGCCGCTGTTGTAGATGCGTGAGGAATAACTGAGAAACGACTCCTCAGGTAATCTTTTTAGACCCCATTGATCCAATTTAAAATCATAAACGGGATGCTCCAAATTACCGGCTATTGCGGCGGCCAATCCTATGATTTGTTGTGCATAGGGAGCGATTCCATCAATAAAATGCGTTAAACTGGTACCGTCATGCGGAGAGGCGATGGCAACAAGGCTGCTCACGAGCGATTCCTGTGTGTTACTGAATAGTGACGATAAACCGGATTCAGGGGTGACATTACGTTCCGAAGCGTCTCCGTCCTGAAGCAATTGTATTAACAAACGTGCGGTTTGTCCCCCTTGGCTATGGGCAATCAAATGTATCCGGTTTGGTATTCCGGTGTCCGGCTCGATCTCTCCCCACTCAGGATACAACCCCTCATACGTTCTTCCATATCGCGCATGATTGTACAAGCTCGAGTGGGCCTCTCCATAATCCACGGTCCCTCCTTTAATCTGCGCATACAGCTCGCAGGCCCGATCCCAGTTGCTCGAAACAGGCCCTACCGCGGCAGTGAAGACGGAATAGCCGTAATGGCGCAAATCTTCTTGGATATCGCTGAATCCGCCCCAGTACTTAAAACCAAGCATCTCCTCCCTTCCCCATCCCCCAAACCCGTGTACAAGCACGATCGGATAATCATTTTGACTGCTCCCGTGAATCGTATCCTGCAGCAGGCTCATGTCTGTAAATTCATTTTTGAATTCACTGGTTTGCACGTGGGCATTTAATAAGTTCGCATTTGATAGGGAGTAAAAAAGAATAAAGAATATAACACAAAGCGACAGTCTGCGGTTCATAAACAGGCCCCCTCCTTGTCAGAGTTTCAAAAACTCTGCTATTCTTTTCTGTGATTATGCTGCTAGAGTCATTCATACAGGACACCAGAGGAACGTACGTCTCGATGATGCGGCAAGACAGGCGATATTTCGAGGAGTATCTTCATTCGTAACTTTATTTCCTAATAACACCTCCTAATTCTCTTTATAGGAAAATATTACTATTTTAGTTTTGTGTTTACAACCATATTTGAGCAAATGATATGGGAAATACCAAATAAAAATGATAGGCTTACAAAATACTCCCCAGTTATATCTAAATTTTGATATAGTAGAAGGAGATTTTTTAGATGAACATCTAGGGTAGAGCGAGGGATAGTAATGAAAATAAAGCAAAGCCAGAATTCCATGGGGGTGCTGGCAACGGGGTTGTCCTATCTTTTATGGGGTGTTCTGCCCATTTATTGGAAATCGGTTGGATCCGTGCCTGCCGGAGAGGTGTTGGCTCACCGAATCATTTGGTCATTGGTGTTTATGCTCCTTATTCTTTTGCTTCTAGGAAAACTGAAGATGGTAGCCACAGAAATGAAATACGTGTTTACCCATAAAAAACAGGCCATGAGCATGATTTTGGCCTCGGTTTTGATCAGCATCAATTGGCTGGTTTTTATTTTTGCAGTAGAGAGTAATCAAGTGGTTGAAGCGAGCCTTGGGTATTACATTAATCCTCTGCTAAATGTCTTCCTTGCCACATTCTTCTTGAAGGAACGCTTAAACAAGGCTGAGTGGGTATCCGTTGCCATCGCGGCGGGCGGTGTGTTGTGTTTGACCTTGTATTACGGAACCTTCCCTTGGGCCGCGTTAACCTTGGCTTCCACCTTCGGATTTTATGGCTTGATTAAAAAGAAGGTCTCCATTGGAGCGTGGACGGGACTGACGATTGAAACACTCATCATGACGCCATTTGCCCTTATTTTTCTGTTCTTTTTCGACCACAGCTCCGTCTCGTTATGGGAAAGGGATGTATCGATTATCTTGCTGCTGATGGGGGCAGGCGTTGTGACAGCCATCCCTTTGCTGTTATTTGCCGCTGGGGCCAAACGAATTTCCTTCACACTGCTAGGCTTTCTTCAATATATCGCGCCGACGATCATGCTGCTTTTGGGGTTGTTTTTGTTTCATGAGCCCTTTAGCACACCGCAATTGCTGGCGTTTATGCTGATTTGGCTCGCTCTTCTTATTTTTTCATTTTCCCGTTCAAGGGAAATTTTGCTAAGAAGAAGATTGAAAAGCAAGCTTGATATCCAGAAGATGTAAAAGGAAACCATACCACAGGAATGAGCGCGTGACGGCTTCTTCTGAAGGAATGGGAGAGTGGGCAAAAGGACTGATTAAAGAGAGGCATGCTGTGGAAGAGATGAATGTTGCAGCTTTCTGTGACATAAAACAAGGGAGTGGCGGATTCCCCCCGCGCACTCCCTTTCATCATGGACCTATTGCCCGATAAGCAGCTTACTTGTTTTGCCCGATGGCATGTCCAATCCATTGCTCGTACATTTTCACGACAGAGCACAGGTCTTCCTCGCCGAAGCCAGCGGTTTGTCCCATTTGGAACAAATTCTTGGCGGCATCGAGCATCGGAGAAGGGGATTGCATGTCCTCCGTCAAAACGGATGCGAGCTTCAAATCCTTGAGCATCAATTGCAGTGAGAATTGATTGTCGAAGTCGCCTGCGATGATCTTCTCGCCCTTCAGCTCGGCTGCTTTGCTTCCGGCGCTGCCGTTCTTGACGACGTCCAAGAAGGCGCTCGGGTTAACTCCAGCTTTGGCGACGATAGAGAAACCCTCGGCTAGCGCGGCATTGTTGATGCCTACGATCGTATTGTGGGCGAGCTTCGTAATCGAGCCGCTGCCTGTAGGCCCCATATGGACGATTTTGCGTCCCATCGCTTCTAAGACAGGCATGGCGGCTTGAAGCGCTTCCGCGTCTCCGCCGACCATGAAGACGAGCGTTCCGTCAACAGCAGCCGGCTTGCTACCGGTAACCGGCGCATCGAGGAACTGCGCGCCGCGCTGTTGGCAGTCAGCAGCCAAGCGCTTCACGAGCACAGGAGAAATCGTGCTGCAATCGATAATAATCTGGCCTTCTCGAATGTTTGTCATCAGGCCATCTGTGCCATAATAGATTGCATCTATCGAGCGGTCATCGCTTACCATCGTGATGACGACATCGGCATGCCCGGCCGCTTCTTGCGGCGTGGAGGCCGCCGCAGCGCCTAGAGCTTGCAACGGCTTCGCCTTCTCTGGCGTACGGTTATACACCGTCACGGCAAATCCTGTTCGAATCAAATTCGCGGCCATCGGCGCTCCCATCGTTCCCAATCCCAATACTGCTACGTTATTCACACGGTTCACCTCGCGTTAGTGTAAACTGATTGTCTGATGATAGTGTACCATACTCGGAAGAAGCGCGGGGACCCATCGAAGCGGCGATATTTTTTTTGCCTGATAGCGCATTCATACTTGATTTTGTGCAATGCTATAAATATGTTTTATCGTGTAAACCTTTTCAATAAGATGCGTTCCCTTGTGTTTCCGTCCAAAATCCAGTATTCTAGGACTATATCTTGATTTTCGTGGGTTAAAGTGGCAAAGTCAACCAATACTCGAGGAGGGTGTACGATGACAAAAAAAGTGCACTTTGATTACAGCAAGGCGTTGACGTTCGTTAGTCAGCATGAAATTGATTATTTTAAAGAGCCCATTCGCTTGGCGCATGAGCAATTACATAATAAGACAGGCACAGGTTCCGACTTCTTAGGTTGGATCGATCTGCCTTCCGCGTATGACAAAGAGGAGTTCGCACGCATTAAAGCGGCTTCCGAGCGCATTCAGTCCAATTCCGATGTACTGATTGTCATCGGTATCGGCGGGTCATACTTGGGCGCGCGCGCTGCGATTGAGATGCTTGGACATTCCTTCTATAACATGCTGCCGAAGGATAAGCGTAAGACGCCAGAAATTTATTTCGCTGGCAACAACATCAGCTCGACTTATATTACGCATCTGCTTGAGCTGATTGATGGCAAAGATTTCTCAGTCAACGTCATCTCCAAGTCAGGCACGACGACAGAACCAGCGATTGCATTCCGTATCTTCCGTGAATTGCTGGAGAAGAAATACGGCAAAGAAGAAGCGAAGAACCGCATCTATGCAACGACGGACCGGGAGAAAGGCGCGCTCAAGAAGCTGGCAACAGAAGAAGGCTACGAGACGTTCGTTATTCCGGACGACGTTGGCGGACGGTACTCCGTACTTACTGCTGTAGGCCTATTGCCAATTGCGGCTGCAGGCATTAACATTGACGAAATGATGCAAGGCGCGCAGGATGCAACTGTAGAGTTCAACAATCCGGATGTGTCGGAAAACTTGAGCTACCAGTATGCGGCTGTGCGCAACGCGTTGTACCGCAAGGGCAAGACTACGGAAATTCTCGTGAACTACGAGCCTGCCCTGCACTATGTGTCCGAATGGTGGAAGCAGCTTTACGGTGAGAGCGAAGGGAAAGACAACAAAGGAATTTTTCCGGCGGCAGTCGATTTCTCGACGGATCTTCACTCCATGGGACAATTCATTCAAGAAGGAACGCGCAACTTGTTCGAAACCATCATTCAAGTGGATAAGGTTGCTCATCACGTGACGATTAATGAAGATGCGGACGACTTGGATGGACTGAACTTCTTGGCGGGCAAGACGATGGACTTTGTCAACAAGAAGGCATTTGAAGGCACGATGCTCGCTCATACAGATGGCAACGTTCCGAACTTGATTGTAACAATTCCGGATATGACACCGTATTCGTTCGGTTATTTGGTATACTTCTTTGAAAAAGCGTGCGGAATCAGCGGATATTTGCTCGGTGTTAATCCATTTGACCAACCAGGTGTTGAAGCTTACAAGAAAAATATGTTCGCCTTGCTTGGCAAACCAGGCTATGAAGCAGAGAAGGCGGCATTGGAAGCGAGACTGTCCCGTTAATCGGGTCGGCGCCAGTCAACACAGCTAAGATAAGCGACAAGCCGATGAAAGCAGTTCACCGTTATGGGGAACTGCTTTCTTGGCAATAAGAAGGTGAGTCTCTTGTTAGAACGTTACAAGACCGTGCGCCAATTAGGCAGCAAGGAAATAGTCATTAAGAAGTCGCGTTTCATTGGTTACGGAAAACCGGTAACTACCGAACAGGAAGCGATTACATTTATTGAAGATATGAAGAAGAAGCATTGGAATGCAACTCATAACTGCTCCGCATACATTATTGGGGAGCGCGATGAAATCCAGAAGGCGTCGGATGACGGCGAACCAAGCGGAACCGCAGGGAAACCGATCTTGGAAGTGATGAAGAACCAAGGCCTGAAAGATACGGCTATCGTCGTCACGCGCTACTTCGGAGGCATTCTGCTCGGGGCCGGCGGCCTGATACGTGCCTACTCAGACGGTGCCGTAGCAGCGATTGAAGCCGCTGAAGCGATAGAGAACGTATTGCATCAAGAAGTATTTGTCAAAATCGATTATACATGGCTCGGCAAATTGGAAAATGAGTTGCGAAATAAAGAAACGCGGATGGGAGAAACGCAATTTACCGATAAGGTGACACTGACGTGTTTGCCCGTCGTATCCGAGTGCGAGCGGTTTATCGCATGGATGACGGATCTGACGCAAGGTCAGGCTGTAATTCGGAAGGGAGACCCGCTATATTACATTGAAGGGGAATAAGGAGAACAACCGCTATGGCAAGAAAAGCAGTGGATCAAGAGTTATCGCGGGAGCGAATCTTGGAAGTGGCGCGCCATCTGTTCGTTACGAAAGGGTACCGAGCCATCTCCATGCGAAGTATCGGCCAACAATTAGGTTATAGTCATGGTTCGCTTTATTATCATTTTAAAGATAAAGCCGAGCTGTTTTACGCTCTCGTCCAAGAGGATTTCATGCGCCTGGGACGGCTGTTCGAACGTGTTGTCAACCAAGCTCCTTCCGATGGCTTGTCCAAGATGGAGCAAGTGATGATGGAGTTTGTCCGATTTGGTCTGGAACACCCTCATCACTATGAGATTATGTTCATGACGCGGGATGAGGAATTGCTTGCCTATGCCCGGACGGAACAGGGTCGCTGTTTAGAGATGTTTTCAACCATCGTAAGACAGTCCCTGACAAGCAATATGCATTCCGATCAAGAGCGCCATAATATTCCGCTCAGTTTATTTCTTGCTATGCACGGATTCATCTCCTTTTATATTCAAGATCAAGTCACCTTTGAAGAGGTCAAACCGGCTGCATTGGCCCATGTTCGATTTCTATGCCGGAGAGCATTGGAATCGGCGCAATCGGCATAATACGATGGTGTGATTACTACGAACCACATAAAGTCTCCTCACGTTTTCATGCGGCTGCACATATAGTGGCAGCAGCCCAGCCACAGCCGTCATTGGTAAGGATGGGGCTGAATGAACGTGAGGAGGCTTTTTTATGATTGAATATGTGGGACAGGCGCTTCAAATTCCGGTCGGCGGGGGTTGAGCGTTCCCGACTCCGCAGCCTACTCCTCCTTTCGTACGTGAGAGTACGTTGCAATATTGTAAGCTGAATGTAATCCGAATCGCATGACTCTTTCGTTCACATCTTTTATGATTATAAGGGGACGTGTATGTGTGTCCTGTCTCGCTATCCGGGCGGGCTTAATGCTCAAGGAAGGGGAAAGCGGGGCGTCGCGCGTCTTATATAGGCAAGATAAGGGACAAGGGGAGAAAAACGGATGAGCAAAACAGCGGTGCTGCTCGCGGGAACCGTAATCATATGCCTTGTGCTGACGGGATGCGGACAAGCGGTGACAGATACGTACCATCAAGTAAGCGAAACAGTCAAAGCGTACGGTAAGGAGAAAGCGATCGACAAAAGCAGGATGCAGCAATTAGCCGTTAATGGATTGAAGCGGTATTTCGATCTCTCGATCGATATCGGACAGTGGAACATGACGTATGGCTTCACCAGACGCATGGGAGGCTCCGGGAAACGCAAGGCATGCCCCGGTCATGTCATGTTTGTCGGCTTGCCGAAACAAACGGCATCAGCAGGGGGAATCGAACGTTTTTACGGTGAATTGGATTTGAAAACAGGTGACTTTTACGAACTCGGTGTATCGCGCAATACGATGAAGTCGCCGCCAGCGAGAACGGAAATGAAGCGCTTGGAATCAGAAGCCCGTCATTATGTGGTGCAGCAGCTGCACGCCTCGGCGGGAGAATTGGAGTTGCTCTCTAGCGAACGTGCATTGCGACATGATATTTCGCATGTTGTATTTAGAAATAAACGCAGCAACGCGACTTACGACATCGGCATCGAGCCCACACAGGGGCGGGTCGTATCCTTTGTCATCGCGAAGCGATAAAACCTGAGGATGTTTCATATCTTCGGGTTTTTTAATATCTATTTTCATACAATCCCATAAAATCATTGCCTTTCGGAAATCATATGAAAACGTGGAATCTTAATTAAATTGATTTTCGGAGGCCCTAATGGTTGATAATCGTGATGAACTTCGCCACAAAGCACGCGAGCTGGCGTTACAGCATGCACCAAAACGAAGCGACCGCTCTCGCACAAGTCTGTTGAAGCTAATAGAAGCAGATTTGGAATCGTTGCGAGCGTTTGCTAACCATCTGCAGCTTCATCCAGCAAGCTGCACCCAGCCTGCAGAGGATTGGCTGCTTGATAATATTGAATTTATCGGAGATCAAGTAAAAGGTGTGCAGCAGCACTTCACCGGGGCGCTGCTAGACAATTTGCCTTATTTGCGCAAGGAGCGCCAATATCGCATTCAATCGATTTGCGGTGAATATATCGCGCTCGTTGATGGCGTGCTGGATGAAACGTCTCTCGTTGAGTTTGTGAATGCCTATCAGGAAGTGTCGGTTCTGACCGTTGCGGAAGCGTGGTCAATCCCTCTTTTCCTGCGCCTTGCGCTCATTCATCAGCTCACGGATGTCATGCTTCAGGTGCAAGATAGAAGAGCAATCTGCATGGACGTCGAACGGCTGCTCGGACAGTTCGAACCTGGTGCGTGGAATACCGAATCGCTCGGCGCCAAGCTGGAGGAGGAGGGGCAGTCCTTCCCTCTATCCGGGGCATGGGCAGTCCATTTAATATCCCATCTGCGTGAGTGGGCCGACCATGCCGCTTCCGTACGGGAATGGTTGATCTGCCAGTTCGAAAACGGGGGTCGGGATCTGGACCAAATTGTTACGTATGAGCAGCAGCTGCAGGCATCTTATCAACGGAAGGCAGGTCATCTCATCAGCGGCCTGCGGAAGAACGAGCGCTTGTCGTGGGAGGACGCATTCGCCCACATCAGCTTGGTGGAGCAAACCCTTCGTCAAGACCGGACAGATACGTATCCGAAGCTGGATGCGGGCAGCCGAGGAACGATCCGCCACCGGGTGGAAGTATTGGCCCGGCGGCTCGGGGTACAGGAGAATCTGATTGCACGGGAAGCGCTTGTGCTTGCGGAGCAAGCTCCTGCCATGCAAGTGGGAATGGCGGTGGAATCAATATCAGCAGAACAGGCGAGTCCAACGGAAACGTCGAGCGTATCGTCTGTATCGACTGTCGATCTTATGCCACGGCGTTCGTTTTTGGCCTATTACCTATTCGAGCCCCATGGAGTGAGAGAGCTCCAACGCTCCTTGAAGAAATGCAGCAAGCCCCGGCCGCTGCCTGGCAACCGGCTCTTGAACCGTGGCAAGACATCCTATATGACGCTGCTCGCTTGTCTGTTTGCGGCATTCTGGATTGCCTTGGCGTTCATCATTGGCGGGGGGCAGGGAATCACTCCATGGGGCTGGCTTATCGTTGTGTTGGCCTTGGCGCTCCCGGCCAGCGAATGGGCGGTGACAAGTCTTCACTTTATTATCGAATGCGCCATTCGTCCGAATACGCTGCTGCGCTACGATTTCTCTGCCGGAGTGCCGGCTGAAGCCGCGACGATGGTCGTTATACCAGTCATCTGGTCTTCCCATGAAGAAGTGGACGAGATGGTGGACCGCCTTGAAATCCATTACTTGGCGAATCGGAGTCCCCATATCCATTATGCGATCTTGGGGGATTTTGCGGACTCCCGTCTGGAACGGCTTCCCGAGGATGACAGATTGGCCGCTTATGCCAAAGGGAAGATGGAAATGCTCTGCAAGCGATATTCAAGCTCGAATGAAACGACGTTTCATCTCTATCAGCGCAGCAGACGGTGGAATCCTGGCGAAGAAGTGTACATGGGCTGGGAACGGAAGCGCGGCAAGCTTGTGGAATTCGTCGAGCTGCTGAAGGGCAGCAACGAGACAAGCTATTACTATACATACGGAAATACCGCGGTGCTGCCGCGCATCCGCTACATTATCACGCTGGATGCGGATACTCAGCTTCCGTTGGAAAGCGCCCATCGCATGATTGGAGCCCTGCATTTGCCTTATAACAGACCCCGTCTGAATGAGAAGCGCTCCCGGGTCGTTGAAGGATATGGAGTGCTTCAACCTCGGATCGGAATCCATCTGGAATCGGCTTTGCAATCGAGGCTTGCCGGTTTATGGTCCGCACCAGGCGTGGATCCGTATTCGTTCGCTGCCTCGGATCCGTATCAGGATGCTTTAGGCGAAGGGATTTTTACCGGGAAGGGCATTTTTGACGTGGATGCATTTGCGGAAACATTGTGTGAACGCATTCCCGAAAACCGGGTGCTGAGCCATGATCTGCTCGAAGGCGGATTTTTACGGGCGGGCTTGCTGACGGATGTTGAGCTTATCGATGATCATCCCGTCAAGTTCATCGCTTATCAGAAGCGGCTTCACCGTTGGGTACGTGGTGATTGGCAGCTGCTTGGCTGGCTTTTTCCTCAGATGAAGAGCCGCCGCGGCGAACTGCTGCCCGTTGACTTGTCCTTCATTACGCGCTGGCAAATTATCGATAACCTGCGGCGCAGCCTGCTGCCGATCGCCTTATTCGCGCTGCTGCTCGGTTTCACCGTCCTTCCTGGAACGCCTTGGAGGTGGCTGGCCGTTGTGCTTGTGACGATGCTCATTCCCATCGTGCGTCAATTGGTGAATCTTCCTAGAACGGGATGGCATCCAAGGGGAATAGGGATGGCGGCGGCTCATGCGGGGCTTGTCTTGCTTGCCTTGCCTTTCCAAGCGGTGCTGATGGCTGATGCCATCGCCAGAACCTTGTACCGGTTATCAATCAGCAATCGCCGCTTGCTGGAGTGGACGAGTTCTTCGCACATCGAGCGCAGCAATCGGGAGAATGCACATCCGCCCCTCCTGGGGATGACGGCGGGTTATGTGCTTGTGCTGCTCGTAGCTGCTGCTTCCATACTGCAGCCGGATCCATACATAGCGGGTATTGGCTTGGCTCTATGCCTGCTCTGGGCAATGGCCCCGGTAGTCATCCGCTGGCTGGACCAAGCGGAACCGGAGGAGCGCGAACCCTTGTCCGTGCACGACGAACGTGATCTGCGGGAGCTGGCTCGGCAAATCTGGGCGTTCTATGAGGATTATACGGTGGCCGAAGACCATTGGCTCCCTCCGGATAATGTGCAGCTCGATCCGCTCAATGGGGTCGCGCACCGTACTTCTCCGACCAATATCGGATTCCTGCTGACTGCGTCATTGACCGCGCGGGACTTCGGATTTATTAACTCGGCCGAGCTTCTGGAGCGTCTGGAACGAACCATCCATACCGTAGAGCAGATGGAGAAGTGGAACGGGCACTTGTTCAACTGGTACGACACGCTTACTCTCAAGCCGCTCATTCCTGTGTATGTGTCCACGGTCGATTCCGGCAACTTTGTGGCCAGCCTCATCGCTGTCAAGCAAGGGGTGGCGGAATGGCTGCTGAAGGAATTTTCGGGGAAATCACATTCTGAGCGCAAGCGAATCGATCCATATGGCAGGGATGATCTTCATTTTGAATTTGCGGCGGAACTGGAAAAGCTCAAGCAGGGGGCATCCGACGGGCCGGATCAAATACTGGAACGCGGCCGGGAGCTGTTAGAACGCTTGGAGGCGCTCATTACTGGGACCGATTTCCGACCGCTTTACGATCATAAGGCAAAGCTGTTCGTGCTAGGCTATCATGCCGCCAGCGGAGAGCGTGACGCGGTGTTGTATGACCTCCTCGCGTCGGAAGCGCGACAGACAAGCTTTGTCGCGATCGCGTTGGGGCAAATCTCTGTGTCCCACTGGATGGCACTCGGGCGGGCCACTCGCAGTCAAGGCGGACACACGACGCTCGTCTCCTGGTCGGGAACGATGTTCGAATATTTAATGCCGTGGCTCTTAATGCGCACCTATCCAAAAACAATATGGGACAGCACGTATCGGGGCGCAGTTCGTCAGCAGATGGCGTATGCGATGGAACGCGGTGTTCCGTTCGGCATTTCGGAATCGGGATATTATGCCTTCGACTACCAGAAGAACTATCAGTACCGGGCATTCGGTGTTCCCGGCCTCGGCTTCAAGCGGGGGCTGGAGCGGGATTTGGTGCTGGCGCCGTATGCGGCAGTCATGGCGCTTCCATATGCGGTTGCTCAGGGCATGGACAATTTGCGCTGGATGGAGAAGATGGGGGCCCGGGGCAAATACGGTTTCTACGAGGCGATCGACTGCACGCCGGAACGAATGCCGGACGGCAGCAAGGCCGAGATCATTCGCAGCTTCATGGCCCATCATCAGGGAATGAGCCTGCTGACCATCGCGAATATGCTGCATGACCATAATATGATCGAGCGTTTCCATCGGGATAAACGCATTCAAGCGGCCGAATTGCTGCTGCAGGAGCGGATTCCGGCCAAGCCGGCGCAGGTGCGCCTCGAGGCTGTGCCCCGCCAGCGCATTGCGCAGTCGGAGAAGCCACAGGCCTCACCAGTCCGCATCTATCCGTCTGCCGCTACGCCAGTGCCGGAAGCAGTGATACTGTCCAACGGTTCGTTCACGACCGTGGTCACGAACAGCGGCAGCGGACAGCTGCGGTCTCAAGGGCTGGCCGTATCCAGATGGCGGGAAGACCCGGTGAAGGATGATTGGGGCAGCTATATGTACATTCGGGACGTGCAGCGGGACGAGTGCTGGTCGCCGACTTTTCAGCCTTGCCGCGTACCGTCATCTACTGCTGATGCGCATTTCTCGTTGGAGAAGGCGCTGTTCAAGCGAACGGACGGGGAGATGAAGACCACATTGGAAATCGCGGTATCTCCCGATGCCGATGCGGAGGTGCGTAAGCTGACGCTGTACCATGCTGGCGCAGACACCCGCACCTTTGAAGTGACCACCTTCTTGGAGTTGGCGCTAGCACGACCGGATGCAGATGCGGCCCATCCCGCGTTCACGAAGTTGTTCATCGAGACGGAGTATGATGCGGAAGCCCGTTGCTTGCTTGCGCGCAAGCGGCCGCGGAGCGAAGGCGAGCAGGCGTTGTGGGCGTTCCACATCTTTACGGATGGAGAGGCATCCGACACGCCGGAAGTGGAGACGGACCGGGCTCGCTTCATCGGCAGGGGACATACGCTTGCCGCACCGAAGGGATTGCGTTCCCGCTTAGGCGGGGCGGTCGGATCGGTGGCTGATCCTGCGTTCATCATGCGGAGAAGAATTACGCTGCAAGCTGGTGAACGCATTGAGCTGTACGCCGTCACCGGGGTGGCTGAGTCGCGTGAGGAGGCGATTGCGATTGCGCGGACTTTATCGCGGAAGGCAGAGGCGGAGCGGGTATTTGAGCATGCCTGGACCCATGCCCAAATTGAACTGCATAATATGCAGATGAGCCCAGCCGATGCAGCCGTGTATCATGTGCTTGCGAGCCGTACGTTATATTCCGCGCCATTGAATGTAGAGCAGGAGACGAGCATCGCGGCCAACACGAAGGCCCAATCCGGCTTATGGGCATATGGCGTCTCAGGAGATCGGCCCATCGTGCTTGTCACGATCACTGATGCGATTCATTTGCCGTTTATCCATAAGCTGTTGTCAGGCCACGAATATTTGCTCCGCAAAGGGCTGTTTCTTGATGTGGTCGTGCTGAACGAAGCGTTCGAAGGATACCAGCAAAATGTGCAGGAGAGCCTGCAGCGCAGCATCGAGCACAGCTTGAACCGTTACCGCACCGATCACGGAAGCGCATATCTCGTAGCGTCGGCTGGATTGCCGGATGAGGATCGCGCTCTGCTGTTCGCTACGGCCCGCGTCGTTCTGCGAGCGGATGGGCCGAGCCTGAAGGCGCAGCTGAAGGTGGCGGAAGTGTATGATCCAGTAGCACACGCTCCGGAAGCATATGAACCGGAAGCACACCAGTCGGATGCGCTTCAGGAGAATGAAAGCTTGACTGGCATAAACATAGCGGATGGATGGCGGGAAAAGAACAGGACGTTAGTACGAGAGGATGAAATACAGGCAGAGGCGAATCGCAAGCCAGCAAGACAATTGAACGCGAATTCGGGGGAAACGAAGCAGCAGCGCCTTAAAGCAGTGAACACGCAAGCTGCTTCCCCTTCATCCATAGTGACTAAGGGCATCGAGCGTCTAGATCCCAAGTCGCTCCTCTTCTTCAACGGATGGGGCGGCTTCTCTCCAGATGGCAGCGAATATCGAATGGTGCTCAAGGATGACCGCTTCCTGCCAGCACCGTGGATTAACGTCATGGCCAATCCACGCTTCGGATGCCTTGTATCCGAGCTGAACACGGGCTATACATGGTGGCGCAACAGCCGGGAATGCAAGCTGACCCCCTGGTCTAACGATCCTGCGCTGGATCCTCGGGGTGAGGCGTGCTATCTCAAAGATGAGCAGAGCGGCGAATATTGGCTCGTCGGCTCTCCCAACAGAGATGTTGGGATGGAAGGGGGAGTTCCATTCGGTGTCGCTCACGGCATGGGGTATTCACGCTATGCTCATGACAGCGGCGGCCTCCATCAGGAGCTGACCGTGTTCGTGCCTGTAGACGATCCGATCAAAATTATGAAGCTGCACTTGCGCAACCCGTCAGACGAACAGCGGGATCTGTCCGTCACGTACTATGCAGAGTGGGTGCTGGGCGTGAATCGTCATAACAACGCCTCGCATATCGTGAGCGAGTGGAACGGATCGGTGCAGGCCTTGATTGCACGCAATACGTACCAGGATACATTCCGCGATGCGACGGCCTTCCTTGCGGTGTATCCCGCAGCATCCGCACAGGATGAACCGTCTGTGGCAGCCGATGCCTCCATACGAGAGACGTCCTGGACGGTGGACAGGCAGGAATTCATCGGACGGAACCGGACGGCGGAGCAACCAGCAGCGCTCGATCGGGACCGATTGTCGGGTGCGGCCGGTCCGGTGAGCGATAGCTGCGGTGCCGTGCAGACCCGTTTTGCCGTCGAACCTGGCGGGGAGCGGACGATTTATATGTTGTTAGGCTGCGACGATTCCGTACAGGCGGCCGAAAAGTGGCTGCGCAAATACCGCGAACCCGCTGCTTGTGAGCAAGCCTATGAAGAGATACGGCAATTTTGGAGCGGGGTGCTGGGAACAGTGGCAGTGTCCACGCCGAGCAAAGAGATGGATATGCTGCTCAACAATTGGCTCCTATATCAATCGCTGTCCTGCAGAATGTGGGCTCGATCGGCCTTCTATCAGGCCGGGGGCGCATATGGCTTCCGGGATCAGCTGCAGGACTCCCTTTCCATGCTGCACTGCCGTCCTGATTTGACCCGAGCCCAGATTATCATTCATGCTTCCCACCAGTACAAGGAAGGGGATGTCCAACACTGGTGGCACGAAGAAACGCATCGGGGCATTCGCACCCGTTTCTCCGATGATCTGCTCTGGCTGCCTTATGCCGCGAGCCGGTATTTGGAGCATACGGGGGATGACAGTCTGTTGGAGGAAATCGCTCCTTATTTGCAGAGTGAGCTACTGCGCGAAGGGGAGCATGAACGATACGAGGAGACGGTCCTATCCGGCGAAACAGGAACGGTCTATGAGCACTGCTTGCGCGTGCTTGACCACAGTCTGGAGCGGTTCGGCGAACATGGCCTGCCTCTCATGGGCATCGGCGACTGGAATGACGGCATGAGCCTCATCGGAGCGGAAGGCCGCGGCGAGAGCGTCTGGCTCGGCTGGTTCATGGGAGATGTGCTGACTCGTTTCGCCGGAGTATGCGAGCGGCGTGGAGACACGGAGCGAGCGGCACGGTACCTTGAAGTCGTCGGCAAGCTAAAAATTGCGCTCAATGAGCACGGCTGGGACGGACAATGGTACCGCAGAGCCTTCACCGATGCGGGGCAATGGCTTGGTTCCGTGCACCAAGCGGAATGCCGGATCGACTCCATCGCACAGTCCTGGTCGGTTATTTCCGGACTCGCGGAAGCAGACAAGGCCGCGCGGGCCATGAATTCGTTCGACCGTGAGCTTGTGGACCGTAATCTGGAGATGGCCTATATCCTAACACCGCCGTTCAACAAGACGGAACCGAGCCCCGGATACATACAAGGCTATCCGCCTGGCATCCGGGAGAACGGGGGGCAGTATACGCATGGGGTCATATGGAGCATTGTCGCTTGGTCCATGCTTGGCAACGGGGATAAGGCATTCGAGCTGTTCCATATGCTGAACCCGATTACCCATACGATGACTCCGGCCGAGATCAATCGCTACTACGGGGAGCCCTACGTCATGGCGGCCGATATTTATTCGGCAGAGCCCCATAAAGGGCATGCCGGATGGACCTGGTACACAGGCGCAGCGGGTTGGATGTACCAAGCCGGGCTGGAATGGATCCTTGGTATTCGCCGCCGCGGGGACAAGCTGGTTATTAGCCCATGCATTCCGAAAAACTGGCCGGCGTTCTCCGTCCGTTACCGCCATGGCGATGCGGAATATCAGATTCAGGTTAACAATCCAGCTGGCAAGTGCAGTCCGTCCCGTCCTGCTGAGGGTCTGACCAAGCTGGCTATCGATGGGAATGAGCTCAATTTGGAGCAATATTTTGGGGAAGAAGGCCCGTTCATTCCGCTGCGGGATGAACGGGGTGTGCATGAGGTCGAATTGACGTTGTAGCTGTGTAACTGCGAAATGAACAGGGGAGGTTTCCGTGCAATGACATGGATTCGTTAAGTCGCCAAGCGATAGAAGCGGCCTCCCGCCCTGTTTGTTTCTTTTAGCCATCCTTCGGGACGGCTTTTTTGTTTCTAAAGAATGATTTAGTTCTGTGAAGCTATAAAGTTCGATAAAGTCTAAAAATAAGAGTGCTTTTATCCAAAGCACTCTTATTTTTTACTGGTGAAGAAACTGATTAACTGATTCCTCAGACTTCAGGTGTTCCTGTATCAGCTTCTTTAAGTCTTGTTCATTTTCAAACCCATCCAATTTATTGTTGTACCAATCTTGTAATTTCTCTTTTGTTACTGTGAATTCTTGGTCTGGAAATTTGAATGTAATCCAATCTACATTTTTGATTAAAGCAAAAAGAAATGTAGAGTTTGTTATAACAGTTTCTTTCATTTCTTTATCTACTTTTTTCGCATCAATATCTTTGTATTCCAAAGTAATTCCGTATGGTTCTTTCTTGGTCTCAAGTGAAATTTGATTCAACTCTTTGTTATGTGTCAATTCTTTTACGATATTCCCAACAGCACTGTTGTCACCCACATATGAATTCTTATATTGAAACAAATCTGTTTTTGAATCAGCATTTAGACTACATCCACTCAATAATATAATTAGCGATAACAATGAAATGAAATAAATGGTAAACCGCTTCACTATTTCCTCTCCTTTCATCTAATATTTTTTATCTAATTTTATCATATTCAACAAAATCCTTAAATTACGGAGAATTTAGAGAGACGCAAACTATCATAAGTATCTGTCATTTCAAATACAAATGAAGTTAATAGAATTTTCTTAATATGTTGTTTAGTGCTTTCGTTACTACGACTATCGACAAATAAAAACCAAGCAAGGTAATTATCAAGATACTTTGTAGCCACGCCTTTAAAGCGGTCTATCCACTGTTTTAGACGGGAATGGAGACCATTGACATTTTGTACGTGATACAAACCCTTAATAACGTGTTTGCCACCGTCTGATTTAATTCGGTAATGTTCTAAACCTTTTTCTTTTGCATAGGTTTTATAGGCTCTCCAAGCATCGGTTACAAGCACGTTTTCATTAGATAATTTAGAACCAATTAATGTATCGACTTTTGTTTTCACAATACGCCCCATACAAGCAACTTTGGAGACGGTTGCTTTTGTTCGGTCTCTGGCAACGAGAACACAAACTTGTTCGTGGCTTATTCCCCTATGTTTAGACTTTCCCCCACGCTTTCGAGTTTTGCGTTCAGTAATGCCTCGTTGTCCCTTTTGGGAGTATAGAAAATAGGTCTCGTCAATTTCAACGATACCTTCAAACCGCTCAAAATCCATTTGTTTCAGAGATTTTAGCAGTTAATGTCTCCAATTAAAAAGCGTAACCCAAGTAACCCCTACGATTTCAGCCGATTTTCGCAGAGAATATCCTTTGAACATACATTCTACAAATGTAATCCATTCGTTACCTTTTCGTGTGCGATACAAAACAGTGTTGGTTGTGTCAGTAAAAGTTTTGCAACAACATTTACAGCGATACCGTTGCCGACCATTAGCAGAGGAAGAAGGTTCAACATAGCGTTTAACCCATTGATATACTTGTTCTTTTTTTGGTACGTGGTAATTTGTCGATATACTTTAACAAGTTGCTAAACGCTCTGCTCACCTTGATAACCTCCCCGAATACTTGTTCTCATCCTGATTATAACAGGATTTCGGACAAGCATTAAATATCAACATTTACCTTTAACAGAGCCTTTTTTTTAATAAATGCTGTAGGGCATCCGTGCAATGGTCCATATGTCCAATCTCCCCTGCGGTCAGGAAGGAGAACAGTGAGGATAAGGCACATGCTGTTCCGTAAACTGTGACATGAAGCGGCCGATATAATGACAGTTAGCCAGAGTAATCATTGGGGCATGCCGCCATCTGAAGGAAGGGGAGAGTGGAGCAAAGGGGTGGTTGGAGAGAATCATCGTCAATCTGTCTCCACCATTACACGAAAGGAGCAGTTCGTTAATGCTGCAGAGTCGTACCTTTGATAGATGGCACGTTAGCGATAAAACATAAAGTCTGACTCTAAGCGTAGCCGCTATCTTCGAAAGGTTTCAATAGATGTTTACTAATATGGCGAGGCAGGTGCTGGAAGAGGGGGCGATACGAATAATGCGGAATGGCTTGTCTAACGTGAATAACTATAACGCGAATAACGTAAATAGGTTAAAGGTGTGAATGGTCTGAATGGTGTGAATAGCGTGGAAGCCTGTGCCGCTGTGGCCTATCCATAAGCGGGGTGCTCCCTTGCAAAAAAACAACGAGTAGGTATTCACCTATCATAAGCATTTCGAATAAGTTGCATAAGGTTCGTTTAAGGGCGAAGGCTAGCCAGCCCCCTTATCTCATCCTGCATTGGACCGCCCAATCCGGGTGTTTTACTATATATCTCCAATAAAACCTGCTTAGACCGCGGAAATCAAGGTAGATTCAACTTTTATACGATAAATAGTATGTCAGCACAAATGGTATGTCTGCACACAAGGACAGCAAATATAATTCTCCGATGGTATTGACGGCGGGTTCTAATTTTTGGTAAAATAACGAAAACAAAATACCAAGTAAACATGTAGGAATTATTAAAATAATATTTTGATATCAATGGAGGTAGAACGGGTGAACGTAGTGCTGCGACATAAAGGAGCCTTGTGGGGCTTTCGCACCACGCTGCTTTTATACGTGTTTTTGCTCATTGTGCTGCCCATCGGCGGAATTTACGTTCAATCCTTTGCCGGAGGGTGGGCTCATTTCACAGAAAGCTTGGCGGAACCGCTCGCTTGGCAGTCAGTGGCCTTAACCTTTCGCCTAGCGCTCATCGCAACAGCCATCAATGTTGCTCTTGGCACGATGTCGGCTTGGGTGCTGCACCGTTACCGCTTCTTCGGGCGGGCATGGCTGAATAGCTTGGTTGATTTGCCCTTTGCCCTGCCTACGGCGGTTGGCGGCTTAATGATTCTGCTGCTGCTTGGTCCGGGTAGTATTACCGGAGGTCTGGCTGAAATGCTCGGAATCCGGATCGTATTCGCGGAACCGGCTATCGTCGCCGCTATGGTCTTCGTCACATTTCCTTTTGTCATCCGCGCCGTGCAGCCGCTTCTCGAAGAGGCCGATCGGGCCGAGGAAGAAGCCTCCTATACGTTGGGAGCGTCTCGCGTACGTACTTTTATGCAGGTGCTGCTGCCGCAAATGCGTCCGGGCATCATAAGCGGAGCGATGCTGGCTTTCTCGCGCGCCATGGCGGAATTCGGGGCGGTCGTGCTTGTGGCGGGAAATATACCGGGCAAGACGCTGATTGCATCGGTATATATTTTCGGGGAGATCGAAAGCGATAACCCGCAAGGCGCCGCCGTTGTGTCTGTCATCCTCTTATCAATGTCATTTGTTGTATTGTGGTTCGTCAGCGTCCTGCAGGCACGGAGGTCTCAACTATGACTGATCCATTCTCCACTATTTCTTCTTATAAAGATGCATCCAGATATGCGTCCGCACGAGGTTCGCGCACGCCGCCTGGTTCTGTGACGGGAGCTCGCCAGAAGCAATCCATCATCCTCATTGTCCTTACTTACCTAGTCTTTTTTGCTTTGCTGCTCGCTCCTTTACTGCAAATGATTGCAGGCGCGTTCGAACACGGACTTCACTCGTTCATTAGTGCGTTGACTCGTCCCGCTGCCATTCATGCCATGGCGATGACGGGCGCGGTCGTGGTAATTGTGACTGCCATTAATACAATTTTCGGCATTCTTACCGCACTTGTCCTCGTCAGAGGAGAGTGGCTCGGAACCAAGCTCCGTCATGTATTGAACAGCTTAATCGATCTTCCATTTGCCGTGTCCCCGATTATTGGCGGGTTTATGATTGTGCTTCTGCTAGGTCCTAATACGATTATGGGCGCCATGTTTGCGTGGGCCGGCATCGACATCGTATACGCATTTCCGGGAATGGTGCTGGCAACGCTGTTCGTCACGTTTCCCCTGATGGTCAGAGAAGTGGTTCCCGTTCTTCAGGAGATCGGAACACAGCAGGAAGAAGCGGCGTCTATGCTCGGTTCCTATGATTGGACGACGTTCTGGCGCGTTACATGGCCGTCTATCAGATGGGGCGTTCTCTACGGCGTCGTGCTGACCATTGCCCGTTCACTCGGTGAATTCGGGGCGGTCCTGGTTGTGTCGGGCAATATTATGAACAAGACGCAGACAGCAACGACCTTGGTCTATCAAGATGTGGAAAATTTCAATATTGCGGCCGCGAGCAGCGTTGCGCTCGTCCTGGCTCTTATCTCGGTCATGCTGCTCTTAGTGATGGAATGGGCAAAGAAACATAAAGAGCACAAAGCGCATAAAGCGCATAAAGCGCACAATGGGCAAAAAGGGGTGCATTAACGATGCATATCGAGGTTCGTCAGTTAAACAAATGGTTCGGCTCCTATCACGCTGTACAGGATGTGGGATTCTCCATTGAAGCTGGACAATTAATCGGGCTGATCGGTCCGAGCGGCGGCGGCAAGACGTCTGTTCTGCGCATGCTGGCAGGCTTGGAGCAGCCGGACAGCGGCGAAATTTCGTTTCAAGGCAAGTTTATGAACGATGTGCCCCCGCAGCAGCGCGGCATCGGCTTTGTGTTCCAGCATTATGCGCTGTTCAAGCATATGACGGTCTTCGAAAATATCGCGTTCGGCCTGACGATTCAGAAGTGGCCGAAAGCGCGTATTCGGGAACGTGTAGCCGAATTGGTGGAGCTGACGGGGCTGAGCGGTGTGGAACGGCGGTATCCGCATCAGCTGTCAGGCGGGCAGCGGCAGCGCGTCGCCTTTGCGCGGGCATTGGCGCCGGAGCCTCAGTTATTGCTGCTGGATGAACCATTCGCGGCCATTGATGCGAAGATCCGTAAAGAGCTGCGCAGTTGGCTAAAGGAGCTTATTGAACGGGTCGGCATCACCTCGATCTTCGTCACCCATGATCAGGATGAGGCGATCGAGGTGGCCGATGAAATAATGATTATTAATCAAGGGCGGGTCGAGCAGATGGGGACGCCATGGGACATTTACAAGACGCCAGAGACGCCATTTGTGGCTGAATTTATCGGTGAGTCGACGCTGCTGTCGAATGCACATACTTTGAAAGGGTTTGAGAGCATGAAGCCGGGAGAGGAGAGCAAGGCGCTCATTCGACCGGAATACATTGAAGTCGGAAGAGAGGGCGAAGTGCGGCTGCCTTCGGCAAGCGTTCAAGGCAAGGTCAAGGCGCTTCATTTTCGCGGCAGCGAGTGGATGGTGGAGGTGGATGTGGGCGGCATGAGGCTGAAGACATACCGGTCGCTGGAAAGTCCGGTGCTTCATATCGGAGAACGTGTGCAGGTGCTTATCCATCGCATTTATTTATTCGATAAAGACCGGAGCTGGATGCAGGAAAATGCGCTCAAAGAGGACCCGTTGCCGGTTCTCATATAATGACGGATTCAGTAGGAGGCGTGCGATGAGTACAGGCAAAAGAAAATATGCAGTTGCGGCGGCGCTGCTTTTCTTCATCCTTGTATTGTCCGCTTGCAGCGGGGAATCTCCCTCATCCGCGCCGGAAGGGATGAATGCGGCTGCACCGGCACAGCTGAAGCAGGCGGTGGGGGCGGACGCAGACAGGGAGAAGGATAGCGTAACGCTTGTAATCGGCGCCTACGCGGTGGCGAAGGAAGCTCTCGGGAGCATTCTGCCCCAATTCGCAGCCGATTGGGAGGCGAAGACGGGGCAGAAGGTCGTCTTCCAAGAGTCATACGAAGCTTCCGGCACGCAGGCGCGGTCAATTGCCGGCGGGCTGGAAGCGGACGTGGCCTTGTTTGCCATGGAAGGGGACGTTGACAAGCTGGTGCGCGCCGGCTTGCTGCCTGCCGATTGGAAAGAGCAGGACGCCTATGGCGGTATGGTGACGCGCTCGATCGTCGTGATGGGAACGCGGGAAGGCAACCCGCTCGGTATTCGGGATTGGGAGGATCTGACGAAGCCGGGAGTGGAGGTGCTCTACCCGAATCCGAAGACGTCCGGCGGGGCGCAGTGGGATATTAACGCAATCTACGGCGCCGGCTTGAAGGCAGCTGCAGAGCAGAACCTAGACAGGCCGAGCCATGCGAAGGATCTGCTGCTGCGCATTCATCGCAATGTCATTTCCATGGACAAGAGCGGCAGAGCATCGATGGCCGCCTTTGAGTATGGGGTCGGCGACGTCATCGTGACGTACGAGAACGAGATTTTGTCGCGCAAACGAGAAGGCGTAACGTATGGCATGGTGATTCCGAAGCAAACGATTCTTATTGAAAATCCTGCGGTCGTTGTTGAGCGCTATGCGAAGAAGCATGGCACCGAGGAGGTGGCGCGGGCGTTTGTTGCGTATTTGCGAGAGGCCAAGGCACAGCAATTGTTCGCGGAAGCCGGCTTCCGGCCTGTTCAAGAGGAGACGGCCCGTACGACGGAACGGAAGTATCCGGTTCCGGAAGGGCTGTTCCGCATCGAAGATATGGGAGGCTGGTCCCATGTCAAGGAGACGCTGTACAGCAAGCGGGGCATATGGTACGAGGTGCTGGCTGGAGTGAAGTGAATACAACGAAACAGCGCAAGCGATGCCTGCCGTTAAGGTCAGATTCGCTTGCGCTTCTATAGGTTGCTCAAAAAGTCCCCTTTTGATCACGCAGCATCGTAAGATGTTGCTCGACATCGAATTTTGCATTCACTCTCGAAGAGCTTCTGCTTCCGAAGTTGCGTGTCGTTATTCGCGATAGAGCGGGATGTCTGTAGTTAATCGGCGTACGCCCAATTGAACGAGCTGATACGCGTCCTGCAGATCGCGTATTGTCCATACACCAAGCCCGATACCAGCCGCCTCCGTCGCTTGCACGATTTCCGGCTGCCGCAGCACGACTGCATATTGCAGAAGCAGCGTGGCACGGCCGAGCTCCTTCAAAGTGGCGAGGTCAACCGGCTCGCCGGATAACCAGCCAAGCTCGATATTCGGGTGCAGAGAGCGCATGAGCCGCAAGTTGTCCAGATGGAACGAGATGAACATCGTCCGCTCCGTCATGCGATAGTTCTCGAGTAAATGCAGCAGTCCACGCGCCTCACCTTCGGTGATGCGTTCCTTCAGCTCAAGCTGCAATCCGACCGTTCCTCCGCACAGTTCAAGCGCTTCCTCCAGCAATGGGATACCGCACCCGGCAAATTCGGGCTTGAATTTCTTGCCGGCGTCCACTTGCTGCAGCTCTGCAATCGTCTTCTCGCGAATCGGGCCGGTTCCATCTGTCGTTCGATCCAACGTATCGTCATGGATGACCACGGGAATGCCTTCCTTAGAATGATGGACGTCAATTTCCAAGGAATCGGCGCCAAGCTCAAGCGAGCGGCGGAAGGCGGCCATTGTATTTTCAGGGTGCACCGCTGCGTAACCGCGGTGTGCCACAATTTCCACATTTTTAAATAGTGCATTGCTATTCATGTTTATCCTCCTCAAATGGCGAACATGATAGGGCCTAGGTTATCATGCATGTAGCAACATGGCGGATCCGTCGGTGAAGAATGCAAGCTGAATTGAAACCGATTATACTGGATCATAGACGGAAGAACAATGACGGATTCCGGACGATTACGTTATTATTTTGTAAAGCTGATTCATGCAATAGATGCAGGGGGAATGGGAAGATGGATCACAATCCGACAACGTCACGCGCAACGTCGGTCGAAGCAGACGCTGCTGCCCGGCATCAGCATCAGTCTCCCGCTGCCGCGGTGGACTGGAGTATTACGTTCTGGGGGACTGGGGATTCCATGGGAGTGCCGCGCGTGTACTGTGCGTGCGAGGTGTGCGAAGAAGCGAGACGATGCGGAGTCAATCGCAGGTACCGCTCGTCCGTGCTGCTGGAACGGGGAGAGGATAAGCTGCTTATCGATTGCGGGCCCGATTGGACGGGTCAGATGGAGCGGGCAGGCATCCTTTGGCTGGACGAGCTGTTAATTACGCATGCGCATCAAGATCATATCGCAGGCTTAACCTCCTATGCGGACGCTTGCCGCTGGCTGAAGCGCAAAGGGCGTGTCATTACACCGACCGAGGTGAGCGATACAATTCGCATGATGTATCCGTGGCTAGAACGGTTCGTGACGTTCCAGAGCATCGAGGAGCCTTGGCGTTGGCACGAATGGTCCATCCGTCCGATCCGGGTGAATCATGGCAAGAATGGATATGCTTATGCGTATCGATTTGATCGGGTGAATGACGATGAATCTGCCGCGGGTTCGGGACGGAGACAAGCCTATCCGAATGACAGCGCCAATCCAGGCTTGCGAAGCTGGGTGTACGCCTCCGATGCGATCGGCTTGGGCGAGGAGGAGCTGAGATGGTTTCAGGAGCTTGACCTGCTTATTTTAGGGACGAATTTCTATCACGAGCAGGCGGAATATTCGACCCGGTCTGTATATGATATGGTAGAGGCGTTCCGGCTAATAGAGGACATTCAGCCGCAGCAGGTCGTATTTACGCATATGTCCCACGATATCGATTTGCGGCATTCGTATCCTCTGCTTCCGCAAGTAACTCTGGCGCGTACGGGGATGCGAATTGGCAGATGAGCGGCAGGATCGCGACGACATAGGACGGAGCAGCGCGAGATAGGCCGAAGCAGAGTAAAATAAGCGGAGGCAATTCGGGGCAAACAGAGGCAACCCGAAACGAAGCCAACAAAAACAAGCCGTTCCCCCGTGTGCACATTTTTGACACACTAGGGGAGCGGCTTGTAGTATCTTCGTCAAGCGTTATTGATTGGCTTGAGCTGGATGAAGCACGAACTTCTCGATGACATGGCGAACGCCTTCCTCGTTATTGCTCAGCGTCACGTAGTCTGCGACAGCTTTGAGCGAGTCGACAGCATTGTCCATGGCGACGCCGAGTCCGGCAGCTTCAATCATATCATGATCGTTCCAGGAGTCTCCGATTGCGATGGTCTCTTCCAGACTGCAGCCGAAGTGCTGGGCAAGATGGCGCAGCGCGCTGCCCTTGGTGCCTTCACGATGCGTCACTTCGAGGAAGTTCGGCTTCGACTTCGTAATATGCACGTCTGGGCCGAGCAGCTCCCGCAGTTCCGGAGCGATGGAGTCCAGCCGCTCCGGCTCGTCAATCATGAGCATCTTCGTGGATGGCGACGCGAGCAGCTTGTCGAAATCCGGCTCGATCGTATACGGAATGTTCGACAGATTCGCATAGGCAATGAGCTTGTCATTTTCTTCACGGGCGTACAAATGGTCGTCAATGTAGAGTTGCAGGTGAAGCTTATGCTCGTCACAATAACGCAGCAGGCTGAGCGCGGCATCCTTCGGTACGGAACGCTCGTACAATACGTGTCCGTCGATCACATTTTTCACAAGCGAGCCTTGATACGTAATGAGCGGCACGTTCAATCCGGTCTGTAAGGCAATATTATGCGCGGACGCGTACATGCGGCCCGTAGCCAGCGTTACGGCGACGCCTTGGGCAATGGCCAGCTCCAGAGCTTGCTTCGTGCCTGGCGTCACTTCTTTGTCATCGGTAATCAATGTGTCGTCTACGTCAATGGCAATTAGTTTATACATCGTTTCTCTCCCCATTTCATGGACTGTACGCTGCAGCCTCATATCATATTCTCTTTTTGAACACGTACTCCTATTGTACCTCATGCGGGCCCTATTTCAATTCCGATGCCATCATACCCATAATCAGAGCAGGGACAAGAGAAGAAATAATCATTTTAAAAGATAAAAAAAGGAGTGTAAATTTAAAATTATGGTTGACAGAAAGTTATTTCTTTCAATATGGGTGGATAACGTGTTCTGGCCCATTATTTTCGGCGGTTCTTGGGATGACGCTAATGGCAAATTAACGGCCAATCAACAGGCCAACGTGGATGCTATTGCTTATGAGGCTAGTTACTATAAAGAATTCGGCATTGACCCGTTGACGAAGTTCAAGTCGGGTATGGGCGGCATGAACTTCAGGCATATTACATTCCCGTCGATTTCTCCGATGACATTGTTCCTTGTCATCATGGGGCTTATCGGTTCCCTGCAGTTCTTTACGCAAGGCTACGTCTTCGCGGATAGCAGCAATCAGGCCATTGGCGGACCGGATATTCCCTGCTGTTCTATGCCATTTATTTGTATTTGTATCAGACGGCATTCTCCTTCCTGAAGATGGGCTATGCTTCTGCAATGGCATGGTTGTTGTTCGTCATCGTCATGATTCTTACCTATGTGGTGTTTAGAACTTCCGCGAAATAGGTGTATTACGGAGGTGAAAAGTAATGGCGGCTTCGATTGCGACAACGGAAAGACGAACTCCGCAGCTCAATACGGACGCAATCCATTCCATTCCGTTCTTTCAATATACGTGGAATACTGTAATCATTGCCGCATTGAGCGTGTTCGGGGTCACTATGATTGCCCCCATCGTGGCGTACGGCTTCGCGAAGATTGGCGTTTTTCTTTTATATAGTTTTGAATATTTAACTATATAAGAGATGATGACCAAATTTTAGGTTTCATTTTGTTGCAAATCGCTAGTTTTGCATATAATATAAAAGAATAAAGGAGAATACTACCTCCATTAATTATAAAAAGAAAGATTTATTCCGAAATGAAACTGCTCTTTATCGGGCAAGCGACAGATTTGCGTTCCTTCCGGAACGAACAGGAGGATTAGATGTGATTAGCGGCAATGAGACGGGAAAAACACTGCTTAACATTCGGAGTCACCTGAATGGATTGACGAAAACCGAACAGAAGGTAGCTCAATATATTATGGAAAATGCGCAAGATGTCATCTACCATTCCATTACCGAGCTTGCTGAAAATGCCGATGTCGGAGAGACGACGGTGCTGCGGTTTTGCCGCAAATTAAAGTTTCAAGGGTTTCAAGAGTTCAAGCTGTCCTTGGCGCAAGATTTGGTGAAGCCGACGGAGCATTTGCATCAGGCGGTGAACGAAACGGATGAGCCGGAAGTGCTGAGCCAGAAAATTGTGGCCACGCACATTAATACATTGGAGCAAACCCGTGAATTAGTCGATCCTGGTCAACTGGGGCAAGCCATTGAAGCCTTGATTGAAGCGAAGAACATTTTCTTCTTCGGCGTAGGATCCTCGGGCTTGACGGCAGTGCAGGCAGCGCACACGTTCTCCCGTATCGGGAAGTTAAGCAGCGCCAAGACGGATACTCATTTCCAGGCGATGCAAGCCGCTTTTATGAGTAAAGAGGACGTTGCGGTAGGCATCTCGATTTCTGGAAGCACGAAGGACACGATCGAGAACTTGATGATTGCGAAAAAAGCGGGAGCGAAGGTGATTGCGCTAACTAGCAATGCCCGGTCGCCGATTACAAAAGTGGCGGATATCATCCTGCTCATTGTAGCACGTGAAAATCCGCTGCAAGGCAGCTCGTTGGCCGCCAAAATTTCACAGCTTGCCGTCATCGATATTCTGAACGTGGCTGTGTCGCTTCATATGAAGGAACTAGCGTTGAAATTTAGAGAATTGTCTGCAAAATCAATCTCCGACAAACTGTATTAAATTTGCTTGGCAGCGATACGATTTATCGCCGTTAGCCTGTGCTATCCTGGGCTGAGCGGCGATACATATGTATATAAGAAGAATATATCCGCTATATAATCTAATTAAAACAATTATTTCCGTTTTGTTTCGTTTGGTAAAAGGGCATGAGGAGGGAGAAGGACTTGAAGGCGATTGGAATTGATATTGGAGGTACTTCGATTAAAGGGATCGTCGCCGATCAAGACGGGCGCATTGTCGGCGAGACGAAGCAAGCTACAGATGCTGCCAAAGGCAAAGACTGCATCCTTGCCAATGTGAAGGATGTCATCTGGCAGCTGCTGGAACAGCATCCCGACAGCGAAGGTATCGGAATCGGCACCGCAGGCCGGGTCAATGTGAACACCGGCGAAATCGTATACGCTACTAATAATTTGCCAGGCTGGCAGGGAAGTAATCTCAAGGAAGAGATAGAGTCTGTATTTCATCGCAGGGTGTGCGTAGATAACGACGCCAACACGGCGCTTATTGGCGAGTGCTGGCTCGGGGCTGGAGCAGGCTGCTCCGACGTGACGATGCTGACGCTAGGCACGGGCGTCGGCGGGGCCAATCGGATTGGCGGCAAGATCGTAAGAGGTGCGCAGTGGAATGGAGGGGAATGGGGACACGTCATTTTGGTGCCTGATGGGCGTCCTTGCAATTGCGGTCAACGGGGCTGTATCGAGCAGTACATATCCGGCACTGCTTTTGTTCAAACGGCCACAGAGGCGGCGCATATACAATTTCCGTCGGGCGTCGAGGTATTTGAAGCATATGAGAAGGGCCATCCTGCCGTTACGTCTGTGCTGAACCAGTTCATCGATTATTTAACTGTCGTCATTCATAATATCCATCTCGGCATTAACCCGCAGACGATCCTTCTCGGAGGCGGAATGGTCGATTCCAAGTCGGTGTGGTGGGACATGTTGGAAGAGCGGGTGGAGCGTCTGGGGCTTCACATTTCAATCAGTGCGGCCAAGCTGGGGAATCAAGCCGGTTCCATCGGAGCGGCCAAAATGGTGTGGGAAAGACTATAAGCGAAGTTCAAAAAGGCTTCAGGATCCTGGCTATGACATTCACATCCGTGATAGTTATATGCCTTGGAGCCGGATGTTCGAGGTAGGGCTCGTTACGGAAGCCGTTCAAAAGATTGTTAAGACTAGCAATGGGAGTTGAAGCGTTATGGAGAAGCACATATTGGAACGAATACAAAACAGGCTGATCGTATCTTGCCAAGCTTTAGAAGATGAGCCTCTGCATGGATCCGCGTTGATGGCGAAGATGGCGATGGCTGCTGAAGTGGGCGGAGCTGCGGGAATACGGGCAAATATGGCGAAGGATATTGAACAGATTAAGCAGCTCACGGACCTGCCAATTATCGGTATTGTGAAGCGGGATTATGACGATAGCGACATCTACATTACGCCGACCATGACCGAAGTGAAAGAATTGATTGACGTTGGCGTTGATATGATCGCTCTTGATGCCACGCGCCGCAAGCGTCCGAACGGAGAAACATTAGAGGAGATAATCGCCTATGCGAAGCAGCATCAGCAGACGGTTATGGCGGATATTTCTACAGAAGATGAAGCTCTGTATGCTGCATCCTTGGGAGTTGATTGCGTGTCGACGACGTTGTCCGGCTACACTCCGTATTCTCCGCAGGATGCGATGCCGAACTTCTCGCTGGTCGAGAAGCTCGTCAAGTCTTTGCGCATCCCGGTCATTGCCGAAGGCAAAATCAACTTGCCATCGCAGGCGGCTCGCATGCTGCAGCTTGGCGTGCATGCGGTTGTCGTCGGTTCGGCGATTACGAGGCCGCAGCTGATTACCCAAGCGTTTGTTGCTGAAATTGAACAGCATACCAAGTAAATTACGGTCACTTTATTTTGGAGTTATGCGCTCTAGCTTGTTTAGGATATTGGGGATTTCGAACCGGAAACGGATTGCTTATTAAAATCGTGTTAGGCATTGGCGTACCGCTGCTGGCTGCTATCGTTTGGGGCTTAGTTGTGTCTCCAAAGGCGACATACGACATCGGCGAGCTTGCACGATTGGCTGTCGAGATTGCCGACTTTGGGTCAGCGGCAGTTGCCTTATATTATTCCGGGCCAACCAAACTCAGCTTGATTTTTGTTACGGCAGCGTTCATCAGTCGAATCTTACTATTTGCTTTCAAACAATAAACTATTAACCGAGAGTCGCTCAAACGAGCGGCTTTTTCTTATGCCTACATAATAATTGCGGTTATCCGTAAGTTGGAATACAGAATTTTTTGTGGATGGAATCATTTAGGCATCTCATTGCAGTTAATTCGGAGAATACATTATAATCTAGGTAGAAACAGGTTAAATCGTGGTGGAAAGTTGCTAGCCGATTGCTAGCTGATTGCTGACGAACTTGCTAACGGACAGACCGCAACACATCCCAGTGGATAACTGAAAAACCACTTATATCAAGTCATACAAGAAAGCGTTGTAACACATCGCCTAGATGATAGGGCTAGTACAGTTCCATAGAGTGAACTGCTGGTAATGGCCAGACAAACGAACGGCCGCCACTGGCAGCGCTGTCAATGTGAACTGTGCGAAAAGCGAAGAAAATGAGGTGATTCGTTCATGATCGCAGGCGAACATACCAATACGCTGCTGCTTGCACGCAGCATGTATCCATCGTTGACGAAGACGGAGAAGAAGATTGCCGATTATGTGTTGAAAGATCCCGATTCGGTGCTGTATGCCACGGTTACGGATTTGGCGGAGAAGGCGGATGCCGGAGAAACGTCGGTACTGCGGTTCTGTCGCAACCTTGGCTTTAAGAGCTACCAGGATTTCAAGCTGTCGCTAGCCAAAGATTTAGTGACGCCTCTGAAGCATCAGGAAAGCCAAATCGAAGAGAACGATGAGCTCTCCATCGTGGCACAGAAGATGACGATGGAGAACATCGCCTCGTTAGAGCATACGTTGTCGCTGCTTAATATGAACGAGCTGCAGAAGGCGGTCGATGCCATTCTGAAGGCCCAACGCTTGTTCTTCATGGGAGTCGGCTCATCTGCGATGACGGCGATGGATGCTCAGTACCGCTTCATGCGTCTCGGCTTCGTAGGGGAAGCGGTAACCGATCCGCACGTAATGGCCATGAATGCGACGTTGATGTCGTCTAATGATGTTGTCTTCGGTATCTCGACCTCAGGCAGCACGAAGGACTTGGTCGATACCGTTCGGCTGGCTAAGGAAAATAACGTGTATTTCATCTGTCTGACGAGCCATGCGAAGTCACCGATTACGAAGTATGCGGATTCGATCCTGCTCATTCGTTCGCGGGAAACGCCGCTGCAAGGAGGGGCTTTCTCGTCGAAGATGGCGCAAATTCACGTGCTGGACATCCTATCGACGGCCGTGGCATTGAAAGCGAAGGAAAAGACGTACCATGCGATTCAACAGACGGCGAAGTCCGTGCTCGATAAGCTGTATTGAGTCGACGTGAAAAATACCAACGGCCTGAATGCGAAGCGGGCGGCTGGTGTTTTTTGTAGCTGCAGGCGATTATTGATAGAGGGGCTCTGGTGTGCGGACATGCAGTCCGCAACGATTCGCGTCGGCCTGCATCTGCTTGCACTGGTTGGCATTGTTCGGTATTGGTTGGTATGTGTCTTGCGGGCTGCTGAACTGCACTATTGCAGTTGCGGGCATCGGGCGCAGAGAGAGTAGAAAAAAGCGCTCCGCCGATTACCCGGCGAAGCGCTGCTTCACTCTACTCTTGTAGCATCACCAAGCCGATGAAATCTTCCTTGGATATATTCCCGAGATAATGCTCGACATTCATTTCTTCGAGCGCCTCTCTTACCGCCTGCTCTTCATAGCGGACGCCGGCCACCCGTGCCTCGATATCGCTCACCTCGCCGACACCGAAGAAGTCGCCGTATATTTTCATCGATTGAATGATGCCATCCGCCACGTCCATGCGCACGTCGACGATGCCCGCCGGGAACTTCTTCGAGTGCTCGACATTGAATTTCGGGGATCGGCCATAGTTCCAATCCCAGTTCTGATAGCGCTCCTCCGAAATGCGATGAATCGTCTCCCAGTCCTCAGCGGTTAGCTTGTACTGCGGCACTTGGTCTGGCTCTACACCGAAGATGTGGCGGAGAATGGCTGCTTTGAACTGCCCGATGGTGAGCGGCTCGTTCAGGAACTCGGAAATGTTGGCTACGCGGGAGCGGACCGATTTTGTTCCTTTGGATTCAATTTTGATCTGACGCACCTTGAGCGCCGAAGCGACGTGCTCCATCTCTGATTGGAAGAGCAGCGTGCCGTGACTGAACATGCGGCCGCGTGTAGAGAACTGCGCGTTGCCGGAAATCTTCCGTTCGCCGACTTGAATGTCATTGCGCCCTGTTAAGTCTGCATCGACACCGAGTGAGCGGAGCGTATCGATGACGGGCTGGGTGAATTTGCGGAAGTTGTGGAACGACTGGCCGTCATCCTTCGTAATGAAGCTGAAATTCAAATTACCTGTATCGTGATACACGGCGCCGCCGCCGGATAGGCGGCGAACCACGTGAATATGGTTGTCTTTGACGTATTCGGAGTTAATCTCCTCAATCGTATTCTGGTTCTTCCCGATAATGATGGAAGGTTCGTTGATATAGAACAATAAATAGCTCTCTTCTTCCAGCGGTAAATGCTTGAGCACGAACTCCTCGATTGCGAGATTCATGCGGGGATCGGTAATGCCTTGATTATCGATAAATTTCATTGCTCGTCCGCCTCCTTATGATGTTATTGTAATCGATTTAAGAAAAAATACAAAATAGATTTGATATTGATAATCGTTATCACATATAATGGGTTATAGTAAATACATGCACGGTAATAAGTGCTGAACCAAGGAGGACGAACATGTCCATTGCTTCTATTATTCGTGAACGTCGGAGTATTCATGAATTTAATGATAAACCAGTAGATCGAAGCCTGGTGCTTCGACTGTTGGACGATGCGGTGTGGGCGCCGAACCACGGGCTCCGCGAGCCATGGCGCTTCATCTATGCGGAAGGAGAGGGCAAATCGAAGCTCGTTAACGGCCTGATGACCATCTTGGACAAGACGAAGCTGAAAGGTGCAACCGATGAGCAGAAGCAGAAGTTCCTAAATCACCTGAATAATGTTCCGGCCTATTTGATTGTCGTCATGCCGGAGGACCCGCGCCCGGCCATTTGGGAAGAGGATTTGGAGGCGGTCAGCTGCCTCATTCAGAACTTCCAATTGCTTGGCTGGGAAGAGGGGATCGGCATGCTGTGGCACACAGGCGATTACATTTACAATAAGAAGTTCCGCGAGCTTGCCGGAGTCAATCCGGGAGAGAAAATCGTCGGCGTGCTTCGCCTCGGATATTTCGACGAAGCGCCTAAGGCCCGCCCGCGTACAGCAGCGGAAGAACTTTTCACTGTGTTGAACTAAACGGCTTCATGTATTCGATTATGAACAACAAAAGCGCAGAAGCCAACAGGCCTCTGCGCTTTTCTTTGCGCTATCACAGCAGTTTTGTGCTATAACCTCAGAAGTAATCGTTTTCATTTTTGTGGATGGTCCATGGCGTCCGGCTTCAAGTAACGATAATACAGCAACAGCTCTACCGCATACTTAATAATCCATGCCGAGAGCAGCACGCTGACGAGAAGATGGGCGCATACAAGCGGAGACAGCAGCAGAGTGCGCGTGTCGGACACATAAATGAGATAGGCGGCGCAGCATGCGACTGCAAGCACGAGAAAGACAAGTGCCATCTGATTCGCTTGCAGCGAGACCATGCGTGCCACATCTTTATCTTCAGGCTCGTCCTTGGACATGAAATTGACAAAGTACATGACGGCTTGAACCACTACTGCAGTGCCGAAGACGTTGCGAGCCAGTGCCATCATTTCCGTACTGTACAGTCCGATATCTCCCTTGAGGCGGAACAGGACCGTTGCATAGTAGATGGTGACAATGATGGCGGCGCTGAGAGAGGCCCAGGATGTTTTGTGATGCACCGACATAATTATCCCTCCTCCGAATTACATGACGACTCCGGCCGAAATGTAGAGTGTACAGTGATTATACAACATTTAACAGATGTGTAATAGTGTGCGATTTTCCAATGTTTTTCGGCATTTCGTTGAAAAGGAAAAATCGTTTGACGAACGCTGGAACGTTACGCATAATGTACGAATAGAAACGATATAAGCGCGTGTTCAACAACCTCTAAAATGAGCGCCCCATCTTATCGACCCTTGGCTGATAATAACAGCTTCTGTAGGGGAGTTGCAAGTAGGGGCACGTTGATATAAAGATAGTCTATTTCTGGACAAGGAGGCTGACATGTCTATGATAGAACGGTTCGGACACGGAGGAGATGTGTGGACGGCTGCGGATACGTTCGGCGTATCGAGTGAGGCATTTCTGGATTTCAGCGCTAACATTAATCCGCTCGGACCTCCGCCGATTGTGGCGGAACGGTTGCAGCAAGCATTGGAGGGTATCGTTCACTACCCGGATCCGGGCCATCGGAAGATGAAAGCGGCGCTGTCTGCCAGGCTGCAGGTCCCACAGGAACGAATAGGCATCGGCAATGGCGCCGCTGAATGCATGGCGCTTCTTCTGCTTGCGTTCCAGCCGCGGGTCGTCGGCGTCATCGCCCCCTGCTTCTCGGAATACGAGACCTTGTCACGGCAATTCGGGGCGGATGTCGTAACGGTGGTTGGACAAGAGGAAGCAGGATTTCAGGCAACGGAGGAACAACTGTATCAGCTCATGCTGGAGACCGATCTTGTATTCATCGGACACCCGAACAATCCTACGGGCATCGTCTATGACCGCGAACGGTTGGAGCGGGCCGCCCGTATGGCGGAGAAGACGAATACGCTGCTCGCTGTCGACGAAGCGTTCATTGATTTTCTACCGCATGAAGAGAAGGTTTCACTGCTTCCGGTCCAGCATCAATATAAGCAGCTGATCATCATTCGTTCGCTGACGAAATTTTATGCCATTCCCGGCCTTCGCTTGGGCTATGCGGTGGCTCATCCCGAGTTGATTGCAGCGATGAGCGCGAAGCAGGTGACGTGGAGCGTCAACGGACTGGCGCTTGCTGCCGGAGAGGCTCTGCTCACTGATAAGCATTATGACGATTATGTTCGAGCGACGCGCGAGCTGATCGTGACGGAACGGACCTGGCTGCGCGAGCGCCTAGCCAGCCTCGGTATCAAAACGTGGCCCAGTGAAGCGAACTTTCTGCTCTGCCGGGCACCGACGCTTTGGACGGCGAAGCGGCTGCAGGAGGAACTGGGGCGCAGAGGGATATTAATCCGCAACTGCGATATGTATACAGGGTTGAAGGCGGGCGACTTCCGAATTGCAATTAAAAATCGAACGTTAAATGAACATCTGGCGGTTTCAGTACAAGCTGTGTTACATTAAAAGGATGTTATTAGAGAGCGTTGTTACTAGTAAAACGGGAACAAGGGGGAGAACGATGCAGCCTTATCGCGACGGTGCGCGCGCCTATACAACCGAATGTATTGCGGACGTCCATGTCCGCTGGGGGCAGGAACATTTGACGGTCGATTTGCCGCAGCGGGTACCCATCTGGAGCAGTGCTGCCTACCATGGCGGCAGCTGGACAGGAAGCCGAATCTTGAATTGCATGGTACGCAAGGGCTTCGATTGTTCCGATCCGGTTAAGTATATGCATGGCGTGTGCGAGCAATGGGGATATGAGCCAGATGATACCGTCGGCCTGATGACGGCCGCAAAAGTGACTCACGCGTCAGTCGCGGAGGAGCATGGGGACGGCTGCTCGTTGCTGTGTGTTACGACGGCAGGGACAAGCAATGCGGCTCGTGCGGGACTGCCTCGCCAAGTATTCTCGGCGTATGAACCGCTCAAGCCTGGCACGATAAACACGATAATCGTGTTGGATGGCAAGCTGTCTGATGCGGCAGTATGGAATGTGTTCATGACGGCGACGGAAGCGAAATGCGCGGCGCTAGCCGATTTACATATTTATGATAAAGAGACAGAGCGCATAGCGACGGGAACGACGACCGACGCGATTGCTTTTGCGGTGCTTGATAGCGGGCGCGATACCGAAGTGCATTCCTATGCGGGCACAGCAACCACGCTTGGAAATGCAATTGGGCGGCTTGTGTACAAGACCGTTACGGAAGCGGTTATGACTCAGCATGAAGATGACGGACGGTTGTTTCCATAACGCTCGAATCGTTGAGGCGCTGATAGCGCATGTTCAAAAAGAACCCTTTTCAGAACCGAGAAGCTCAAAGCATGAGCTGTCGAGTTAGAGCAAATGAATGCGGGTGCAACAATTAAGGTGGGGAAGAAATGATAGCGGCGTTCATCATCATAGCAGCATATATATGGGACAGGATTATAGGTGATCCTCGTTGGATTCCCCATCCCGTCATTATGATAGGAAAGGCGATCACGGCGCTGGAGCATGCTATCCGCAAGGCGGCATCATCGGAAGCGGCGCTTAAGCCGCTCGGCATCCTGCTCCCGGTCATTGTCGTTGGAGGCTCTTATGCTTTGACATGGGCGCTGCTATGGGGACTCCATGAAATTCATTTCTCTCTCGCATGGGCGGCCGAAGCGATTCTTATCGGCACGACGATTGCGACCAAAGGACTGAAGGATGCGGGGATGGCGGTGTATAAGCGGTTAGCCGCACGGGACATCGACGGTGCGCGGCGTGAAGTCGGCATGATTGTCGGACGTGATACGGATGAACTCGACGAGCCTGAAGTCGTGCGCGCTACGGTTGAAACCGTAGCCGAGAATATTGTGGATGCCGTCATATCCCCGTTATGTTACGCGCTTATCGGTGGGGCGCCGTTAGCTATGGCGTACCGGGCGGTAAATACGCTCGATTCGATGGTCGGTTATAAAAATGAGAAGTACGGCAACTTAGGCTGGGCCTCCGCGCGGCTGGATGACATTGCGAATTGGATTCCGGCCCGCTTGACGGCAGTTCTCATGGCGATATGCGCCTGGATGAAGGGATATGACGGGACGCGGGCTTGGCAGACAGCCAAGCGTGACGCGCCGAGGCACCCGAGCCCGAACAGCGGCTGGCCGGAGGCGGCTGCAGCCGGGGCGCTTGGTGTCCGGCTCGGTGGATATAATGTGTATAAGGGCGTACGATCGTTGCGTGCTTATATGGGAGACGAGGTCCAGCCTTTGCAAGCACAGCATATTCCGGCTGCCTGCAGTCTGCTGACAGGCAGTACACTGGGCTTCACAGTCATCGCTGCCGTGCTGCTATATGCGCGCGGGGGATGGCTCCTGTAGATGAATGGCGGATGAAGGAGTAAGAATGAAATGAGACTGACACGACAATATAAAGCTCCCCGTCAGAAGAGGCGCCGATCAGGAGCAAGCCCATCTGGAATGGTAACAAGAGGTGCGATGTCCAAACGGAATGTACGCAGAAAAAAGGGCGTACGAGATACCATCGTGCGATTCGCGATCGTGCGGCACGGATTGACGCAGGCGAATGTAGAACGGCGTTATATTAGTTATACGGATGATTCCATCCTGCCACAGGCTTCAGAGGAGCTGAGGCCTTTGCGCCGGGCATTGGCGCACCCTGCTCCGATCCTCTACACAAGCGATATGCGCCGCTGCCGCGAAACGATCGCGTACTTGCGGCCTCGCGACAGCCGAGAAGCATCTGTTGATACACGGCTGCGCGAGTACGACTTCGGCATGTGGGAAGGCTTGACCTATAACGATCTGAAGGAAGAGCCCCAATATCGAAAGTGGCTGGATGATATGTCGTCCGTGCAGCCGCCGCGGGGAGAACCGTGGCAGTCATTCTGCACGCGTACGGCACATGTATGGTGGGAGATACTGAGAAATGCGCGGGCGCAAATCCGCACCGTGCCGGAACAGTCAGGTGTGGCTCGCACCCGGAATCGTCCACTGCGAACGAGCAGGAACCGAAAAGCTCGGATTCGGACTGACCGCTTCGTGCAAGGTGCGTCTGGCCGAATGGCGCGCCCGGACGTGCTCGTGGTGACCCACGGCGGCATTGTACGGAGACTGCACACGCTCGCATTCCCGCGCAAATCGTTCTGGGAGGCGGCTGCGCCGATTGGCGGCGGTGTTATGATTACGGCGAAGCGTTGCGCGCGCAAATGGGTGTTCCTGCGAGCTGAGCGTTTTCCCTCTCTATAGTGGGGGCAGCCGGGGCGCGAGATGGCCGGATTGTTGATTTGTATCGGGAGACAGGTTGCCCTTGTGAGCAACCTTATTGCAAGAACGGAGCTTTTCCCCTATAATCTATTATCAAGTTCAATGCTTGAACGGACAAATGAATAGTGCAATTTCTTCAGGCCCTTGCGTGTACGGATACGATTGATCCGATCTAATATATGATCCATGCCCAAGGTTAATAGGGAAGCCGGTGAAATTCCGGCGCGGTCCCGCCACTGTGAATGGAGTGTTGCGCTCATGAAGCCACTGTCGATGCGGCGCCGGATGTACAGATGTTCGGATGCGGCGACGGGAAGGCGAGCGGCAACGTGCAGCTCCTAAGTCAGGAGACCTGCCTGAAGATAGACGAGCAATATCCTTCGCGGAAGGGACCACGTCTACAAAGTATGGCATGAGGCAATGCAAGACGCTGTCGATACCGCTGTTGCGGTAAGCATGGCGCTGGCTATGCCGTGTCGTACCTTATAGGCTAAGTGAGACGAAGTCCCCCGATCCGTAGGATCGGGGGTTTTTTAACACTGTGTTCTTTGACAACCTATTGTATATAGATGAAGGGATATGCTCGTCACCTGACCATTATTGCGCACTGCGTTTACCGCGTTTGCTCCAGTTCACAGAAGACGATTCACACTCAAGGAATATATTAAGCAAGGGAGAGGAACATGTATGCACAAATGGCTGAATAAAACATTGGCAGCCGTATTGGCAGTTATTTTGGCAGTAAGCTTGACGGCTTGCGGCGCGAGCACAGGGGAAGTGAAGCCTTCCGACAACACGGCGGCGCAGCAGGAGAACACAAATAAAGAAGCTTCCAATACAGAGCAACCGAAGCAGGATGACGCTGCGAAGACGACATATCCGCTTACCGTGAAAGACGTCACTGGTGAAGAGTTCACCTTCGACAAAGCGCCGGAGCGCATCATCTCGGTATCGCCGGCAGAGACAGAGTCGTTGTTTGCTCTTGGCTTGGATGAACAAATTGTCGGGGTATCCGACTATGACGACTATCCAGAAGCAGCCGCCTCGAAGGCGAAGATGGGCGGTATCGTAAAACCGAATGAAGAGGCGATTATTGCAGCGAAGCCAGATATTGTCTTCACCGGCATCTCCATGAAAGAGCCAGTCGTGAACAAATTCCGCGAGCTAGGCATTAAAATTTTCAAAGTGGAACCGAAGACATATGATGACGTTATTAAAAACATAGAACTGTACGGTCAAATTACGGATCGTCAAAAAGAAGCGCAAGCAGTCGTTGAGCAAATGAAGAAAGCGCGCGAAGAAGTACAAACTGCTGTGCAAAGCGTTACCGACAAGAAAAAAGTGTACATTGAGTTCTCCCCAGGTTGGACAGTAGGCAGCGGTGAGTTCATGAATGAGATGATCGAGCTTGCCGGCGCTACGAACGTAGCAGCGGATGCGGAAGGCTGGGTGCAAATCAACGAGGAGAACATCATCAAGTCGAATCCTGACGTCATTTTGTACACCCAAGGGGTTGTCGACCAGGATACGAACAAGTCATTGGAAGAAATCATCCGCGGACGTAGCGGGTGGAATAACATTAACGCGATTAAAAACAACCAAGTTATCGCTGTGGATCAAAATTTGCTCAGCCGTCCGGGACCTCGTGTGGCGGAGGGGCTCAAAGCCGTTGCAAAAGCGATTTACCCTGACTTGGTGAAATAACCGATGCGGAGAAATAGATGAAAAAGATTGTATGGTATGGAGGAGCGAGCTTTGCGCTTCTCCTCTTGTCCGTTGTGGGATGCTTGGCTGTAGGCTCGGTGCAGATGCCTTTAGGTGAAATGACACGCATCTTGCTCCATCATATACCGGGCTTGGACTCTATATTTCCGGTGACCTGGGATGACGCCTCTGCGCAAATTATGATGAAGGTGCGCTTTCCACGCGTCGTGCTTGCGATGTTGGTCGGAGCAGCGCTCGGTGTGGCAGGCACCGCGTTTCAAGGCGTGCTGCGCAATCCGTTGGCTGACCCGTACACTCTGGGCGTATCGTCCGGCGCGTCCGTCGGCGCGGCCCTTCTTATATACTTCGGGCTCCAATACGCGCTGCTCGGAGAGTGGACCATTCCGGTCGTCGCTTTCGCAACAGGGACGCTGACGCTTATTATCGTCATGAGACTTGCCAATGACGGCGGGAAAATCCCGATTGAAACGCTTATTTTGTCAGGGGTCGTTATGCAAGCCTTTCTTGGCGCGATCGTCTCCTTCTTAGTCGCGATGACGAAGCAAACGATTAACGAAATATTGTTCTGGGTCATGGGCAGCTTGGCGCTGCGCGGATGGTCCTATACGGTTGTGCTGGGCCCTTACTTGGCTATCGGCATCATTATTCTCATTTCCTATGCAAGACCGCTTAATCTGCTCGCATTGGGCGAGCGGCAGGCCTCTCATCTCGGGCTTCATGTGGAGCGCACGAAGTGGGTAGTGCTGCTTACCGCCACATTAATTACGGCGGCGGCGGTGTCCGTATCTGGCGTCATCGGCTTTGTCGGCTTGGTCGTTCCGCACATATTGCGTTTAATCGTCGGTCCGGATTACCGCTATTTGATTCCGCTCTCAGCGGTGGGCGGCGCAATCTATGTGATGTGGGCGGATACGATTGCAAGAACGGCGTTTGCACCGACGGAAATTCCTCTCGGCGTGGTGACTGCATTTATCGGCGCGCCCTTCTTTGCTTACCTGCTCATTCGGAACAAGCGTACGAAACGGGGGAAATGGTCATGAGACATATGCTGGCACAGCAGGAGGCGCAATCAGCGGAACCAATCATTCACGCGGAGCGGCTGTGCAAACGTTATGGCGACAAAACGGTGCTCGACAACGTATCGCTTTCCGTGCAGCCCGGAGAATGGGTCGGCATCATCGGACCGAACGGAAGCGGGAAATCGACGCTCTTGTCGCTCGTATCGGGGGCGGATACCGTGTCTGCCGGACGTGTCCGCATTCAGGGTCGGGCGCTTGCCTCTTATAAGCGCAAGGCGTTATCGCAGTTGATGGCGGTGCTGCAGCAGGAGGCGCTGCCTCCGCTTAACTTCACCGTGCGCGAAATTGTTGAGATGGGACGATTCCCATATCAATCGTGGCTCGGTTCGGAAGGCGAAGACAGCGGTCCGTTCATTGACGGCATTATGGATCGGCTGCAGTTGACTCCACTCGCGGATCGTCCGCTTGACCGATTAAGCGGAGGACAGCGACAGCGGGCTGCGCTGGCGAAGCTGATGGCCCAGTCGCCGAGCATCGTGCTGCTGGATGAGCCGACCACCTACCTCGACATCCATTATCAAGTCCAATTCATGGATGTCGTGCGCGATTGGCAGCAAGATTGCGGCCTGACGGTCGTGTCGGTGCTGCATGACTTGAACTTGGCCTCCCTCTATTGCGACCGCCTCATCGTGCTGCACGAGGGCAAGCTGATCGCGGAGGGAAGTCCGGATGAACTGATGTCTGCGGAGCTGCTGGAACGTATCTTCGCGACGCGGACGACGATCGTGCCGCATCCGGAGATCGGCCGGCCGCAGGTGCTCATTTGCCCTCAGCACGGCAATGCGTAGACGAATTTGTAAACCAAAATTATTGACAACGGAGATGAACAGGGATGACAGAACAACTTCAACGACTTATTGACAGAATTCAGCCTGTAGACGAGCAAGCGATGCAGGCAGCGCTTCAGCATCAGAACCAATTGACGAAGCCCCCAGGAAGCTTGGGCCTGCTTGAGCACCTTGCGGTTCAGTTGGCGGGAATTACAGGTGAAGCGAAGCCGCTGTTAGAGAAGAAGGCAGTCATTGTCATGGCAGGTGATCACGGAGTCTGTGAAGAAGGAGTCAGCGCATTCCCGGCCGAGGTAACGCCGCAGATGGTTCATAACTTCCTGCGTGGCGGAGCGGCGGTTAACGTGCTGGCACGCGAAGCCGGGGCCGACGTCATCTGTGTCGATGTGGGCGTCAATGCCGACTTGGCCGACCCGAACCTGCAGTCGCGCAAGGTGAGAAGAGGGACAGCCAACATGGCCAAGGGGCCTGCGATGACGCGTGCGGAGGCGGAAGCCGCCATTCAGGCTGGTGTGGATACGGTGCAGGAATGTGTTCAATCCGGATACCGTCTCTTCTCGACAGGCGAGATGGGAATCGGCAATACGACGGCCAGCGCCGCCATTCTGTGCGCGTTTACCGGCTTGCCAGCGGCTGACGCGGTCGGACGCGGAACAGGCATCGGCGATGCCCAATGGGAACATAAGTGCAGTGTCGTCCGCCGCGCGCTCGAAGTGAATCAACCGAATGCGGAAGATGCGCTCGATGTGCTGGCGAAGGTCGGCGGCTTGGAGATTGCCGGCTTGGTCGGCGTCATTCTCGGTGCGGCGGCGAATCGTACGCCGGTCGTCATCGACGGCTTCATATCCAGCGCTGCCGCCTTGACCGCCGTCCGCTTGGCTCCTGACGTGAAGCCGTATTTGATAGGATCACACTTGTCGGAGGAACGGGGGCATGCGGCGCTGCTGGCGGAATTGGAATTGCGGCCGTGCCTGCATCTAAATATGCGACTGGGCGAAGGGACAGGCGGAGTGCTCATGTTCCAGCTCATCGATGCTTCCTTGCGCATTATGCGCGAGATGGCCACCTTTGCCGAAGCAGGCGTATCCGGTAAGGACGACGGCCAATGAACCGCATCATCCTTGTAACTGGCGGCGCGCGCAGCGGGAAGAGCACGTTCGCGGAGCGGCTGCTCCAGAAGCTGGCCCCGCAAGGGGGCGCTTATGTCGCGACGGCGGAAGCGCATGATGATGAGATGCGGGAGCGGATCCGGCTGCATCAAGCGGAGCGAGAAGCTTCAGGCTATGCGTGGCTCACCGCCAATTGTCCGCTGCAACTGCCGGAATGGGTGAAAGAAGCGGATGAATCGGCGGTGCTCATCGATTGCCTGACGCTGTGGCTTTCGAACGAGTTGCTGCATGCAGAGCAGGAACTGGGGGAAGGCCCGGAGATGGAGCAAAGACTGTATGCGCGTATCGATGATATGCTGGACGCGTTGACGGCGGCGCAAGGCACCATCGTGATGGTGACGAATGAAGTCGGCAGCGGTGTCGTGCCCGCTTACAAGCTTGGGCGCATCTTTCGCGATGCAGCAGGCCGGCTGAATCAACGTATTGCGGCACGGGCAGATGAAGTGTATCTCGTCACGGCGGGCATACCGATCGAAATAAAGAGCAGGATGGTTCAGCTATGAAGCAATGGCTACAGGCATTTATTGCGGCAATTCAGTTTCTGACCAGAATTCCGGTTCCTGTGAATGTTCCTTTTACGAACGAGGTGCTCAAGCGAAGCACCTTGTTCTACCCCTGGGCAGGATGTATCGTAGGCGTTCTGATATGGGGAGCGGGACTCGGCTTGCAGCTTGTGCTGCCCGCAGGGCCGGCTGCGGTATTGACGCTGGCGCTGGCTGTTGCCCTAACCGGCGGACTGCACATGGACGGGCTGATGGATACGGCGGATGGCGTCTTGAGCCATCGTTCCCGCGAGCGAATGCTGGAAATTATGAAGGACAGCCGTGTCGGAGCGATGGGAGTCATCGCCTGCATCCTCGTGCTGTTGCTCAAGTGGTCTCTTATCGCAAGTCTAATGACGGCCGGGGCGTGGCAGCTGTGGCTTGTCGTCCCTTTTATCTGGTCTAGAGCGGCAATGGTATGGGGCATGACGAACGAGCCGTATGCGCGTGCGGAATCAGGGCTGGGCAGTTATTTTCAAGGATTGCACCGGGGGCATTTGCTTGGCGCAGTCTTTTCCGCACTTATGCTTAGTCTGGCGACCGTATATATTATGGTGTCGGTGCCACTTGAAATGGCCGGATGGTCTGCTTCCTTCGCAGCGCTAGCTGCATATGCGATTCACCCGTGGTGGCTTCTGCTTGGCGCTCCTGTGCTGGGGATGGGTGCCGTATGGGGATGCTCGCGTTATTTGTCCAAGAAGCTCGGAGGCTTGACGGGCGATACCTATGGAGCAATGAACGAACTGACGGAAACAATCTTGCTGCTGCTGCTCGTGCTGATGACCGGATGGAGAGGGTGAACGCTTGATGAATGTGGATAAAGTAAAGAACGCTTCTGTACGTGTTCCGTTATGTGAGGAAGGCGGCAGCAAAGGTCGAACGATTATGCTGCAGGGAACGGCATCCGATGTAGGCAAGAGCGTCGTCACTACCGCATTATGCCGTATCTTCAAGCAGGACGGCTACGATGTCGCTCCGTTCAAATCGCAAAATATGGCGTTGAACTCATATGTTACGCCGGATGGCAAGGAGATTGGCCGGGCGCAAGGCGTGCAGGCGGAAGCTTGCGGCATTATGGCGACGACGGATATGAACCCGGTGCTGATTAAGCCGATGAAGGACATGCAGTCTCAAGTCGTCGTGCATGGCAAGCCTTACATGAACCTAAGCGCAAGCGATTACCGCACCCGCTTCTTGCCTGAAGCGAAGCGAACTGTGGTGGATGCGGTGAACCGGCTGCGCGCTGCGTACGATATCATCGTGATGGAAGGGGCCGGCAGTCCGGCTGAAATCAATCTTAAGCAGAACGATATCGTCAACATGAACATGGCGGCGTGGGCGGAAGCGCCGGTGCTGCTTGTCGCGGACATCGACCGCGGCGGCGTATTCGCTTCCATCGTCGGCACGCTGGAGCTGCTGGAGCCGCATGAACGGGAGCGGGTGCAGGGCTTCATCATCAACAAGTTCCGGGGGGATGTCACACTGCTGCAGCCTGGACTCGATTGGCTCGAGGAGCGGACCGGGATTCCGGTGCTCGGCGTGCTGCCCTATGCGGATGATCTGGACATCGAAGCGGAAGATTCCGTTGCGCTTGAGCAGTGGAAGGGGAAGGTGCTGCCGGAGAACGACTTGGATATTGCCGTCGTAGCCTTGCCCCGTATATCCAATTTCACAGATATTGACCCGCTGGCGGCGGAACGAGACGTGCGCATCCGCTATATTCGCCGCCCTCAAGAGCTCGGTGCGCCGGATGCAATCATCATTCCGGGGACCAAGAGCACGATGGCGGATCTGCAATGGCTTAACGAGAACGGACTTGCTGAAGCGGTTATGTCCTATGCGAAGGATGGCGTCGTGGTCGGCATTTGCGGAGGCTATCAGATGTTAGGCGAGCGCCTTCTGGATCCATATGGGGCAGAGGCGGAAGCGGGCACTGTCATGGACGGCTTGGCGCTGCTGCCGATGGAGACGGAGTTCGCAACCGATAAACGGACGGAACGGGTGCAAGGCACAGTGTCTGCGTCCATGCTGCGCGACACTCCGCTTTATCGCTGCCGCATGGAAGGCTATGAGATCCATATGGGACGCTCGGTCCAGACGAAGTCCGATATCGCGGCCGAACCGCTCTTGAAGCTGCAGGCGAACGGAGAAGACGGGGCGGTCCTTGACGGCTACGATAGCTATGACGGCATGCTCCATGCGAACGGACGCATCATGGGCACGTATATGCACGGTTTATTCCATAATGACGGGTTCCGCAGAGGCTGGTTGAATGGTCTGCGCCAGGCCAAGGGGCTCGCTCCTCTCCCGAGCGATTTGAATTTCGGCGCTCAACGGGAGGCTGCCTTTGATCGCTTGGCGGATGCGGTTCGCGAGCATCTGGACATGGACCGGATATATCGCATTCTGCGCGAGTGCGGACGCTGATAGGTGAACGGAATGCTGCAAGCATCGCAGCCGCTGATATGAAATAGAGTTAGTTACATAGGGGACGGACATAATTGTCATGTCTTCGTATGGAGGATTATGTTATTGGCAGTCTCGAACTAGCGTCATTAGTTCCGGGCTGCTTTTTCCTTAGCCTCACCGTGCCTTTTTGTTTACTCTTCCCAAGACTCAGCACGGAAGAGTCGACCCAAACGTCCCTTTGCCCACTCTCCCCAAGATTCAGATTGAGCAAGCCAAGTGTCGTTGAATTTCCCCTTTGCCCACTCTCCCCAAGATTCAGATTGAGCAAGCCAAGTGTCGTTGAATTTCCCCTTTGCTCACTCTCCCCATTATTCAGATGTTTCAAGGAACAGCTTTAGCTACTAAGGACCATGGCTTATTGAATGAGAACCGGACGTATTCTTGTTCTTATTGGAGCGGGTCCACGAGGTTTCTTGCAGCGTTAAAGAAGGGGTTGATCCCCGCAGTGAAGAGCGACTGGACGTTACCAACTAGTTGATCGATAGGATGCACGTTTTTCTGAATCAAGGGGTGAGTGGGAAAAAGGACTTTTTGTAGCCCTTTTTTAGAGGAGAGAGCAGTCCCGTATTGATTGTTGGAGCAACCCGAGAGTTGAGAGTCGCATGCAAATGGCCTGGGCAGTCTGGACATGTTCTTCTATGAGAGAGCGAGGATTTTGACAACATATATGGATAATGATTATCACTTCTAATAAAACAGGAACAGGTGAAGTTCGCCAAAAACAGAATTGGAATGCAAAGTGGTTGCACTTGGTGGCGGCTGCCGTATCATCAGACGCCAGAAATATGTTAGCATAGTGGGGCGGATATTTAGCTTCATCGCATCGAAAAGAGAGGGCATTGAGGTGCTGGACTACTTGCGCGCATGGGAGGATTATGCCGTTAGGTTGTCCAAGCAAACGCAGCATTCTAGCGGCTAGGGCTGCCCGTTCAGTTGACAGCGTTCAATCGGCGCTGATTTGTCTTGTGTTGCAGCTGTAAAGGGATTACAATCAAGGGAGTCTGGCAAATGTGCTAGGGCTCTTCTTTTTTTGCCATCGTTTCTGGGATGGGGAAGAGGGGTAATGAGCTTCATATAACAAACGCTTTGCAGCTGCTTCGGCGGAAGGAAAGGAACGCGCTATGTTTACGATTTTACTCGCAATTTTCACCATCCAAATCGTCTACGTTTCATTTTTCACTTTGCGGATGATTCTCACTTTAAAAGGGCAGCGGTATTTGGCCGCAGCGCTCAGTACGGTCGAGATTATCATCTACGTGCTCGGCTTGAATATGGTGTTGAAATATTTGGATGAACCGATTAGCCTCATTGTCTATGCGGCCGGCTACGGTATCGGGGTGTTGGTCGGATCGTGGATTGAGGACAAAATCGCCCTTGGGTATGTCGTTCTCAAGGTCATTGTGAACAATCCGGAAAGCGATCTTCCGAACCATCTGCGCGACCATGGATACGGCGTGACGACATGGATCGGCAGCGGGCGGGACGGACACCGTCTTATGCTGGAGGTGCTCTCCCGGCGGAAGAACCGGAATAAGCTGTATGCCTCGATATTGGATATCGAACCAAAAGCTTTTATCGTAACATCAGAGCCGAGCCATCTGCACGGTGGATTCTGGACAAAGGTGACGCGGCGTTAATGCTGCAGCCTTTGTCTTTTTTTATACAGACGTGACTATATGCAGCCAAGTTCCTACCAGCACAACCAATCTCACTATCCTTCTAGGCAAGGACACCTATCTCATCACCAACCTATTCCTCACCATCATCTAATGGATCAACGCATCTTAGCATCATCTATTAGATCAACTCATCACAGTATCATCATCCATTGGAAATAGTACAGTAGTTTTACTGGTATGAGTCCGAATGACGTCTATTGATTGGAAAACATCCAGTCAAATGGACTTTTTCTTGCTTCAAAGCTAACTATCGGGTAAATCCACTGCATAGAATCCAACCAAACGTCGATTAACGTCCTTTGACATCAATTTGGTCGGAAAATTTCCAATGGATACGCTTCGAGGAATCGAAAGTGAAATGGAAGGTACGAATGGTCTTACGACTGGTGGGGAGCATCTAAAGTGACAAGGAATGTGCAATGAGCAACGTCAGGTGGGAACGCATCCAATGGACTTGATAAGCTCGATAATAACCAAATTGTCTAATGGCCAATAGGCACGATTCCATTAACTTTGTTTTGTGGATTGTATTCAAAAGAACAACGTCGAAAAGGCTATAACAGATATCCTTGACTCGACCTTCTATCGCTGATAAAGTTGGAGAGTTGGTTTTCACATATACATATTGCCCTTGTATAGGTTCGTGAATAAGGCGCGGACGTTTCTACAAAGCTACCCGTAAAGAGCTTGGCTACAAGGAGAGCGTGTTGGAGGATAAATGAGCTTGGCGATTTGCCTTCAACGGGATGAGTTCATGCGTGGCATGAAGCGCAGCGGACCCCGGATATCTCCAGTTGATGTACAGTACAGGCTTTGGACTTTGCGGACAGCAAGGCGCCAGAGCTTTTTTTTGACCCATTAAGAAGTTCTCTGAAGCGCTAAAGTGAAAACGAAACCATCCCTTATGGCGATAAAAACGGCAAACACCAATTCTGCTCTAAATAAAATAACGTGCAAGCAATCATCAGGAGGCGCATCCATGAAATCTTTTTTTCAATTTGCGGAGCGGGGAACGACCTATCGCAAAGAAATTATTGCGGGCTTGACGACCTTTCTCTCCATGGCCTACATACTGGTCGTCAATCCCATCATTTTAAGTGAAGCCGGCATGGACCGCGGCGCCGTATTTACCGCGACGACGCTGACGGCGATTATCGGAACGCTGCTCATGGGGGTGCTGTCCAATTACCCGATTGGCGTCGCCTCGAGCATGGGTCTCAACTCCTTCTTTACATACTCGGTCGTCATCGGCATGGGCATATCGTGGCAGACGGCGTTGACTGGCGTATTCGTATCGAGCATTTTATTTATTATTTTGAGTCTGATTAAAGTTCGTGAGAAGATTATTGCCATCATTCCAGAAGACTTGAAATTCGCGATTGCGAGCGGAATTGGCTTCTTTGTTGCTTTTATGGGCTTGAAGAATGCGGGCATTATTGTCAAGAGCGACGCCACATTCGTCACGCTCGGCGATTTTCGTTCCGGGCCGACGCTTCTGGCAGCATTTGGCTTCATTGTGACAGTCATTCTGCTCGTGCGCCATGTGCGTGGGGCCATCTTCTATGGCATGATTATATCGACGGTTGTCGGCATGATTTCGGGATTGGTTCCATTGCCGACAAGCATCTTGGGCACGATTCCGAGTCTGTCGCCTACGTTCGGCGCTGCGTTCATGCATCTGGATAAAATGTTTACCCCGGAATTGCTGGCGGTGGTGTTTACTTTCTTATTCGTCGGATTTTTCGATACAGCAGGCACGCTCATTGCAATTGCAAGCCAAGCAGGCTTGATGAAGGACAACCAGATTCCGAATGCAGGCCGGGCGCTCTTGGCTGACTCTTCCGCCTCTTTCGTCGGTTCCGTCCTTGGTACGACGACGACGGCATCGTTTATTGAATCGTCGGCAGGTATTGCCGCAGGCGGGCGGACAGGCTTCACTTCCGTTGTCATATCTTTGTTATTTGCATTGGCGTTGTTCTTCTCGCCGCTTCTGTCTGTCGTGACGACCGAAGTCACAGCTCCTGCCCTCATTGTAGTCGGTGCGATGATGTCTTCGCAGGTGCGTTTCGTCAAATGGGAGAAGCTTGAGGTAGCCATCCCGGCCTTCATTACGATCGTAGCCATGCCGTTCACTTATGGAGTCGCGACTGGCATTGCGCTCGGCTTCATTTTGTATACGGTCATTAAAATGGCAAAAGGCGAGTTCCGCGAAGTACATCCGATTATGTACGTATTGACCGTGCTGTTCATTGCCTATATTGGATATATCGCTTGATTGGTTCCCGCAAGACAATGACCGCCCTTCGTCAGAGGGGCGGTCATTGTGTTTACGCTTGCTTGGACAGCAACCGAATCGGCATCCTTACGTGAACTGCTCCGCCTCCGTCGACTGCGCATAGGCCGTCGTGGACGAGGTGCCGCCCGAGATGGCCTGGGCCACTTCATCGAAGTAGCCCGTGCCGACCTCGCGCTGATGCTTCACCGCTTCGTAGCCGAGCGATTCCAAGGAGAATTCGGCCTGCTGCAGCTCCGAGTAAGCGGCCATGCCGCGCTCCTTGTAGCCCCGCGCCAGCTCGAACATGCTGTAATTGAGCGCATGGAAGCCGGCCAGCGTCACGAACTGGAACTTGTAGCCCATCCGTCCAAGCTCGTGTTGGAAGCTGGCGATCGCCTTGTCGTCCAGCTTCTTCTTCCAGTTGAAAGACGGCGAGCAATTGTAAGCCAGCAGCTTGCCGGGATACTTGGCATGAATCGCTTCGGCGAAGCGCCGGGCTTCATCCATGTCCGGCTCGGATGTCTCGCACCAGACGAGGTCTGCATAAGGCGCATAGGCAAGTCCGCGCGCGATCGCCTGATCAAGTCCAGCGCGCGTATAATAGAAGCCTTCTGGAGAACGCTGCCCCGTCAGGAACGGGTGGTCGTATGGATCGGCGTCGCTTGTAATCAACTGGGCGGCGTTGGCGTCGGTGCGGGCGATGATAAGCGTGCCGGTGCCCATGACGTCGGCGGCCAAGCGGGCGGCAATCAAGTGGCGGACGGCCTGCTGCGTCGGCAGGAGCACTTTGCCGCCGAGGTGTCCGCACTTTTTCTCCGAAGACAATTGGTCTTCGAAGTGGACGCCGGCCGCGCCCGCTTCAATCATTGCCTTCATCAGCTCGAATACGTTCAGCGTTCCACCGAAGCCTGCCTCGGCATCAGCTACGATCGGAGCGAAGAAGTAGGTGCCGCCCTTTCCCTCCGCGTGCTGAATCTGATCGGCCCGCTGCAGGGCCTGATTAATCCGCTTCACGACCTGCGGTACACTGTTCGCCGGATACAGACTCTGGTCGGGATACATGTGTCCCGACAGGTTCGCATCCGCGGCCACCTGCCAGCCGCTCAAGTAAATGGCCTGCAGCCCGGCCTTAACTTGCTGTACGGCTTGGTTGCCCGTCAAGGCGCCGAGCGCGTGCACGTAATCTTCGGTATGCAGCAGCTCCCATAGCCGTTCCGCCCCCATCTGCGCCAACGTATGCGTCACCTGCACAGAGCCGCGCAGCCGAATGACTTCTTCCGCCGAATAAGAGCGGGTAATGCCTTTCCAGCGTTCACTCTTCCATCTTGTCTCCAATTGTTGAATCGCATGTCTCTCCGTCACAGCAGCCATCTCCTCACATTCAATGATTTCATCCCAACAATTCATAGCCCGTCACCGTCAAAAACTCGCTGCACGACTCTTCGCTCACCAAATCCGTAAACAACCGCTTTGCTTCCGCAAACCTGCGGCTTGTGAATGCTTCCTTGCCAAGCTGAGCTTTAATCGCGGTCAATTCTTCCTCCGTCAGCTTCAGGACAAGCTCGAGCGTAATGTCGGTGCCGTCCGCCAGACGTCCTTCCGGATGGCGAATCCATTGCCATACCTGGGTTCGGGAGATTTCGGCTGTGGCCGCGTCCTCCATCAGGTTGAAGATCGGCACGGCGCCGTAACCCCGCAGCCACGCTTCGATATATTGCAGGCCGACGCTGATGTTCGTCCGCAGTCCCTGTTCGGTTATCGTCCCCTCAGGGATGGCCAGCAGGTCCTCCGTCGTCGTATGCACGTCTTCGCGCTTGTTGTCCAATTGATTCGGACCCTCCATCCGTTCGTCGAACACTTCCATTGCAATCGGCACGAGCCCCGGGTGGGCCACCCATGTGCCGTCGTGGCCGTCGTTCGCTTCGCGCAGCTTGTCGGCGCGCACCTGCTCCATCGCCTTCGCATTGGCGGCGGCGTCGTGCCGGATCGGAATCTGGGCCGCCATGCCGCCCATGGCATGGGCGCCGCGCTTGTGGCACGTACGGATGACGTGCTGCGTATACGCCCGCATGAACGGCACCGTCATCGTCACTTGGGACCGATCGGGGAGCAGCGCGTGCCGATGGCGGTTCAGCCGCTTGATGAAGCTGAAGATGTAGTCCCACCGGCCGCAGTTCAAGCCGGCGCTGTGCTCCCGCAGCTCGTATAGAATTTCGTCGGCTTCAAAGGTGGCGAGTATCGTCTCAATGAGAACCGTCGCTTTGATCGTCCCTTGTGGGATGCCCAGCTCTTGTTGGGCGAACACGAACACGTCGTTCCACAGCCGTGCTTCAAGGTGAGATTCCAGCTTCGGCAGGTAGAAATAAGGGCCGGAACCATTCTGGATGAGGGCTTGCGCGTTATGGTAGAAGTAAAGGCCGAAGTCGACGAGACTGCCGGAGACGTTCTCTCCGCCGATGCGGATGTGCTTCTCCTCTAGGTGCCATCCGCGAGGCCGGATAAGCAGGTACGCCGTCCGTTCGTTCAGACGGTATGATTTGCCCTCTGGGCTCGTGTAAGAGATGGTGCGCTGGATAGCGTCGCGCATGTTCATCTGTCCGCGGATAGTGTTCTCCCACGTCGGGGAGTTGGCGTCTTCGAAGTCGGCCATGAAGCCCTTGGCGCCGGAGTTAAGCGCATTGATGACCATCTTCGCGTCTCCAGAAGGACCGGTAATCTCCACCCGCCGATCCTGCAGGTCGGCAGGCACGGACGCGACCGTCCAGTCACTGTCCCGGATCTGCGTCGTCTCCGGCAAAAAATCGGGCAGTTCGCCTGCATCCAGCCGGCGCTGCCGTTCGGCGCGGGTGGTGAGCAGAGCGCGTCTGCGCGGATTGAATTGCTCGTGCAGCTTCTCGAGGAAAGCGAGTGCTTCCGGCGTCAAAATATCCGCGAACGATTCCGGCATAGGACCAAGTACGGCAATATCCTTGCAATTGTGTGAGGACGTTCTTGTCATGATTGGTTACCTCCCTCTGCTGAAGTTTGGGCTCAAATAGACGGATTGCAGAATGTTCGCAATCGAATCTTGCTCATCGAATGCATAGTCCAAGCTGCCGCTGCCGTTGCAGCGTAAGCAAGGTGTATAGCCGTGCCCCTGGCACGTGCGGCATTCGCCAGTTTCCTCCTGACTCCCTGTGCCGTCGCATTTCAAGCATTCCATTTCCCCGTTGCCATGGCAGTAGTAGCAGTCCATTTCAATCGCCTCCTGATAATAGTGGATTTCTGTTATAATACAGTTTTCTAAATTACTAATCTGTATTATAACAGGACTTTGGAAAATGAAAAGCCCCTTTTTATTAAAATTTTCCATCCTCTTACTCGCCATCCTACTGGAGCAACATGTTTAATCCATACCGATAAAATCTTTTCAATTGCGCATAATGAAAGAGGGGAAGGCTTACTGCAGCGGACACTGGCGCAGTTTTTTTGCAGTTTTTGTTTCATAAGTCCAAGCTCGGTTTATTTATAAGTTATGCTTATGTTTGCTTGTGAAAATAAGATTTTGTGTTCTAACGCAGGCGGGTGAAACAAGCATAAACATTTACATATAGAAATAGTTATGAAATAATAAACATAATAGTTTCAGTACGTGAAACAATGTTCTATTAGTTAATTTTATAAAAGAGGTGAACGGTGCATGATTGAGTTTCAACACGTGAAAAAGGTTTACGACGACGGCTTCCAAGCTTTGAAAGAGATTAACCTTGAGTTCAAGAAAGGCGAACTCACCGTTCTTATCGGCCCAAGCGGATGCGGTAAGTCTACGACTATGAAAATGATTAATCGCTTAATGACCCCTTCAAGCGGTAAAATCCTCATCAACGGCAAAAATGTGTCCGAGCAGAACCCAGTCGAGCTTCGGCGCAATATCGGATACGTTATTCAGAACATCGGTTTGTTTCCTCATATGACTATTGGCAAGAACGTTGCCGTAGTGCCGCACTTGAAAAAATGGGATAAAGCTGCAATCGATAAACGCGTAGATGAATTGCTGCGGTTAGTTAATTTGGATCCGGAGGTATACCGCGATCGCTATCCATCAGAGCTGAGCGGCGGACAGCAGCAGCGCATTGGCGTAGCCCGTGCCTTCGCCGCCGACCCGGACGTCATCCTGATGGATGAACCGTTCAGCGCACTAGACCCGATTAGCCGTGAACAGCTGCAGGATGAGTTGATTCGACTCCAGGAAGAACTGAATAAGACGATTGTGTTCGTGACGCATGACATGGACGAAGCGATCAAAATTGCGGACACGATCGTGCTGATGAAAGACGGGGAAGTGATCCAGACCGGCTCACCGGAACGAATTCTCCGCCATCCTGCGAACGACTTCGTGCGCACCTTTATCGGCCAGAAGCGAATGGATAGCGAAACTAGCATCGACATACCGATCGTCGATGAAGTTACGGTGCCTAATCCGGTAACGATTTTCCCGAGCCGGGGTCTGGCGGAAGCGATCAAAATGATGGAAAGGCGCAAGGTTGACTCGCTGTTTATCGTGGATCGGCAACATAAGCTGCAGGGTATCGTATCCATCTACAACGTATTGGACCAATACGGTGAAGAGAACAAGACGGTGAAAGACGTCATGAAGCCGATCGGATATTTGGTGCGTCCCGGAACACCGCTGCCTGATGCGGTGAAGATGATGAGCGAGCATCGCTTGACCAACCTGGCTATCGTCGATGATACGGGCAAGTTCGTAGGGCTTATTACTCGGGGGAGTGTCGTCAAGCACTTGTCGGAAGTGTATCCGTCCATTGTAGACAGCTTAGCGAATACGTTCGGAGAGGAGGCTTAACGAATGAATGCATTCTTGTCATTTGTGCAGGAGCGAGGTGCAGACATTGCCGTTGCCTTGCGGGATCATCTGACGATATCGGCAGCAGCTGTATTGCTCGGATGTCTGGTAGCGATACCACTTGGAATCGCGCTTGTTTATAACCGTTTCAACTGGTTGAACAGTATTGTATTCTTCTTGGCGAATCTGCTGCAGACCGTGCCGAGCCTAGCTTTGCTTGCCATTCTCATCCCGCTGATGGGCATTGGCATGAAGCCGGCTATCATCGCGTTGTTCCTGTATTCCATTATGCCGATATTGCGCAACACGTACGACGGCTTTGATTCGGTCGATCGCGGCGTGCTGGAGTCGGCGCGGGGAATGGGGTATGGTACGCTTCAACGCATCATAGTCATCCAACTTCCGCTGGCGCTGCCGTATATTATGTCTGGCATCCGCGTCACTAGCGTCTATATTATCAGTTGGGCTACGCTTGCAGCGCTGATTGGCGCTGGCGGCCTCGGACAGCTTATCGTGTCAGGGCTGGGCGTAAACAAGCCGGAATTGATCATTACAGGCGCTTTAGGAGCAATTGTGCTGGCGTTCTTGATCGATGGTCTGCTCGGATGGTTGGAAAGAGTACTGACACGCCGTTTCGGACGGACGAGCAGCATTACGGCATAATGCCGTACGCAAACGGGGTGTACAGTCGGTGTAGCGAATGGATCGGCTTAGTAGAGGAGGATACGGTATGAAACATTGGAAATGGCCTGCTGGCATGACCGCTGTCATGCTGGCTTTAATGATACTTCTGTCTTCGTGCGGCATTGACAATCGCATTGTCATCGGTACCCAGACTTTCTCGGAAACGAAGATTTTGGCAGAGATGTATAAGGCGTTGATAGAGGATCGTACAGATTTGAAAGCAAAGGTGTTGCCCGATCTGGCAGCAAGTCCAGTCGTCATTAATGCAATGAAGAAAAATGAATTGCAGATGGCGACGCTTTATACTGGTGAAATCTTTAATAATCACTTTCCAGTAAAAGATACGAAGGACCGCGAAGAAGTGCTCAAGCAAGCAAAAGAAGGCTTCGATCAATATTTCGATTTCAAATGGTACGACCCGCTCGGCTTTGAAAATACGTACGCCTTCACCATTAGCGAGGATTTGGCCAAGGGTAAGGGTTATCAATCGATTTCGGATGTGGCCAAGGATGCGGCCAAGCTTCGCCTAGGCGTCGATACGACCTGGCTGGAGCGCGATACGGACGGATACAGAGGTTTTCAGAACACTTACGGCTTCAAATTCGGACAGGAATTTCCGATGGAATTAAGTCTCGTCTACGCGGCGGTGGCGAACAAGCAGGTTGACATCGTGCTGGCTTACTCCACCGATTCCCGGCTGAAAGCATTTAATTTGACGACGATTAAAGATGATAAGCAATTTTTTCCTCCGTATGACGCATCTACGGTCGTACGCAAGGATGTGCTTGAGAAATATCCGGAATTGGACGATGTCATCGGACTGCTTATCGGCAAGTTCGATGAGAAGACGATGATAGATCTGAATTATCAGGTAGATATTGAGAAGAAGAGCGAACGTGAAGTGGCTGTCAATTATTTAAAAGAAGCCGGTCTGCTCGAGAAGTAACGAAAGGAGGCGCAACATGGGTGATTATCAATGGACCATCGCGGATTTGCTGTCTTATATGGGACGAAATTCGGATTTATTGTGGGAGTATTTTGTTACACACGTCATTATGGTGCTGGCGGGGGTAGGGTTGGCATTTGTCATCGGTGTTCCGCTGGGCGTGCTATGTTCCCGTAACGAGAAGCTGGCCAAGATCATTCTTGCCGTAACCAGCACGCTGCAAGTCATTCCGAGCTTGGCTCTGCTCGTCTTGCTAATGCTGGCGTTCGGACTCGGCACGACGACGGTCGTGGTTGGATTGCTTCTGTATTCACTCAATCCAATTGTCAGAAATACGTATGTCGGCTTGAAGCAGGTCAATCCAAGCTATGTGGAGGCCGGACGTGGTGTTGGCATGAGCTCGATGCAGCTATTGTTTAAAGTTCGGTTCCCGCTTGCGCTCACCTATATGCTGACGGGATTGCGCATTGCTGCGGTCATCGCGATCGGGGTAGCGACGATAGCTCCGCTTGTCGGCGGCGACGGGTTGGGCCGGGAGATATATTCCGGACTGAACGGGCAGAACCCGCTGCGCATCTATGCCGGCGCCATTCCGGCGGCACTGCTCGCCATTGTCGCGGATCTTGTGCTAGGCGTGCTGCAGCGCAGGCTGAATTTGTCCGAGCGCAAGTCAAGCAGGAATGGATCAAAGAAAGAACCGTCCGCATCACCGACGGTATAATTGCAAAAAATGCGGGACACCGCAGAGCCGAAAGTTGATTGTGTAAATTGACTTTCGGCTTTTTTGCTCTTTTCATATGTCAATATTGACACTATAACGAGAGGGGAGTAAACTTTAAAAGCAAGACGTTTCATGTCAGTTCTTACATTAATTACTGTAATGTATCTTTTATTTTATAGACAGAAAGTAGTGATGGATGGAATGGGTGAAGGAGAAAAGACCATATCGAATAGAACCTTCTGGAGTATTATGTTTGCTATATTCTTCGGCAACTTTTTGGCGGTATTAAGCACGAATACGATTAATATCGCACTTCCCGTCTTAATGAAGCATTTCCACACCGACCTGCTTACGATTCAATGGGTACTAACCGGCTTTATGCTGGCTACAGGGATCATTGCGCCTGCAGTAGCTTATTTCGGCAACCGATTCAGCACGAAACGGCTTTATCTTGTTGCATTGGGCGGCTTTGTCATTTGCTCCGTGCTGTGCGCACTATCCTGGAGCGAGGGCAGCCTAATTGTGTTCCGTGTCTTGCAGGGCGCCTTCAGCGGCATTATTATGCCGACGACGATGACGATTGTATATCAGGTGATCCCGAAGGAACGCCAAGCGTTGGGGATCAGTCTGTGGAGCTTGTCCGCCATGGTCGCACCTGCTGTCGGACCGACATTGGCTGGTTGGATCGTTCATGTGGGCGATTGGCATTGGCTGTTCTGGATTAACGTGCCGATTGGACTTATCGCGATGGTGGCGGTCGTCCGCTTTATTCCGATGTACCGTATTAGCGAGAAGGCGTGGTTTGACCGCATCGGCTTTGTGAGTGTCATGTTAGGCAGCTTGTCTTTGCTGCTTGCGTTCGGGAATGGAGCGCGTTGGGGATGGGCTTCATGGCAGACGCTTGGTCTGATCGGTGTGGGTATCGTAATCATTGCGCTCTTTGTCCGCCGTTCCCTGAAGATGGAGCAGCCGCTGCTGGACTTCCGGGTATTCCGTCATATGCGGTATACATTCAGCATGCTGCTCGTGTCCATCTTAACGATTAGCTTATATGCGGGGGCTTTGCTGACACCGCTCTTTTTGCAAAATGTTCAGGGGGCTTCGACGCTTACTTCAGGTCTCGTGCTGCTTCCAGCCTCTGCCCTGATGGCTATTATCATTCCGTTCACTGGGCGCTGGTACGATCGCTTTGGTCCAGTCAAGCTCATTTTCGTCGGACTGTTGCTTATGGCATTCGCTACGTATGAGATGAGCCGCCTGCATGTCGATACGCCTCATGGGTACATTACGTTCTGGATGGCCGTGCGCAACGTGGGCATCGCGCTTGCGAATACGCCAGCGATGAACGCGGGGATGTCAGCTATTCCACGAGAATTGTCCGGTTATGGCTCCTCCATTAACAGTTGGCTGCGGCAGGGGTTGGCCTCCCTATCTATCGGTCTGTTCAGCTCGCTGCTAGCGGCACGGACCATCACCCATCTGGCCGAATTGAAAGGGAGTATTTCGGATCCGGTGCTGCTGCAAAATGCAGCGTTCACGTTAAGCATTAACGATATTAACTTTATTAGCGTCATTATGACATTACTCGGTTTGCCGCTAGTATATTTTCTCGGCAGAACGCCGAACCGCAACCACCCGATGGAGCTGCAGAAGTCCGCATCTTCGGTGAGTGCTTCCTCCTGAGCCGGCCGTTACGGTCGGCTTTCTGTTTAACTTCGCCTTGGGCTCATCACTTGCTCTTTTCGGAGAAGGATGTCTGTCCGTCCATTGCTTCAATCTCCCTTTCATTCAGAATGTCAGCCTTCCTTCCTTTTCAAACGAGGATATGTTCGTTGGCTTCCGTACAATGGCCCTTAGCTCCATTCTCCCATACAGTCAGGATGGTTAACGACGGGGATAAGGCACATGGCCTTTTGTATACATACAATGGCATGAAGCGGCTGATCATGATGGCAGTGAACAAGAGTCGTCATGGGGCGTACCATTTCCTGATGGCAGTAAGCGAGGGCCGACGTAGGGGGTGCCGTTTCCTGGTGGAAGTGAGCTGGGGCCGACAAAGGGAGTGCCATTTCCTGATGGCAGTAAGTGAGGGCGATGTAGGGAATACCGCTTCCTGATGGTAGTAAGCTAGGGAATGCCACTTTCTGATGGAAAGGGAGAATGGAACTAAGGGGAGAATGAAGCGAAGCTCCGTCAGTCTGAACTTGCCACAGCACAGCGCGGAACATCCGTTCATGATGATGAGACCATGTCTTTCTATTTTACAGATGATATGCTCCTCTTAATGTGGACGCCCATCTTTGGAAGGCTTCGATAGAGGTTTTCTCAATAAGCATAGGAAAATGGTTGAAAGCGTTGTACAATGGGGTGGAATAACAGATTCCATGGAATGGAAGTTTGATGAACTGCCTGTATTCATGCGCACGAACAACCGAGATGGAGGAATGAACATGACGGCCGAGAGCATCTGCAATTCCCTTAGATTTCGCAAAGATGGTGCCTTTACGATCGTACAATTTTCGGATGTGGAATGCAGTCAATGGAAGGAACATGACCCGGCGCACGATGTGATGCGGCAGGTGTTGGAATTGGAGCAGCCAGACCTTGTCGTATTTGCCGGAGATGTTATCGCTAGCGCAAGCACGACCGACGAATATCAAGCGTTCGCCAATGCGGTGCGCCCAGTCGAAGATGCGGGGATTCCTTGGTTCGCGGTATATGGCAATCATGATACGGAGGCGACGGTGACTAGGGAGCAGCTTCATGCGTATCAGATGACATTTGCCCATTCCATTGCCGTACCTGACCCGGAAGGAATCAGCGGCAGCGGCAATGCGGTCTTCCCAGTGCTGGCTGCGGACGGCAAGCTTGGGGCCGTCATTTATGCGCTGGACAGCCACAGCTATTCACCGTTGTCGCCGCGCGTCGGCGGCTACGATTGGCTGAAGGCGGACCAGATTGCATGGTACCGTCAGCAGTCGGCGCACTATGCGAAAGAGTACGGCGGCGATACGTCGGTGCCTGCCGTTGCGTTCTTCCATATTCCACTGATGGAATACCATCAATTATGGGCCCTTGAAACGTGTTGCGGACAGCGGGGAGAGCCCATCTGTTCGCCGCTGCTCAACAGCGGAATGTTCCAGGCTATGGTGGAGCAAGGAGATGTGATGGGCACCTTTGTCGGCCATGACCACGCGAATGATTTCATCGGCGAGCTGCATGGCATCAAGCTGGCCTATGGGCGCACGACGCGTGCTGCTTACACGGGAGTGCCGTTTGAGCCTGGCGCGCGCATCGTGCGCCTGTATGCCGGGGAGCGCCGCTTCGACTCGTGGATTCGCTTGGAGAGCGGCGCGGTCATTATGGAGCAGCCCAAGCATCAGCCGGAGCACATCTGATGCGTTGATGCGGCTGCGATGAGCCGGCGCTATTTACCGAACAGGCGCTCGTTCGTGTTAGGCGTCGAGCCGGCCAGCCGCTTCGTGAAGGTGGCGCGCCAACTGGCGGACAGCGCTTCGACGTCCAAGAGGCGGCGAATGCCTTCCTCGCCGTCCCGGCGGTGGTGCATGACCTCGTTCGCATATTGAATCGATACGGCGGCGGGGTCATGCTTCATCCGCTCCAGCGTTCCGCCAGGATGAACGAGGCCAGGCGTAAGCACGCGGAAATAAAGTCCTGTGTAGCCCGTCTCCTGCATCCATAGCGGAACCTCTGGCATCTTATAGCGGGCTGCCAACTTGAAGCAAGGCTGGCGCGGCTGGGTCACCTGCACGATCGCCTCGCCGATGTGAAAGATGTCACCGATATGGACATCCTGTTCAATCAGGCCTTCCGTCGTGAGATTTTCGCCGAACGCCGCCACCGGAAGTTCGCGCTGCCATCTTGCTTCCCAGTAAGCATAGTGCTCTTGCGCATAGACGCAGACTGCTTTATCTGGTCCTCCGTGATGCTTCGTGTCGGCTTGGCCATCGCCGTCGAACCCGAGCGGGTGAAGATACGTCGGTTCGGATACCGGCAGCTTCACCATACCCGACAGGACCGGCTTTCCGTTGTGTTCCAAGCAATCATGCGGCAGGGCGACGTTTAATGATTTGATTTTGATGTCCAAGTTATCTACCTCCAAAATGTTTCCTTTTAGATTGTACGTTTAGAGGATTTAATTCCTGCGTGAAGAATACAATGAAGTGCATGCCCAAAGCTTTAATGCAACAGGGGGCTATTAGCAGTATAGTGCATTTAGACGAATCTTAATAGACTGACAGGGTGATGAACATGTCACATGACGTGAGGCGCGACAAAGGCCCCTCTCGCACAACGAACGATGTCATCGTTTTTCATTCGGAACAAGAGCTGGAGGCTCATCTGCCTTGTAAAATGTACAAATTGGATCAATCGTCCGGAAGCATCTGGGATCATACGCACGATTACATACAGATTTGGTATGTGCTGAAAGGTGAATTCAAGCATACGATCAATCACCGAACGTATAATATGGTCAAAGGCAATTTGTTTGTCATTCCGCCGTTTGCCGTGCATCGCGTCGAAATGATCCCTGGTCAGGATATGGAAGTCATCGGCTGCGAGTTTCTGCCTCATTTTATTAACGAGCGTTTTGAGAAGGCGGATTGGAGCAAGGATTGCTTTGATTTCTCCTATTTGGAGCAGTTTCTTATCGACGAGGAGCAGATTACGCCGAAGGTGGTGCTCACAGGCGAGGCAGATATGGAGGTCAGCCGTCTGCTTGAGGAGATGCTGGCGGAGTATCGTCAATCGAAGCGTTATTTCGAACTGGTCTTAAAAGCCAACCTCTTGAAGCTGCTGTCCGTCATTATCCGCGAGTACACGAAATTGGCCGACAAACCGAGTGAGGAAGACGATCGCGTGGAGAAATACCGCGATTTGATGACCTCAGTGACGGAGTATATTCATGTGCATTTTGCGGAAGAGCTGCGGCTCGAGCGTTTGTGCCGGCAGTTTAGTTTGTCGAAGACGTATTTTTGCTACTTGTTCAAGCGGTTTACAGGCAAAACCTTTAACGATTATTTGATTGATTTGCGTGTACGCAAGGCAGCGGAATGGCTCGTGGAAACTGATATGTCCGTGACGGAAATCTGCTTCGGCGTCGGCTTCAATGATTTGGCGTATTTCTCGCGCATGTTCAAGCGGCATACTGGCGTATCTCCTTCGCAATACAAGAAGAAGGCGCCGCCGATTAACGGATTGAGCCAACCGTAGGAAGCGTTTCTGCCATACATGGAGAGGCAATCACTTGACGCAACATATAATTATTTAGTATGATTGGGATATTATTCAATTAAGGGGAGAACTTGATGTTGGTAAGCGTTCTTAACTAATCAAATTCCATATCGAGGTTAAGTTGACGATTAAAATGCAGCGTTATAGCTGACGTTTATTTTTTTATACCGTTAACGAGCCTCTGGATTTAGTTAAGAACAGCGGATATCATCCAACGCCCGAGATCTAGCCTCTATACGAGCCGACTCCGTGCTGTTTTTTAGCACGTTTTTTTGTTTATAGTCTTGTAACGGTACGTCCTTAGCAGGATAGCTATACCGTTACGGCTTGTCGGTACGTATACCTGAGGCAGGTATAACGAAAGGCAGAGAATGCGATCTACGCATTTCTTCTGCCTTTTTTTATTTTTTTACTAAACTCTAAAGGAGCTAAAACAATGAATAACACAATGCTGCAGCGTTTGGAGTACGACAGAGTCAAAGAGCGCGTCATGGAAAATGCCGTCTCCTATTTGGGCAGACAGCACGTCGAGAAGATGGAGCCTATGACGGATTTGAACGCAATACGCAAGGCGCTTGACGAAACCGCGGAAGCGCACACCCTTCTCATGCAGGGGGCCAGCGTGCCGCTGCCATCTTTGCAAGGAATCGAGCCGGTGCGGTCTCTGCTCGGGACTGGATATATGTTCAACGAATCGGATTTTACGCATACCCTTTTGTTTTTGCGAAGCTGTGCCCAGCTTAGAAGGTATATGATCGCCAAAAGCGAGATTGCTCCGACGGTGAGCGGCTATGCGGCATTCATGCATGATTTGGATAAGCTGAGATCCGAAATCGAACGTTGCATTCACAATGGACGAGTCGCTGATGAGGCAAGCAAGGACTTAAGCAAAATCCGGAAGAAGCTTGCCGCCGTTGAAAATCGCATCAAGTCCAAAATCGAAGCTTTAATGAGCAGATACCGCACGCTGCTGCAGGAGAATCTGGTCAGCATGCGCGGAGGACGTTATGTGCTCCCGATTAAGAAAGAGTTCCGCAAGCAATTCAAAGGCAACTCGCTGGACGAATCGGCGAGCGGTCAGACCGTATACATGGAACCGGCTGAAATTGCGCATATGCAGCATGAGCAGGCGGGATTGCGAGCGGACGAAGCGAGAGAAGAGGCGAAAGTGCTTAGCGAATTGACCGACCTCATGGAGCAGCATGCCCGTGAACTGAATTCGAATGTGGAGACGGTCGGGACGTATGATTACTTGTTCGCAAAAGCAAAACACGGTCTTGCCATCGGCGGACGCAACGTGGGACTGAACATTGAAGGGGTTGTCGACATTCGCGGAGGCAAGCATCCGCTGCTTGGCCGCGACACCGTTCCGCTCACATTCCGCATTGGACGCGGGTACCGAACGCTGATAATTACCGGGCCGAATACTGGCGGGAAGACAGTTGCTTTGAAGACGGTTGGACTGCTCACGCTGATGGCTCAATCCGGTCTGCTGGTACCGGTAGAGGAACGAAGCACCTTTGCGGTATTCAAGCATGTGGCGGCAGACATCGGAGACGGACAGAGCATTGAGCAATCGCTCAGCACCTTTTCCGCGCACATTAAAAATATAATAGACATGCTGAGCTATGCTGATGATTCAACGCTTATCCTCATCGACGAAATGGCGTCTGGGACCGATCCGGGCGAAGGCGTCGCGCTGTCGATAGCAATATTGGAAGAATTGCATCGCAGAGGGACTACTGTAATGGTGACGACGCACTTCAATGAAATTAAAAATTATGCGGCGCTTGCCCCGGGATTCGAAAATGCCCGCATGGAGTTCGATTCCGCTACACTGCAGCCGCTCTATCAGCTTCGCATCGGGGAGGCGGGACATAGCTACGCGTTCCTCATCGCGCAGAAGCTGGGCATCTCTCCCGCTATCATTGCCCGATCGGAGGAAATTACGGCAGGCAGGAAGGAGCTTGGAGCTGCCTCATTGCCGCTTGGGAACGGCGTGGCCGCAGGCGAAGGCAAGCCAGCGGAATTGGCTGGAGCGAAGCCCGATGGTCACAGTTGGCAAGCGAGCCCAGTCCAGCAGTCTCAAGACACGATTGACATGGGAGCAGTGCCTATTGCGGAGCGGCCATATGCGGAACCGATGATGGCGGAATTGGCAGAATACCTCGACGGAGTGGCAATCGCGCAGCCTGGTTCCTCAACCTTGATGGCTCAAGCGTCTACTGCCGATGCGCCGGAGGAGCAAGCAGGCGAACCGCCGGTCAGCGTTCCCGTCAACAAGCGCTTCGAAGCCGGCGACAGCGTATATGTTTCTTATCTGAAACGTGAGGGCATCGTCTGTGAAGAAGAGGACACCAAGGGAAATGTCGGTGTGTTCATTGAAAAGCAGCGCATTAAAATCAATAAAAAGCACCTTCAGCATTATTTAGGAGCCGGGACAACGGCAGAGAGCTCGCGGTGAATGCAATTCGAACGGGAGCCGTGTTGGAAAATGTACAGCGGAAAGGAGGGATTGAGCGGATAAACGCCGTGTAGGCTGTATTTGATCCAATGGATGAGCCAAGGGGGATACCGTCCACTTTTTAGCCAAGAAGAACCGACCCAGGTGTGTGTCAACTATACAGACCTCCATATCAGAATCATATGAGGAACAAATTATGTAAATATTTTTCGTATATTTTTTTTCGTGGTAGCATAAAGGAAAATCCCGATAAACAGAAGGGGGGAAGCCTGATGCTGCGCGTGATGGCATTGGCTCTGTCGATTCTTATGTTCTCGGGATGTGCCGAAGATCCAGACAAGAATCGTTCCGGGGCCCAGACTCAAGTAAAACCGAACAATGATCGCAATGCCGGTCCGAAGCATGAGCAGGTGACGGAAACAAGGCTGAACAAGGAGCTCGGCGGGAAGGATGTGGAAGCTTTGAACAACGCTTTGCTGGATGCTGCCAAAAAGGGCAAGACGGCAGACGTAAGCCGGCTTATTAAGGATGGGGCCGACGTTAATGCGCAAGACGGCAGCGGCCGGACCCCGGCCATGCTGGCAACGCTCGGCAATTACCCGAAGACGGTCAAGTCGCTCATCGATCACGGCGCTGACATTAATGTTCAGGCTCATAACAAGGACAATCCATACTTGTACGCGGGAGCGGAGGGATTGTTCGACATTCTGAAGCTGACGATCGAGGCGGGAGCGGACACGAAGCTGACGAACCGCTTTGGCGGGACGGCGCTCATTCCGGCGGCAGAGCATGCGCATCTTGACGTGATCAAGTACCTGCTGACGGAGTCGGATGTGGGTGTCAACCATGTGAATAATCTCGGCTGGACCGCCTTGATGGAAGCGATTGTGCTCGGCAGCGGCGGGAAGGAGCATCAGCAGGCGGTGAAGCTTCTCATCGAGCATGGAGCAGATGTGAACATTCCGGACAGCAAAGGGGTGACGGCGTTAGCCCATGCGCGTGAACGCGGCTTCACGGAGATTGCCAATATGCTGGAGCAAGCCGGCGGCAAGCTGGAACGATAACGACAAGGAGGAATTCATCATGAATGCTGCGACATATTGGTTGACCAATGTCAGATTGGAAACAGGCTTCCATACGGAACAAGGACGGATTTTAGGAACAGAGACTGCTCTCCATCACTTGCGCGTCGAGGAGGGCATTATCGCTGCCATGGAGCCTGCAGACCGATTGCCCCAGGATGGCCTGCCGCAGATCGATGCGAATGGGCTGCTTATGCTGCCGGCTTTCCGGGAGATGCACATCCATATCGACAAGACCTATTACGGAGGCCCTTGGAAGGCTGTGCAGCCGGCAGCAAGCATCTTCGACCGTCTGGCAGAGGAGCAGGAACTGCTGCCGAAGCAGTTGGCTACCCTCAAGGATCGTGCGGCCGCGATGCTGGATCTGATTATCGGTCATGGCGCGACTCATGTTCGCACCCACACGAATGTGGATCCGGTCATCGAGATAAAGAATATGGAGCTTACGCTGGAAGTGCTGGAGGAATATAAGGGCAAGCTGACGGCAGAGACTGTTGCCTTCCCGCAGCATGGGCTTCTTAAGTCCGCTTCCGTCAATCGAGTGAAGGAAGCGATGCGTCTGGGCGCGACTCATGTTGGAGCGGTCGATCCTGCGGTCGTCGATGACAACATCGAGAAGTCGCTTGCGACGCTGATGGACATCGCGGTGGAATTCGACGCGGGCATTGACCTTCACCTCCATGAGCGCAACCAACTGGGCCTATATACGATGAACAAGCTGGCCGATATTACGGAGCAGGCCGGTTGGCAGGGGCGGGTAACCGTCAGTCATGCGTTCGGCTTCGCGGGCATGGCCCATGCGCAAGGGACGGAATTGGCGGAGCGATTCGCTAAGCTTGGTATTTCTGTTGCCTCAACCGTGCCAATCGGCGCAGTTCACATGCCGATACCGATGCTCCGTGATAAGGGGGTTCGCGTCGAGTTGGGCAACGACAGCATCACCGACCACTGGTCTCCGTTCGGTACGGGGGATATGCTGCAGAAGGCGAAGCTCGTAGCGGAGCTGTATCATTACACTGATGAATATGCGCTGTCCCGCGTCCTCGGCTTCATTACGGGTGGCGCTATGCCGCTCGATCAGACAGGCAAACAGGTGTGGCCTCTGGTCGGTGCTCCGGCCGATGCGGTGTTCGTCGAAGCGAGCTGCTCGGCAGAGGCTGTAGCCCGCTGCTCGAAGCGTCCAGCCGTCCTGTTCCAGGGCCAGATCGTGGCAGGGGAGTTGCCGCGCGGTTAATCGCTCAAGCGTTATTGGCGCGGTGGCGCTTTTGGCAAAATAATATGTTAATTACGTACCGTAAAGAGGTTATGGTCCTTCGGGGAAATGTTCTCCGGATGATTATAATCTCTTTATCTTTCCTGCGATTTGGGGAATCCTGGCGCTGTTTCGCACAGGTTGGCTTCATTTGTGTAAGAAAGTCCAACAATTGTGGAAAATAGTGCAATGTGCGCGGGGAGGACTTACCTATAATGAAGAGGAGACATTACATTTGACATGTAACCGCTTGCACTTGGCGGAAGAACAGCAAGTTCGAACAACAATGAAATGGAGTGAGCCATGGTGAAATTAGGAGTCAGTATTTACAGCTTGCATGCCGCTTTGCATCAGAAAAAGATGAGCGTGTGTGAAGCGTTGGAATGGCTGAAAGAACAAGGTGCGGACCATGCGGAAATCGTGGACTTGGACTTTGATATGGTGAACCGTCCAGAATTCGCTGACCAGCTTCGTGAGAAGGCGAAGCAAATTGGTCTGGAATTGTCCAACTACTGCATCGGCGCCAATTTCGCTGGTCTGAATGGTGAAGAGCTGCAGCGCGAGATCGATCGCGTGAAGGCGCACGTGGATGTCGCGAATCGCTTAGGTGTGGCACGGATGCGTCATGATGTGGCATCGCGTGTCCACGGCGAGACGGGAACGGCTTACTTCGAACAGGACTTCCCTCAGCTTGTGGAAGCGTGCCGCCAAATCGCCGACCACGCCGCCAACTACGGCATCATTACAAGCGTAGAGAATCATGGCTTCTACACGCAAGCGAGCGAGCGCGTGAAGCGCCTTGTGCTTGCTGTCAATCGTGACAATTTCCGTACGACGATGGATGTGGGCAACTTCGTCTGTGTGGATGAAAATCCGCTTATCGCCGTGCGCAACAACATTGAAGTGGCATCAATGGTTCACTTGAAAGATTTCTATATCCGTCCTGCGGACCGGAATCCGGGCCAAGGCTGGTTCCAGTCGCTGCATGGCAATTACTTGCGCGGCGCGATTGTCGGTCAAGGGGATTTGCCGATGTACGATATTGTGCGCGCGGTGAAGGCTGCGGGCTTCGACGGCTACGTCAGCATCGAATTCGAGGGCATGGAAGATTGCCTTACAGGCACGAAGATTGCGATGGACAATGCCCGCCGCATTTGGAATGAAGTTTAATTACATTACTTATATATAGAAAGGATGAAAGTGATGAGCAAAGTAAAAGTAGCGGTAGTAGGTGCCGGATCGATATCTGAAATGCATTTTGGCGGTTATGAGAAAAACAGCGAGGCAGAACTCGTAGCGGTCTGTGATCTGAACGCAGAGCGCGCGAAAGAGAAGGCCGTCAGATTCGGCGCGCCGGAAGCGACTATCTACACGGACTATAAGGAATTGGTCGCCGATTCGAATGTTGATGCAATCAGCATCTGTACATGGAACAATTCCCATGCTCCGATTGCGATTGCTGCATTGGAAGCGGGCAAGCATGTGCTGGTGGAGAAGCCGTTGTGCATGACCGTGGAAGAGGCACTGGCCGTGCAGGAAGCGCAGAAGAAGAGCGGCAAGACGCTGCAGGTGGGATATGTGCGCCGTTACGGCATGAATACCCGTGTGTTGAAGAAGTTTATCGATGATGGCGATCTGGGTCAAATTTATTACGCGAAAGCTTCCTGCCTGCGCCGGCTTGGCAATCCGGGCGGATGGTTCAGCGATAAAGAGCGCTCTGGCGGCGGGCCGTTGATCGACTTGGGCGTACACGTAATCGACCTGTGCTGGTACCTCATGGGCAAGCCGAAGGTGAAGTCGGTCAGCGGCAATACGTACAACTTGCTCGGCAACCGGAATCATATTGAGAATTTATCGTTCTATAAAGCATCCGATTATGACGCGAACGTTAATACGGTCGAAGATATGGCGAATGCGCTCATTCGCTTCGAGAACGGCGCTTCTCTCGCCGTGGATGTCAGCTTCTCCTTGCATTTGAAGCAGGATGAACTTAATGTCAAGCTGTTCGGCGACAAAGGAGGAGCGGAAGTGGAGCCAGAGCTTCTCATTCTCGGAGAGAAGCATAATACGATTTTGAACATGAGTCCGCAAATCGACCATCTGAGCTTCGACTTCAACCGCGGCTTCCAAAATGAAGTCGATCACTTTATCGATTGCTGCCTCGGCCGTACAGAGACGTTGTGTCCGGCTGAAGACGGAGTAGAAATGATGAAGATGCTGTGCGGTATTTACGAATCCAGCGCCAAAGGAACGGAAATCGTATACTCTTAGCAGCAGGTGCGAGCGGAAAGGATGGCAGGGGGATTGCGCGAGGAGTTGGCTGCACTCCTCCGTGAACATGCCTATAAATGGCCGGAGCGTCACTCGGGTCCTGCTTCTGCTCAACGATCATAGTAAGCCATCATTACATTAAGGAGTGGTAACCGTGACAAAAATTACGAATCCAATCGGTGTCATTACAGACAGCTTCCGCCTCCCAGTGCGTGAAGCACTAGTGAAAGCGAAAGAAGTCGGTGCAGATGGCGTGCAAATCTATGCTGTCAGCGGAGAGATGGATCCGGCCAACTTATCGCAAGAGGCACGTAAAGAATTGCGCAGCTATATCGACTCTCTGGGATTGCACATTTCCGCGCTTGTCGGTGATCTGGGCGGCCACGGCTTCCAAGATAAACATGCAAACCCGGAAAAAGTGGAGAAGTCGAAGCGCATTCTCGACCTCGCACTCGAACTGGGCACCAATGTGGTAACGACTCATATCGGGATCGTTCCGCATGAAGAAAATGAAATTTATTACGCGATGCAGCAGGCTAGCGAAGAGTTAAGTCAATATGCCAACAGCTTGGGTGCGCACTTCGCCATCGAGACGGGGCCAGAGCCTTCTGTGCATCTGAAGTCGTTCCTCGATACGTTGACAGGCACAGGGGTAGCCGTCAACTTCGATCCGGCCAACATGGTCATGGTAACTGGCGACGATCCGGTTCAAGGCGTGTATACCTTGAAGGATTATATCGTTCACACTCATGTCAAAGACGGCGTTCGTCTGCGCGAGGTCGATCCGCGCGATGTATACGGCATGCTCGGTTATGAGCCGATGTCGCATGAGAAGATTGCCGAAATGGCAACATCAGGCCCATTCAAGGAAGTGCCGCTCGGCGAAGGCAAGGTTGACTTCGATGCTTACTTCCAAGCGCTCGTAGATATTGGCTACCAAGGCTACCTGACGATTGAGCGCGAGGTCGGCGACACGCCAGAAGCGGATATTCGCAAAGCGGTAGAATTTATTAAACGTTATAAATAAGCATGAATAAAAGGACGGCGGTTCTAAGACTGCCGTCCTTCTTCTATGGCAGAGCTGCCAGGATCGTCATCGCTCGCTGTGCCGGACAACAGCTGCTGCATGGCAGCCTTCTCCTTCTGTCCCAACGCATGGCCGATTACATTAACATATCCCCCGACAGAAGCCATCTTCCCTTCGTAGCGTGTGAAATATAGCTGCCATACGGTATCCAGCGCTTCCGTTCCCGTTTGCCGCACCCATTCCGTCATTACTGCCGCGCCTTTAACACGGTACAGTTCGAGCGCATCCTCATCCAGATAGATGCTGGAGGTCGTCACAGGCTGTGCGGGCAGATCAGTCGGGGATACTTGCTTCCAAGGCGCTCCCTGGCTTTCGTGCCGAAAATATTGAACGGCAAATTCAGATAATCCTTCTTCCAAAAACGCATCGGTAACCGCATTATTCCCGATTGATGACGAGAACCACTGCTTCGCAATGGAACGGAGCGTGTCATCGGTTACGAGGGCATCAGTGGCATCCGAATCTGTCTGGCTGTCTCCAAGCTTGCCAAAGAGGATGATACCGTCCAAGCCTTCATTCATTTCCGGATACGGAGCTTCGACCATTTTCCAATGCTTCACCGGCAGCTTTCCCAATTTAACATTGTAGAATGAGATGGCGTCTTCGACGGTCGAGAGCCATTTCTCTTGCTCCCCCGCGGAGCTCTGCCGTTGCTTGAACGTGTAGAGCGACAATGTTCCGCCGCCTGTTAACGCATGCTTCGTTTCTTGATAGTCCGGGCTGGCATAAAATACGAACTGGCGGATGCCGTAGGCCTGAGTGTGCACAATTTGCCTGTTCTGCTCCAATGTGCGCCCAACTTGGGTTCCGTTCGTAATCAAAGTCCAAGCGGCCGGCACATTCAGTTGGACATCATAATCGGCTGCATAGAAGAAGTCGCTTTTGTAGCCAGGATAATTGGGCACCCTGTTCCAAGCCTGACGTATCGGGTCATAAACGGCAAGCTGCGGCGTCCAATAAGTTCCGCCTGCATACTGTTCTGTATATGATAAACGCTGTGCCCCGTAAGGCACTAGTACTTCATATTCGATTCGGATCGAGGTCGTTGCTCCAGGCGCTAAAGCTTTGCCAAGCTTCACAGTGAGCGCTTGATTGGCGTGGGTATAGTCAAGCCTCTTTCCCTCTCCTGTCGTTACTTTCTTCATCGTTACGCCGCCAAAGAAGACATCGTTGTCGCCAATCGCGTTATGTTGTCGCCCAAGCAGCAGCTGCTCGTTGCGTTGTTGATATTGAATGGGCTGAAGCTCCGGCTTGCGATAGCTGTCGGCAAACCAATGAAAAACCAATTCCTGTAAGCTTCTATCATGCGCATTGCGGAAGGTGACGTTGGCTGACGCATGTATCGTATGCGTCTGTTCGTTCCAAGTTGCTTCGATAGCGTATTGAATCGGGGAGGATGAAATCATAGGATGTGAGGATTGGGCCTCACTCTTGTTCCCTAGCGCGCATCCGCTGAGCAAGCTGATTATAAGAAGCAGCAGGATGACCGTTATGCTGTGCTTGCACATTTTGCAGCCGGAGAGAGATGGATTTATTTGTATTTTACTCATGTTTGCTCCCCCTTCCGCCGATGAGATAAGTGACGTTACCTTGTAGAGGTTTACTTTTATTGTAGAAGAGGGGGCGGCAAGGCGCCTATCGATTTGACTTACGCGAGGCTTACAATTTTGTCACGAAATAAGTCGAAAAAATAGGTCTAATGGTCCTAAGGAGGAATATGTTACTATAATTAATATGTGAGTATGATCATATCTTAATATATTTATGAGTTTAGAAAGGGATGAACAACATGATTCTTCGCAAACCAACGTTACCCATAACCATTCATGATACTACGGTCGACGCATTGGATTCTTTGAAGCCGAAGCTTCTGTTTCTCCAAGTTACATCGCAAGACGTTGAATGTTTGCGCCGCCTGGCCCCGTACTTTGACAAGTATGCCGAAGCTATCACGGAGCGCCATTATGAGCTGTTGTTCCGTCTTCCTGAAATGAAATCACTCATTGAACAACACAGTACACGAAAACGGTTGACGGAGACTTTTATCATTTATTTACGTTCGATTCCGCATATTGCATTCGATGGCGAGTATGTGCGTACGCGTGAGAGAATCGGACAAGTGCACAGCCGGATTCAATTGGAGCCAGAATGGTTCCTCGCTTCGTTCCTTCGTGTGTATGAATTTCTCGTCCCGCTCATTGTAAAAGACTTTCGCGCAGGGGAAGCGGCACAGATGACGCTGGCGCTTCATCGAATTCTAATGCTGGATGCCCAGATCGTATTGGAAGCGTATCAAGCTGCATATGAATATCGGATTATGGATTCGAACAGCAAGACGATGGAGATGCTCATCCAGATGGACGGTATTCATTCGCTGCTTCAATCGGCAGATAACTCGGTACACGATGCGTTGCGTATTCAATCGGCCGCAGAACAATTGACTTCTTCGATTGAAGAAGTATCGTCCCAGACGACAGATGCAGCCACAACGACGGATTGCATGGTCAGCGCGTTGCAAGAGAACAAGGCGATTGTCGAACAGACGATTCAAGGCTTTGAGGAAATGACGGAGATGTTCCGCGATACGAGAGATCGGTTTGAGAATTTGCAGCAGTCCATACAAGACTTGTCCGACGTCGTGCAGCTGATTGATTCGGTAGCGGATCAGACGCATCTGCTGGCGCTGAATGCCTCCATTGAAGCGGCCCGGGCGGGTGAAGAGGGGCGGGGCTTTGCCGTTGTGGCCGGAGAAGTCCGCAAGCTATCGGAGCAGACGAAGCGCTCGGTTCACAATGTCTACGAAGTGATAGGCAACATTCAAACGCTGGCAACATCTGTTCAAGAACGAACGAATAAGATGTCGGATCAGATGGAAGTCCAGCACGATAAAAATAGAAGCGCGTTCGACCAATTGGAACAAATGATGCAATCGGTGAGCGAGGTCGGGTTAACCGAAGACACAATCGCGTCTATCGTCGAACAGCAAGCGGCGGCAACGCAAGAAATAACGAATAGCATGGCAGGCATTGTCAAGAACACCGAAGTGGTGATGGAGATGGCCAAGCGGACAGGAGAACATATATATACGACGAGTAAAACGGTCGAAAGCTTGCGGCGAAGCTCGTTGGAATGGTTCAATCATATGAACGACGCACAGTGGATTCGCATCATGAAGACGGATCATCTGCTCTGGAAATGGTGGACATACAATCGATTGTTGGGCTACGATGATAGCGACCCTGAATTAATGGAGAACTACAATCAATGCCGCTTGGGCAAATGGATTCAAGCGCAGCATGAGCAGAAGTCGTCTGCTCTTGTGCAAAGCCCGAAATTTCAAGCCTTGGTGGATCGGCACCGGGAAATGCATCTATTGGCAGGCAAAGCAGCGCGTCAATTTGATGAAGGACAGCTGGAAGAAGCGATACAGAGCTACAAACAGCTGGATGACAGCTCGCAACAATTACTGCAGCAACTGGATGAGCTGAAGGTATGGCTGGAGAGCAAACCATCGGCTGCATCATCATAGCGGGGATATTTATGTAACCACTTACATTTACATGGTGTTTATTCCCTTGGATGGTTCAGGAAGATCGAAAGAGGCCGGTCAAAGGAGACTTTTTTATGGGCGAAGCCTATACACTTAAATGCAGTCATTGCGACTTTCACACAAATGTTTTTGTCGGAATCGGATAAAAATAGAAAATGGGTCGGTCAAAGTTTATTCCACGAATTTTTGCCGGTCCTGAGCTTTAATGCGCCGCTCCTGAAATCGTCCCCCGATTGGCGGATTGGGGAGAACACGTGGCTTCATCCGGTTCGCCTGTCAAAATAATGAATCCATCCGGGAGATCTATCAGGATTTATTCAGCTGGCCTACTCCACATAAAGATGAGTCGATTATCGGATTGATTATCGATCATTTCGGGTTGCAGAACAGTCTTTTGGAGAAATACTATGAATTAAGAAACCGTTTTGAGCTGAAAATCGATCATGAAATCAAGTTGGAGCAATCGCATAAGTACTGAACAATCAGTTATATGAAATAGACGGATGGCCTCCCTGCGGCATATCGAGCGGGCCTCCAACTCTACTTTGACAGTGGCTGTGGAGGCTTTTTCGGACAAAATCCAGAGAGACCATTTCTAAAGCGAATTGAATGGGAAATCAAATTCTCAAGGTTGTTGATGGCTGGTGGCAGTCTAGCTTTTTTCACCGACTGCTAAGGAAACTAAAATAACGAATAGCGCAGCGATAGCATTCCATGTTAACTGATCACCCAACACTACGGTTCCTAATAAAATACCGAACAGAGGCACCAAATAGTTAGTGAGCGATGCAAATGCGGCGCTTGTTCGCCTAATCAAAATATTGTACAGCATGTATACGATTCCAGCTTGCAACACACCCAGTATAATAACGTCAAGGATTTGCTGCCAGCTCAATTGCACACGTAATGGATCTTCAAAAATAAAAGCAAGCGGCAATAAAATGACCGATGCAACAAATAACACATTTCGCATAGCCACAATCGAAGACATAGGAGGGAGACGCTTAATCAGAAGCAGCGATACCGCAAAGCTGAGAGATGCCCCTAATAAAGCGACATAACCCATAAAATTCCCAGCAAAAGAGATTGAAGAAATATCAGGGGCAAACAGCAGGCATAAGCCTCCAAATCCCATGATAACGCTTATCCATTTCTTGAATGGCAGCTTTTCGTTCGGCGCAAAAATTTTAACAAAAATAATCGTAAAAATCGGCACGGTGCCCAATAAAATAGAAGCAGTGCTGCTGTTAATGTACTGCTGTCCCCAACCGATCAAGATGAAAGGCACAACCGCCTCCAGCACTCCAATCCAGATAAGTGATTTCCATATTCCGGATTGTCCTTGTGTTCTCTCCTTTTTACCGGAAAACAAATGTAATGTGGCAAGTGTGATGGTACCTAACAATGCTTTGCAGGCGGCTAATGTAATCGGCGTTATGGAATTGATCACCAAGTCGACAAAGAAAAATTGCGAACCCCAGATCAAGCCGATACCTAGCAACAGCAAGTAATTTATCCTGTTCATGAACATGTCCTCACTTTTAAAAATATATTTTGTCATAATGCGGTCCGGACAGTACGCCCCTTAAAGTACAGCAGCAAATAAACGATGTTGTCTGTTTATCATCCGGTTCATCATTTCTCTATCGTGCTTGCATGCATGCAATGCTTCAGTCAGGCCGCTTGCCATCATATTAAATCTAGCGGTCTTATGAAGCAATAAAAAAAGAGGGCATCTGTATCGGTACAGATGCCCTCTGGCGCGGAGTCAGATCGCAAGGGTTTTTCTTTTTTAAACTGTCTGGCGTCTGAGATATGCGGGGGTCGTGGTTACTGATCAAAGGGGAGAGTGAGTGGAAGCCAAAAAATTCAATAGTTCAACTTATATAGCCGCTACTTTCGTCGTCGTCATCATTAATTTCTGGTGTTCCCAGCTTTAGGACGATCGCGGCGCCCACAGCATAATGGCTACGCCCGCCAGACAGAAGACGGCACCGACCCAGTCGTAAAAGTCCGGCGTCATCTTATCCACCCACCAGCCCCAGAGAACCGCAAGAACGACGAATACTCCTCCATAAGCCGCATAGACGCGACCGAATGAAGGAAAGGATTGCAGCTAGGCGACCTTGACGCCGACCAGCGATATCATCAAGGAGTCGCGATATTTTGAATAAGCGCTAAGTGGTTACCTGCTCATGAGTCTGGCAAGAGGCGAATTCGACATCGAATTACACCTGTTATGTAACTGAAAACAGGCCCCGGCAATCAAGGCTACCGGGGCCGCAGCATAAATGCTACCTGCCTTTATGCTTGTCTTTCTTCTTCTGCATGCGAATGCTCCGCTTCTTCTCCTTCAATGCCTCGCGCTGCTCGCGTGAACGATGGGTGCGTTCCTTCTTCCGGCTCTCCAGCTCCAGCCGCAGCGCTTCTTGCGACTGCGAGGATATGCCTTGCAGCTGCATCTCTCTTGCCACGAGTCTAGCCAGCCGTTTCGGATTTACGCGGCGGATAGGAGCGCAAGCCGCCTCGGCACTCTGCGAGACGAGCTCGATTAACGGCATCATGAGTGTCTGTACGAATTCCAGCACGTCTGTATCTTTCGGCTCGGAGCCGAACACATGCCGGCACGCTTTCACTTGATTTCCATCTGCTTTCTCCACTACGCCCACCCAGAACGGGGCATCAAAAAATACGGTCAGTTTCACATTCAGTTCCCCCTCAATCAGACTTCGAGTGATGGACATCCCGAGGGGGGAAGGTTACTGACATCCGAGGCATTATGAATGGACGGATGCGTCCGGACTACCGACCGAACTGTGTTTTTACACTCATGAACAGTATATCGCATAATTTCTATAGATTATATATGGGAGCGGCATCGATGAACAGTAAAGGGGGAGGAAAAATTGATGTTCTCCCTCCCAAACCGAAAGTACGAATTCGTGTTGAACGCGGAGCATTATTATATACTTGCACTTGTTCTTATCGGAATTCCCTTGCTGCTTCTGTTTGCATGGCGCAACCGAATGTCTTTCATGAAGCGCAGGCTTATTCTCCTTGCGATAGCGTTTCTTAGCTTCGGTATGATAGGCAGCTATTATATTGCGCAACTGCCTGGCTATACTTACGAGGATGCTGTGCGTTTAGTAGAGCGGGAGGCAGCGGCGGCTGGACGGAGTGTGGAAGTGATCGTTCCGAAGACGGGATCCGACCGCGCATTAACGCAGGGAGAGCAACCCTGGCTGCAGCTTGTCATTGGCAAGTATGCGATTCATGTGCGGGAAGGAGGAACGGGGCAAGTATATCTTTTTGACCCAGAATCCGGAACATATGAACTGTTCACCAAGCAGAGAGAAGGATGGCCGCTCGATTTGGATGAGGGAGCGTAGGGACTTTGGACAATGGCCGACAAGATTGCGCCTGCCTGACGATGTGCCTCCCGTTTTCCTCTGCCGCCCTGATCATGATATGATGATGAAAGAGGAATACTTGAAGCAGCGGAATGTGGAAGCATTATCGGGGGATTGCTATGAATATGAACACGAGTAAGCGGTACATGACCATTTATGATGATATCAAAGGGAAAATTGCATCCGGGCAATACGGTCCGGGGGCAAAACTGCCGTCGGAGCATGAATTTTGCGGCATCTATGACACGAGCAGAGGAACGATTCGCAACGCTCTCGACTTGCTTGTCGAGGAAGGGCTCGTGAACCGTCATCCGGGCAAAGGCGTGTATGTGCTCGACAACAATGCCATTTCGTTCTCGTTCGGCGGACTGGTCAGCTTCAAAGAAGCGAGCGAGAGCAGCGGACAGCATTTCGACACGGCGGTTCCGTATTTTGCGGAAATGAACATAACCGACAAGCTGCATCAACGGACACGCCTGCCTCTAGGTGAACAGGTGTACTGCCTGCACCGTGTGCGTAAGCTGGATGGGGAACGCATCATTTTGGATATCAACTACTTTTTAAAAGAGAAGCTGGAAGGATTGACGAAAGAGATAGCCGAACGATCCATCTACGATTTCATCGAACAAGAGCTGGGCTTAAAGATAGGCTTTGCGCAAAGAATCATTCAAGTCGAGCCGGCGACGGCGAAGGACCGCGAACATCTGGATATGAAATCGTACAGTTTCGTCGTCGTCGTGAAGAACTTCGTCCATTTGCATGACGGCACCTTGTTCGAATATACGGAATCGCGCCACCATCCCGAGCGCTTCGTCTTTACTGATTTTGCACGCCGCCGCTAATATAGAAGGGACGAGCTGTCCTTTTGCAGTTGATCAATTTCCATGCGATCGTCTCGATACAAGGCAAGATAGCCGATTACGGCAATATGATGAGGACAGTAAGGGGGATAAACGTTGTCTAATCCGGAACAAAGACAAGAGCAGCATCAAGAGATGCCGGAAGATGTCGTTTTTTACCGGGCGGAAAGTGAGATCGGAACGCCGCTGCCTTTCAAGGTATATCGTTGGAATCGGGCGGGCGGCAGCATCCGCGATCATACGCACGATTATTTTCAAATTTGGTATGTCGTCAAAGGCGAATTTATGCATACGATTAACCAGCATACGTACCGGATGGTCAAGGGCAACATTTTTGTTATTCCCCCTTATGCCGTTCACCGTGTGTCGCTGGTGCCGGGACAAGAAATCGATATTATCGGGTGTGAATTTCTGCCGCACTTCATCGACGAGCAGTACCATCCGCATAATGGCAGCAGGGGCGGGTTCGATTATTCCTACCTAGAGCAGTTCATGCTCGACGAGGAGCATGTAACGCCGAAAGTCGCGCTGTCTGGAGAGACAGATCTCGAAGTGTCGCGCATCCTGCATGATATGCTGGAGGAGCTCCAGCTTGGCAAACGATACTACGAGCTTGTTCTGAAGGCGGATCTGCTTAAGCTCATGTCGATCCTCGTCCGGGAGATGGCCCGGCAATCCGGCCAATCGAACGATGAAGACGAACGGTTGGAGAAATTCAGGGAATTGATGACCGGGGCAATCAATTACATCCACGAGCACTACAATGAAGAGCTGCGTCTAGAGATGCTATGCCGTAAGTTTAATATTTCAAAATCGTATTTTTGCGTGTTGTTCAAGCGGTTTACCGGCAAGACGTATAATGACTATCTTGTCGACCTGCGGGTTCACAGGGCGGCTGCGATGCTGTTGGATACGGACATGTCGGTGACGGACATTTGCTTTCAGGTCGGGTTTAACGACGTGCCATACTTTTCAAGAGTGTTCAAGCGCCAGACGGGCGTCACCCCTACTCATTTCAAGAAGAATGCTTTATCTATATAATCGTGTAATCCAGCTGAATTTGTTTGGCTGGATTTTTTGCGTACAGAAGGTTATTCATCCACTGGAAATGGGTAGTACTAAGTAAGAAAACGCTTGGTATATATTACATGAAGCCGTACTTAACAACTTGTCTATACAAGTGTTTACAAACCTGTCTATACAAGTTATAATAAATTCGACAATCATGGAAGCGATTCCATTGGGGAGGTTAACACATGGCTATCAAGCAACAGTCGGTCGAGCAGATTTTGGATGCCATTGGGGGAAAAGACAATATTGATGCCGTAACCCACTGCGTAACCCGGCTGCGGTTCGCGCTGAAGGATGAGGGCGTTGTGGATCAACAGTCGCTTGAGCACAATGAATTGGTCAAAGGATCATTTTCAACGAATGGACAGTTTCAAGTCATCATCGGGCCCGGGCTCGTTGAGAAAGTATACGGGGAGCTGCTGGCTCTGACCGGAGGCGAACGCGCTTCCAAGCAAGACATTAAGGATGCGGCGGCAAAAAAATTAAACCCGCTGCAGCGTGCAATCAAAACGCTGGCCGATATTTTCATTCCGATTCTGCCTGCCATCGTAACGGCCGGTCTCTTGATGGGGATCAACAACATCTTGACGGGCAAAGGGATATTCTTCGCGGAGCAAGCCTTCATCGATGTGTACGGTCAATGGAAAGGCTTCGCTGAAATGATCAATCTGATCGCCAATACGGCCTTCGTCTTCCTGCCGGGACTTATAGGCTGGTCTGCCGTGAAGAAGTTCGGGGGCAGCGAGCTGCTCGGGATCGTGCTCGGCCTGATGCTCATTCATCCTGATCTGATGAACGCATGGTCGTACGGAGATGCTCTTGCGAACGGAACCGTACCGCATTGGAACTTATTTGGCTTCGAATTTGAAAAGATCGGGTATCAAGGCCAGGTGCTGCCGGTGCTCGTTTCCGCTTTCTGTTTGGCCAAAATTGAGTCATTTTTGAACAAACGGGTGCCTGACGGCTTCAAATTGCTGCTCGTCGCACCGATTACGCTATTGCTGACCGGATTTTTGTCCTTCATCGTTATCGGACCGCTGACATTTACGATTGGCAATGCGATTACGACGGCATTCGTCGGAATATTTGAACACTTTTCTATATTGGGCGGACTCATCTACGGCAGTCTGTATCCGCTTCTAGTTGTCACGGGCATGCACCATACGTTCCTGGCCGTTGATTTGCAGCTGATTGCCAGCACGGGCAGCACGTTCTTGTGGCCAATTTTGGCCCTGTCCAACATTGCGCAAGGCTCTTCGGCGCTCGCCATGATGTTCGTATCCAAAGACGAGAAGTTGAAAGGGATGTCGATTACCTCCGCAATCTCGGCTTATCTGGGAATTACGGAACCAGCCATGTTCGGTGTGAACCTGCGCCTGCGGTACCCGTTCATTGCAGCGATGATTGGTTCGGCTCTCGGAGCTGTCGTTATTACAGCGTTCAAGGTTAAGGCCGTATCCATCGGTGTGGGCGGGCTGCCGGGATTCTTGTCCATCTTCCCGCAGCAATGGGTGCCATTCTTCATCGGCATGGCGGTTGCGTTGGTAGTTCCGTTCGTCATTACGCTCTTTATCGGGAAGACAAAGCGGCAATCGTAGTAGAGAATGCAAAAAAGAAAGACATGGTGGTGCAAGTGATGAAACAGGAATTGGAGCAGGAGTGGTGGAAGAAATCAGTCATTTATCAAATCTATCCGAAGAGCTTCAACGATACGGATGGAGACGGACTTGGCGATTTACAAGGCATTATTGACAAGCTGGACTATTTGCAGGAACTGGGCATCGATGTCATTTGGCTCACTCCGATCTATGAATCTCCGCAGAAGGATAATGGTTACGACATTAGCGACTATTATCGTATCCAGCCGGAATACGGCACGATGGAGACGTTCGAGGAACTGCTGCGCGAGGCACATGCCAAAGGCATCAGAATCATCATGGATATCGTCGTCAACCATACGTCGACGGAGCATGCATGGTTTAAGGAGTCGGCCCAAGGCACAGACAGCCCTTTGCGCAACTATTATATTTGGAAAGACGGCATGAACGGCGGAGCCCCGAACAATTGGCAATCGAAGTTCGGCGGCAGCGCCTGGGCATATGACGAAGCGACGGGGCAATATTACTTGCATCTATACGACGTGTCCCAAGCGGATTTGAACTGGGAGAGCCCTATGCTCAGGGACCGTGTGTACGACATGATGCAGTTCTGGCTCGACAAAGGCGTTGACGGGTTCCGGCTGGATGTCATCAACGTCATCTCCAAGGATCAACGCTTTCCTGATGATTCGCTGGATATGCCGACGGCTGACGGACGGAAATATTATACGGACGGCCCGCGCATTCATGAATTTTTGAAGGAAATGAACGCGCGAGTATTTTCGCAATATTCACAGCTGCTGACGGTCGGCGAGATGTCTTCGACGACGATGGATAACTGCGTGAAGTACACTCGGCCGGATGAGCGCGAGTTGAGCATGGTGTTCAACTTCCACCATCTGAAGGTGGATTATCCGCAGGGTGAGAAATGGGTAGCCGCTGAATTTGATTTCTTGCAGCTGAAGCAGATTATGAGCGACTGGCAAGTAGGGATGAACGCAGGCGGCGGCTGGAACGCTCTGTTCTGGTGCAACCACGATCAGCCGCGGGCCGTATCCCGGTTCGGCGACGACGGGGCGTACCGCGTGCCTTCCGCCAAGATGCTCGCGACGACGCTGCATCTGATGCAAGGGACGCCATACGTGTACCAAGGTGAAGAGCTTGGGATGACGAACCCGCATTTCGCTGACATCGCCGATTACCGCGACGTTGAATCCATCAATGCGTATCAGATGCTGCGGGAACGCGGTGTTTCCGAATCTGATATGATGGCTGCTCTGCAGCAGAAATCGCGCGATAATTCACGTACGCCGATGCAATGGAATGATTCGGAGCACGGCGGCTTCACGAGCGGAACGCCGTGGATCCAGACAGCGCCGAACTACCGCACCGTTCATGCCGAGGAGGCGCTGCAGAATCCGGACTCCATTTTCCATCACTATCGTACATTGATTGAATTGCGCAAGCAATACGACATTATCGTGTACGGTGATTATAAGCTGCTGCTGGCTGACCATCCGGACATCTTCGCGTATGTGCGTTCCTACAAGAAGGAGCACCTGCTCGTCATAAGTAATTTCTACAGCCGCGAGACGACGTTCACTCTGCCACAGCAGGCTGGAGTATCTGGCGATGCACGCATTCTGCTAAGCAACTATGCGGACACGCCGAATACGATGGAACGGCTCGTCCTGCGCCCATATGAATCGGTTGCTTTCCATGTGGTGAACGACAAGTAAGATGTAGTCGCTGAGCCACATTGACATGACATGCTGCACGAGGCTGAACAACTTGTGCTCAACAGAATATAGAAGCTCTATTAGAAGCTCCTCTTTTTATAGGGGGAGCTTTTTAATATAAGAAAAAGGATGAAATTGCGAGGGACTGCCTGATCCTATTCTTTAAGTGCTTATGCACACTCTCCCGTTCGCGCAGGAACGGCAAAGGTGTGAGGGCATCATCTTGATTGCAGACTCTTATAGTCACTCTCCCCCCGGCTCAGGTATGTCGTCAATACTGATGTCGCATATATTCTGCACCCATAATTAACGTAAGGAGTTTTAACTTTTTTGCTGGAGAGTAACTTGAATGCAGGCGCTTATAGTCACTCTCCTCCCAGCTCAGTCACGCCATTATTACGGATATCGGCATTTTCCAAACCCATGATAAAAAAGCTGCTAGGTACTGGTCAAACGATATGCTTGAAGTGAAAGGTGAATATGAGTAACGGGGATAGTGGTGCTAAGAGCGTAGATACATCGATGGTGCGGGAAAATTTCGGTGAGAGCATACGTTCTTTCTAGAGACCGGATTAGTCATGACGGATCACAATCGGCGGGGCTGTCTGTAGACGACATACTGGCGCTGAAATTTTGGTCAAAAAAATGGAGCATGTCATTAGGGAATTGAGGCGGCTAGGCGAACGGTTAGCGGAGGGCTGTCGAAGGAGTCAGGAATCGAACGGATGGCAGCGAGGTTGGAGCGGATGGGAAGCATATGCGGCGTTCTATCTGTGGAGAAGCTTGGTGGATGATGATCCGAAGGCCTCCACAGATGAACTAGCATAGCTTGCAGCGGTGAAATCAGGAATTAGTCCAATTGATTCCACTTATTCCCGAACACTGGCGGCACGTAGCTGCTCAATTGATCCAGCAGCTCGGCAGGTTCTGGCGAGTTCAATATTAATTGCTCATGTTCCGCCTTTACGAAGCCTGCTTGAATCGAGTGACGCACCATTTCCATCATCGGTGTATAGTAGCCTTCGATATTGAGCACGCCGATCGGTTTTTTATGAATGCCGAGCTGCCCCCAGCTAATCATCTCGAACAGCTCCTCGAACGTGCCGAAGCCGCCCGGCAGGGCGATGAAGGCGTCGGCCAGATCGCTCATCGTCGCTTTGCGTTCGCGCATGTCTTTCACTTCAATCAGTTCCGTCAGCTGCGTATGAACGATCTCGCCGCGGAACAGTCCGCGTGGCATGACGCCTGTCACTTTGCCGCCGAGTCGGAGCATTTCATTGGCGACCTCGCCCATCAATCCGACATTGGAACCACCGTATACAAGCTCCAGCTGCCGTTCGGCCATCAGACGTCCCAACTGCTGCGACTTCACTGCAAAGTCTGGGTGGTTGCCTAGATTCGAGCCGGCATAAACGCATATTTTTTTCATGATAGAGTGCCTCCTTTATCTGCTATACTGTTCTAAGTATAGACATCATGGAAGAGGAAAGGAAGTTAAAAAACGATGGAGATGAAGCCGTTCCAAGAATGGGTGCAGCAATTTTACCGTGCGCGGGAGTGGTCGCAGTACAATCCGTTTATCCGCGTGGGCTTCCTGATGGAAGAGGTCGGGGAAGTGGCAAGGGTCGTACGGGCGCTTGAGATCGGGCGTGATCGTCCGGATGAAGGCGAGAAGAGCGGTGAGGAACTGCGGCAAGAGCTTGTGGAGGAATTGGGCGACGTGCTTGCCAATCTTATTGTTTTGTCGGAAAAATACGACATCGAGCTGAGTGAAATAGCGCAGGCGCATATAGAAAAGCTGGAGAAGCGATTCGGCAGCAGCGAAGGTTAAGTCTCGATTTGAAAAAGTTGCCGGACGAGCTGCTCGAAGCGGATGAAGGCCTGCTGGAGCAGGCGGCGCGACAATCAAGAGCCCATCGATAGAAGAAGCGGGATAGATGAACGATGTCATTTATCCCGCTTCTTCTATATTAAATATATAGGCTGTCCTGCTTCGATGTCACCGGTCTTCAAGACTGAGGCGTACACGCCGAAGTTGCTGCTCCGCTCCTGCACGACGGTCTTCAGCAGCGAAGCATCCCGTTCCCCGCTGTCTGGATCGACCGTAATGATCATGCACCGTTCGCACAAGCTGTTCAATTCTAACTCTGCAGCTCCAATGCGCAGCCTTCTGCCGAGCCATTGTTCTTCGACGAATGGAAGGGGGTCATCCAATTGGATGAATAGATTCGGCCGAAAACGATTGTAATCGATGTGGCCTCCCCACAGCTGCTCCAGCTCTCTAACCGATGCATCGGTCACGAGGAGGATGTGAGCTTCCTCAAGGGCGCCGAACGGGACGTGCTGCGGCGTATAGCTATGCGGCGTGATGGCTCGCTTTGACTCCTGTTCCAGCTCCAGCTTCAGCGCCTCATCCTCCCAATCATATACGATGCCATTCGGTGAACGAACCTCTACGCGCGGATATTGCTCCACATTGTCAGGTCCTGCAAAGCGGGCTTCATATTGCGCCATTTTCGGACACTGGGTAATCGTTACATACTTCCCTGGCCGCGTGTCATCCAAGAAGACGTGGCTTCGATCCCCGTATAAGCCATAATCCATCAACTTCGTGTGTTGAACTCGCTCTCCCCGGAAGGATTTCACCGGGTGTCTTACGATTTCTTTGAGTGCGCCGATGTGTTCCATAGTTCCTTTCACGCTCCGATTCAAAAGGTTATCAGTAGTTGTTGCTTCCATTGTCTGCTATTCGATCGTTTCGGTCAAGGCGTGCCGTTCCCCGGGGAGAATGTCTTCATTTCGAAAATGGATGAATATGGTATTATTCGCGAGGATGCCCATTCGACGGTCGTGCTGCGCCAAGGCGATAGCAGTAGAAGCAGATGAAGGCTAATACGAGGGATAGAATCGGAATGCCCGCCAACATTAAGCGGATGCCGATAATCGCCGCTTCAGGCTGGGTCTGGGCGTTGGCGACATAACCGCTCTGTTCCAGCACAAGGCTCATAACGACTGCCTGCAGCGACACGCCGAAGCGGATGATGAAGCCGTTCATGCCGAAATACATGCCTTCACGGCGCGCTCCCGTTCTGCGTTCATCCTCGTCGATGACTTCGGCAAGCAGGACGTCAAGCAGCATGATGATGCCTGCCAGACCGAAGCCGATGGCCGCGCCCGTCACATAGGCAGCAGCCGGGGAGATGACGAACAAGAGCGGGGCTAGCGCCACAGCGTAGCATACGATGGCGGCCAGCATCGTCTTGCGCGGACCGAAGCGGTTCGTCCAACGCGCCCATACATAGACGCATGGAATGGCGGTGACGAAGACGAGACCGAGCAGAATTGAATTGGCGCTTTCCTCTGCATGGAGCGCATATTTGGTGAAGAACGGAATCGCCGCGGGCAGGAGGGCGAAGGTCAACTGCACGAAGAAGCCGCCGAGGACGTAAATGACGAAGAAGCGGTTGGAAAAGGTATGCACGACCGATTGCCATAAGCCGAATGTGTCCGGGGCCGCCAGTTCGTTTTCTCTCGAACCCCAGACCATCGCGCCCATGAACAGTGCGGCAATGATACCGAATATAATTCCCATCGCTCCCCAACCGTAACGGTCGTAGATGAGCGGCGGCACAGCCACGCCGGCAATCATGCCGATGATGCCGAACATCTGCTTCCAGGACGAGGCGGAGGCACGTTCCTTCATAGTAACGAACATTTCGGGAAACAAGGCGGAGTAGTTCAGAATGACAAGCACGTAGAGCACGTCGTAGAGCAGAACGATGAAGAGGAAGTACCAGAACAGACCCATGCCGGAGGAAAGCGGGAACCATAGCAGCGTAAATACCGCCGCCAGCGGAATTATGCCAAACGCGATATAAGGGACACGGCGCCCCCAGCGCGTGCGGAATCGATCGGATACATAACCGAAGAGAGGATTGAGAATAGCCCCTAATATGCCATGGATGACCATCGCTATTCCGATAAGGCCAGGACGGACGCCGAGCACATCGACGTAATAATACACAATGTAAGCCGAGAACATCTGCGCCATTAGGTTGGAGGATAAGTTCCCGGCCGTAAACGCCGTTTTGCGGGCCGGAGTAATGTGAATGCCCATATGCTTCCGCCTCCTACTGACGCTGCGGTGGCATGCCCTGCTGCACGTCCCGCAGATCGGCCCAGCGTATCAGATGAATGCCTTCATCGGCGATAACCTGCTTCATGTCTGGATCAAGCAAGAGCTGGAACTCCATACCGCGCCGCTCCCAATGCGGTGTAATCGCCTGCAATTCCCCAGTGATGAACGAAGGATGGATGATGATTTCGGACAGCCCCGGCTTCAAGCTGCGGAGCAGCGCGATCATCGCTGCTTTCATTTGTTCCTCGCTCTGCCCTTCCTGACTTGCATAGGGGAGACTAAGCAGTTCATCCAGAATGACGACGCCCTTGGCTGCGGCCTGTTCGGCCCGCTGCAGTGCTAACGGCCCCATCTCTGGAGGAAGCTGCATGCCTTCAATCGACTTCGGCAGGCGGAAGGGCAAGCCGTATTCTGCGCAAACATCGAACACGATGTCAAGAAAATCCCGGCCTGTCGCGAGGCCGTATAAGCTGCCCATATGATTGTCGAGATGCGTAGGATTCATTCCGATAGCGTACGCCATCTCGAGCTGGGCGATGATTTCGTCGCGAACTTGTTCTAGGTCGGCTTGCTGTTCGAACGCTAGGCAGTCGCTTGGAAAATACCCCTCTGCCGTGACGAGTGATGAGGTATCGCCGCGGCGGTTAACCGGCCCCCATTTGAAGCCTTCCCATTCGCTTGTAAATGTCAGGTGTATCCCGACATCGGCCTGTGGATGGGCGGCACTCCAGACCGCCGCGTCCTGAGCCCATCCGCACGGCATCATCACCGTAGCGGACGATACGGCGCCTTCGTCGAGAAGCTGCTTGATGGCTTCATTCGTAGCGTGGCACATGCCGAAATCATCCGCATTGACTATGAGTAGCCGATCCGTCGCTTGATACCCGAGCGCGCTCAACACATTCATCGCATACGCCTCCGTTTTATATTGGAATCGTTTTAAATCATGCTTAGTAAGACTATATTCCTGCCAAGCTGGAAACTTGCATAACTGGTATGGAAGTGCTTGTTTAGTTTAATAAAGCAACTTTTGCAACTTTTCAGATCCAAGATATCTCCATTATGGACATATTTAGAATCAATTAATTGATTATGACAAAAGTTACTGTTAATATTAGTACCAAGTATTAATACCAATTACCAGACATGGCGAGGTGGGAATGGTGATAAAAGCAAGAATTACGGCTATCGGAACTTATGTGCCACAAAAAAAGCTAACCAATGTGGAGCTTGAGGGCATGGTTGAAACGAGCAATGAGTGGATTTTGCAAAGAACGGGCATTCAGGAGCGCAGAATTAGTCAACCTGATGAATTTACAAGCGATCTATGTGCGGCTGCTGTGAAAGATTTGATCAAAAGATACAATAAAAACGTTGAAGATGTAGATATGATTATAGTTGCAACAAGCACACCTAACTTTTCATTTCCCTCAGTAGCGTGTCTGATACAGGAACGTTTACAAATTTCCCAGACGGCTGGGGCGATTGACATCAGTGCGGCCTGTGCAGGATTTGTATATGCATTGCATACGGCACACAGTTACATTGCGTCTGGATTGCATCGGAAAATATTAGTGCTTGGAGCAGATACGCTTTCAAAGATTACGGATTATTCGGACCGAAGCACTTGCATATTATTTGGTGATGGCGCTGGCGCTGTGCTGGTTGAAAGAGATGATCAATTCCAGAGCTTCATCGGATTCCATTTGGGGAGCAATGGGAAAGGGGCGCAGCACGTATATCGCACAGGTCTAGCCAACAAAATAAATGAGATTGAATTGGTGGATACTCAATGTCTTGTTCAAAATGGGAGAGAGGTGCTGCGGTGGGTTGCTCGAACGGTGCCTTCCGGTATTCATCAGCTGTTGGATAAAGCACACTCCGATTTGGATCAAGTAGACTGGTTCATCCCTCATAGCGCTAATTTGCGTTTGATCGAGCCGATTTGCGAGAAGTTGAATTACCCAATGGAAAAAACATTATATAGCTTGGTCAACTTCGGGAACACCTCGGCTGCATCTATTCCCTTATCGCTAGATCTGGGTATCCGTAATGGCAAAGTTCAAAATGGAGATCGGGCGCTTATGTACGGTTTTGGCGCCGGGTTGGTTCATGCAGGGCAGCTTGTGCACCTTAACTTTGACGAACAGGTATCGGAACCGACACCGCTGTAACATTAAGAATGAGTGAAGAAAAGGGCCGCAGCCCGTGGTTAATCCGGGGTGCGGCTCTTCGTGTTCTCTTGGTTATCCCTTCAGCAGAAATTCATTGCCGTCCAGGTCTCTAAAGTTAACGTAGGTGCCCCACTGCATCTGCTGCGGTTCACCGGCAAATTCGACGCCCTTAGCCTTCATCTTCTCGTACGCGCCAAGCACGTCATCGGATTCGAAGACGATGGACGCCTTCTGCTCCTCCCAGTTGCTCATCATCGATTTTGGATACAGAACGAGGCGTGATTGCGCGTCTTCAGGCCCGACTTCCAGCCAGAAGGTGTTCGGTCCCATCGGGAATTCGGCCGTAACGGCAAAGCCGACCTGCTCCGTCCAGAATTGCTTCGCTCTTTGCTGATCTTCCACATATACGGCTACCGTAGAAATTTGCTTAATCATTCATCATCACCCTTTTTCGTCCAATATTAATATAGATTGTCCTCTATTCACAATCATAAACGGGCATTCAGATTAAAGAACGCATGTTCTGATTATTCTATCATACGACTGAATACGGACACAACCGTGTGGCAGCGACATCGTTGCGAGGAACTTCTTGCGGCCAAAAGGCATATGCTGTCCCTAGGCTAATGTCTTCTTCGAATCGGATTGTTATAGATAGGTTAGGTAGATTATGCATGAAGAAATCTTCTGTAAAAGAGGTGCCAAATGCTATGGCTTGGGACATCATTCGCATCCCGTGGTCGGAGTACCGGGCGGCGGGCACGACAGAGCATCTGCCGAACGCCCTGCTTCAACTGCAACAAGCCGCCACTGTGCAACAAGCGGAACAAGCCTGCTGGCAGATTGAAAATACGGTCGTCGTGCAAGGGGCGTTGTATGAAGCCGCCATTCCAACTGTCATCTGCTTGCTAGGCATCATGCAGCGCGCGACGGACGCGGCACGGCCATTCATGTTGGAACTGCTGGTTCAAATTGCGTCCGGGGAACCGGCGGAAGTCAGCATGGAGAGCGGCCATTCGCGGCTGAACGAGCAATGTATGCGTGAGATTGCCCGTGGTACGGCGGTTTACGTGGATTGGCTCGAATATGGAACCGGGACCGAACGGCTGCATTGCGTCGATCTGCTTGGATTATGCAGCCAGCGCGACCGGACGCTGAAGGAGCGTGTGAGGTGGCTCTTTCAACGTGTGCTGCACATTGAGGAAGACGAACGGGTGAAGGAATTTTTGGCGTATTGGATTACCGAGCTGGCAGAGCGAACGCAAAGATAGGCAAAAAAGACACCGGGCACATGATTCCCGGTGTCTTCTTTGGTCTTATTTTCTTATTTTTTCAGATGCGTATCCAGAAACTTGAGCATGGCATTGTAGAACTCGATGCGGTTCTCTTCGTTGTTGAAGCCGTGGCCTTCATTGTCTTTGACCATGTACTCCACATCGATGCCTCTCTTTTTCAGCGCTTCGACGATTTGATCGGATTCCGCCTTGTTCACCCGCGGATCGTTGGCGCCCTGAGCTACGAAGAGTGGCGTTACGATTTTGTCCGCGTGGAATACCGGGGAGACCTCCTTGAGCAGATCTTTGTCTTTCTCCGGATGACCTACACGTTCGTAGAACATGTTGCGGTTCGTCTCCCAATATGGAGGCAGCGTATCAAGCAGCGTGAAGATGTTGGACACGCCTACATAATCGACAGCGGCCGCATACATATCAGGAGTGAAGGTGATGCCTGCCAGAGTCGCATATCCTCCGAACGATGCTCCATAGATGCCGACGCGATCGGGATCAGCAATACCCTGCTTGATGGCCCACTGTACGCCGTCGGTGATGTCATTTTGAATTTTCCGTCCCCATTGCTTGTTGCCGGCATCCAGGAACGCTTTGCCATAACCAGTCGAAGAGCGGAAATTGACTTGCAGCACGGCATAACCGCGGTTCGCAAGCAGCTGCACTTCCGGATTGAAGCCCCACATGTCGCGCGCCCAAGGACCGCCGTGCGGGTTGACGATGAGCGGCAGCTGTTCCGGCGTCTTGTTCTTCGGCAGCGTCAAGTATCCATGAATCGTCAATCCATCTCTGCTCTTATACGAGATCGGCTGCATATCGGCCAGATTGTCGGATTTGAGCCATTCGCTCAAATTGGCAAGCGGCGTCAACTGATCAGTTGTGGAATCATAGTAATAGTACTTGCCGTACGTTTTATCGTTGGACATGCTGACGATGAATTTCGTCATGTTTTCATTGTAATCGTTCAGGCCGATTTCGCTTTCCGATACGTTCAATTTGTCCTGCAGCTTCTTATACAAGGCTTCAAATTTATCATCGAAAAATTTCACATGAACTTTATCCGTCATATAAGCAGTCATTAGCAATTTGTCTTGCTTCGCGTCGTACATTGCGCCTGCCAGATCCACATCTGGATGTGAATACAGCACGTTCTCCTTGCCCTGCAAATCGTACGTAACGAGCGCCGCTTTGTCACGGCCCTTGTTGGATACCGCATAGATGGTCTTGTTATCCTTGGAGAACGCGAGCGGATTCACGGTATCTCCGGCTCCCATCGTGATGAACGGTTTGAATTCCTCCGCTTCCGTATTCCGGTACAGCACGGTGCCTTCGATGCCGTCTGACGCTACGGCGAGCCGGATTTTGCCTTCATGATCGGGAATCCAGGCTTGGATGTTGCCCGGGTTTTTGGCCACGAGCTTGGTTGCGCCCGTCTTCACGTTCAGCTTGTATACGTCGAACACTTTCGCATCGTCTTTGTTCATCGTGATGAGGATTTCGTCCTTCACCCCGGACAGCATGCTGACGAGACCGACGCGGACCTTATCAAACGGTGTCAAGTCCTTCTCTTCGTTGCCGTTGAAGGCTGCGGAATACAGGTGGTAGTTCTCATCTCCGCCCTTATCCTTCAAATACAATACATGATCGCCTTTCCAGAGGAATCCGGCAATGTCGCGATCCTTCGAGCTAGTGACGCGGACAGGCTCGCTGGAGCCGTCCATCTTCTGTACGAAGATATTCGCGCGGTTCTCCCATGGAGCGGCATAGGAAATATAGTTGCCGTCCGTCGAAAGCTGGTAGGCGAAGCTGCCCGGGTTGCGCATGAAATCCTCTACGGAAATCTGCGGCACTCCTTTATTGTCGATCTTGGACAGGCCGAGCTTCTTGTAGTTATCCAGAGCCGAGGCGATTTCACGAATCGTTGCTGTTTCTTGCTCATGCAGCTTTCCATCCGGGTAGCCCTTCATCAGGCCGAGTGCTTTCGCGCGCTCTGCATATTCAGCCAAGCTCGTCTCACCTTGCTCCTGATCGAGAGCACGCACCAAGATGCGAGCGACTTCGCCGCGCTTAACCGGTGCGTCAACCGATGCAAATTCCCCATCGGCAATCCATCCCTCTGCAGCGGCTGCCTTCATAGGATCGACACCATGCTGGTAAGTGAGCGCCGTTACGGTATAGCGTACGAAGTCGCTGACTGTCACGGTCGCGGTGAGATCGGCATTTTCACCGATAATCCCTTTCGACACAAGCGCGTTGACTCCAATCTTGTACCATGGCGTGGCGGCGGTCTGCTCCTGCGCTATCACGGACATCGGAACGGATGCGACGAGCACGGCGGCGAGCGCCGCGGATATGACTTTTTTCTTCATCTAGTTAACCCCTCTCTATATGTACATCTATTCAAATTTAATTATACACCTTTATCTGGCCTTACATATTTCATGGAAATCTTTACATTGTGAGCGGACAGATTCACTTCTCATTATGAAAAGTAACGCTCCTTGCAGAAACGAATTCGTTCCATAAGGAACTGCTGTGTCGTTGTGGCCCTCCCCCACCGGGAGGAGAAAGCCGCAGTGCCGCTGCCGGTGCGGATGCGCAGCGCCTCATTCACCAGAGGGTGCCACTGTGCAGGGAGCGCGGCAAGGGCATACTCTCCGGCGCCTGCTTTCGAGATGATATGCCGTTCCTTCAGCGTATATTCGATCCGGCACAGGGTGAGCACCGCGCTTTCCACCCATTCGTCGAGCAAAAAGCAGAGCCGCTTCTCCGCCTTCTGCGCCCAGTAGACTTCAATGTTGTATTTCAGCGTATCCGAGACGTCGCGCCAGTCCGTCTGTATGAAGGGCTGCAGCTCCTGTCCGGCGACCGGAAGGGTATGGTGCTTCAATGTCCACCACGTAATATGGTTCACATCCCAAAAAGCGGATGGCTTGAACGTTCCGCTGGCGCAGCAAGGGTATGGCTGCAATTCGCCATTGACCTTGCCCACATCCTCCAAACGAATGTACATGCCGTCCATTCGTTTGGCTAACGGGGATGAGCGCAGAAGACGGCGGTGAACATTCTTCAGGCCCGACAGCTCGTCAGCGGTCAAGCTTCGATTGATGGTCGTGACGAAGTCGATATCGCTGTGCCGATCGTCATATGCCCCGAGCGCAATCGAACCGTACAGGTGCACGCCGTGGAATGCATCGGGCAGCTCGGACTGCAGCAGATCGGCATATTGCCGCAGCAGCGGTTGAATGGATGGAGGTATGCGCTCATTCATGGCGAGAACTCCGTTCTCGTTCAAGAACCTCGTACTCTTCGCGCAGTATGGCGTAGACGGCAAGGTCGACGAAGTTGCCATGCTCGAACTCATGCTGTCTCAACAGTCCTTCTTGCCGGAATCCGAGCTTGGACAGCACCTTGCCTGAGGCGGTATTTTCGGGAACGATGCTGGCCGCAATTTTGTTCAACTCCATGACGCCGAAGCCGAAGTCGATGACCGCTTGCGCGGCCTCTGGCATAATCCCGTGTCCCCAATAGGAGCGGGATAAGTCGTAGCCAAGCTCCGCCCGGCGATGATCCGGCTTGTAGTCTAGGAAGCCGCACGTTCCGATAAGCTTTCCCGTATCCTTTATTTCGATGCCCCATCTAAGTCCTGTGTGCTCTTGGAAAATGGTCGTATACCATGCAATTTCCTGCAGCGCGTGTTCCGTCGTCGTAAAGCGGGACAGCGGAACATAGCGGATGACCTCTTGGTCAGAGAACAGCTCAAGAATAGACGGCGAATCCCGTTCCGTCACTTGCCTGAGGCGCAAGCGTTCAGTCTGCAGCAAGGGGAATTCCTGAAACAGATTTTTCGTGCTCATGTCCAAGCTCCTTTACTAAAGCGCCGTTATTTGACGGTAGTTATAAGATATTACGGTTAGGGTCAGAAATGGTTGGGGAAATTTCACGCGCTGCGCAAAAGCGATTGGTGTGCATGAACGAAAAAATCGGCACACCCCGTTTGAGCTTGCAACGGATGCACCGATTTTTATCATAAAGGTATTCATGTTATTCCCGTTTTTAGGGCGTATGAAGAAGCTGTTCAAGCGAGACAGGGAACAGGGGCTGTACGAGATCATAGACAGCCTGAGCGTACTGCTGAATTTCGTACTGGGAATCGTGCGCGAGCCGCTGATTCAAGAAGTGGCTCACCGATTGCAAGGAAGCAGTCCAATAGTAGGCGGTGTACATACCGTATGCCGATGGAATGAGCAGACGCGCTTGCTCCGGCGCGATGCCCTGCTCCAGTGCCCACTCATAGTCCTTCATTCCTTGCTCGATTTGGCGCATCAGCCGTTCCGTCGCTTCGCGTCCGATGTCTTCCCGCATCGGTTCACCGCTGCCCTGCTTGGAATGCTCCGGCTTGCTGCGCCATTGCAGCGGCTGCGGCACATAGTTCTCGACGTCGATCGTTATGTATCTGCGCGATGCTTCATTCCAAGCGTCCATCGTATGATCACTGCCGACGACATATTTCCAATGCTGTCTGGCAACCATAAGCGGCGCGTAGAATTCCAATTGCACGGTTGCGTGGCGGAATGGGGATGTATGCCCCTCCCGGGCGAGAAATTGGATGAGCTTCGAATCATTGGGGGACAGCTCCTTGGATTGCTTCGCATAGGACACTCGGGCGCTGTTCACGACCGACAAGTCGCTGCCCATATGGTCCACGAGCCGGACGTAACCGCGATCAAGCACATTGATTTTCATTCTATCTGCTCCTCTCACCTTTTTTCGCAAACTAGAAATATCCTATCATAGATTATTCCATGGTTGAAGGCAGACAGACATGCTTTGAAATGTTTTTCATTTTGTTTTACTTTTTACTTGTGAAAAGGGAATGTAAAGACTAAAATACTTTAGTAAAAATTTTGTTTCAACTAGAGTTATTGTAGTAAAAAAAAGGGACAAAACCGTGATAAAGATGGTAAATAAACTGATTATAGCAAATAAAGGGCAAAATAGAGCTGGTATTGTGTTTTCAATCGATTTATTTAAGTAAAACATATTGACTTTTTACTATGGTAAAAAATATAATGAGAAACAACATCTTCTCCATTCCGACTGGCCCTGTACATCAGATGGTGTGGTCTTATCTAGCATCTTGCATACAACCTCCTAGATCAACTCACGTAGTAATTGAAATTTTTATTGTACAGTGCATGTTTCTCTAGAATCCGCAGCTTATTCAACATCCTGATTTGGCATGAATGTAGTTAGTCAATCAAATACAAGTAAGGGGTGCTTTTCATGCAAAAGGCGAAAGGCAAGTCATGGTTCATTGTTTTCCTTCTCGCTTCGTTATTTCTGTCGGCGTGCGGGGGAGGAGGAACGGCGGAACCAGCGCAAGACGGCAAGTCAGGCGGGAAAGTGACCGTACGCTTCGCGACTTGGGATTCGGAAGAGAATTTGTCGCTCCAGCAGCAATTGATCGACAAGTTCAATGAAGCCCATCCTGACATTAACGTCAGCCTGGAGGCATACGGCAGCGAATACGATACGAAGATTGCGGCGGGAATGGGCGCCAAAGACGCTCCGGATGTGATGTACATGTGGAATTACCCGACCTACAAGGATGCTCTGGAGCCGCTTGATGAATATATCGGGAAAGAGGGCGCCGAGTTCAAAAACAATTACTATGAAACGCTGTGGAATTACAACTCTGCCAACGGGAAGATTTTAGGCTTGCCTGTAGGCTACACGACACATGTTATTTACTACAACAAGGACTTGTTCGACAAGGCTGGGGTGCCTTATCCGAAGAGCGGCTGGACATGGGATGATCTGCAGGCAGCGGCCAAGAAGCTGAACAATCCGGAGGAGAGCATCAGTGGCTTCGCCTTCTCGGGTAAGCCGGATCCGTACGATTTTGAAATGTTTTTATGGGGAAATGGAACCGCTTACGTCGATAAGGAAGGCAATCTGCAAGGCAACGTCAACAGCGAGAAATCGATTCAAGTATTGACGATGTTCCAAAACATGCTGAAAGAAGGCTATGCGATTACGACCGAAGGTTCAGGCTCGACCGAAATGAAATCCGGTAAAGTCGCCATGTTCAGTAACGGAGCTTGGTCAATCGGAAGCTTGAAAGAAGCAGGGATTAACTTTGGCGTTGTCGAACTGCCTGCTTTCCGCGATGGAAGCGCTGTCAGCATCGTATCTTCCTCCGGCATCTCGATGTCGAAGGATTCGAAGAAGAAAGAAGCCGCTTGGGAGTTCATCAAATTTTGGACGAGCGAAGAAGCGAACAAGGCGCGCATCGATTACGAGTTGCCTGTATTGAAGAGCGTGGTCGAGAGTGAGAAGCTGCAGCAGGATGAATTGAAGCAAGTGTTCTACAACATGCTGGAGCAAAGCCAAGACTATACGCCAGCCTCGTATAAGGTCGAGAATTGGAGTGAAATCTCGGAGCGGCTTGGACTCGTGTTCGAGCAAATCTTCAACCCGAGCACGATGACGGATCCGAAGGCTGCTCTAGATGAGGCGGCACAATAAGTTGTTGCGGTGAAAGGGGTGTGCGCACCCCTTTTTCCTTCAATATACCATCCTTATCGGGAGGTTCACTATGGAACAGGCAGCTGCGCGACATAAAAGAGTCCGCATAATAGGAAAATTGACTCCGTATTTGTTTATTTCACCATGGATCGTCGGATTATTGCTATTCACGATCGGACCATTAGTTTTTTCGCTCGTCATGAGCTTTTTTGATTGGCCAGTAACGTCTGCGCCCAAGTTTGTCGGACTCGAAAATTATACGAAGATGTTCACGAATGACCCCCAATTTTATAAGTCGCTGGGCATCACGCTGAAGTTCGCGGTCCTGTATGTGCCGCTGAGCTTAATCACTTCATTGATTCTCGCGATGCTGATATCGCAGCCCGTCAAAGGGGTCAAAATTTTCCGGACGATCTTTTATTTGCCCGCTGTCGTGTCCGGTGTGGCCGTATCAATTATTTGGGGCTGGATTTTCAACAGCAAGTACGGCATTTTGAACTATGCCTTGTCGCTGCTCGGCATTGAAGGGCCCAAGTGGCTGATCGATCCCGCCAGCGCCATCGTCACGATCGTCATTGCCAGCGCATGGGGCGTCGGCACGATGATGCTCATCTTCTATACGAACATTAAAGGCATCTCGCCGGATTTGTATGAATCGGCTGCAATAGACGGAGCGGGCTCCATCCGCCAATTTACGAGCATTACGCTTCCGCTCATTACGCCGACCCTTTTCTTTAACTTGATAACGTCAACGATATCCGCGTTGCAGCAATTAACGCTCGTCCTGCTGCTGACGAATGGCGGCCCGTTGAAATCGACGTACTTCTACGGATTGTTCGTGTACAATAATGCGTTCAAGCATCACAAGCTGGGATATGCCAGCGCGAACGCCTGGTTCATGTTCATCATCATTCTGCTGTTGACGGCGCTTATCTTCAAGTCTTCTTCCGCATGGGTGTTCTATGAGAATGAAGTCAAGCATGAACGGAAACGAGGGGGCAAGAAGAAATGAAAGTGTCCAAATGGCATAAAGCAATCGTCTATCTTTTTTTAATCGGATTTGCGATTTACTTCTTGCTTCCTTTTGTCTGGATCGTACTGACCGCCTTGAAGACGGAAGCTGAAGTCCATCAATATCCGCCGGCTATTTTTCCAGGCATGCCGCAATTCGTTAACTTCGTGAACGCTTGGAAAGCCCAACCGTTCGGACTGTATCTCATGAATTCCGTCACGATTACTGTATTGACGACGCTCGGACAATTGATTTCCTGTTCGTTAATCGCTTACGGCTTCGCCAGATACCATTTTAAATTCAAAAATGGCCTGTTCATCCTGCTGCTGGCTACGATGATGATTCCATGGGACGTCACGATGATTCCGTTATATATGCAGTTCAATCTGTTCGGCTGGATCAACACGTTGAAGCCGCTTATCGTGCCTGCTTTTTTTGGCTCGGCCTACTATGTGTTTTTGCTGCGGCAGTTCCTCATGAACGTTCCGAAGGAGCTGGAGCATGCGGCCAAGATCGACGGTGCGAACGACTTTCAGACGTATTGGAAAATATTCGTGCCGATTATGCAGGCTCCGCTGACGCTCATTGCCGTATTGAACATGCTGTCCGTCTGGAATGATTATTTAGGACCGCTTATCTTCTTGCAGGACCGGACCAAGTATACGTTGGCACTCGGCCTCGCCTCGTTCAAGGGCGTGCATGAACTGCAGATTCTTCCGATCATGTCGATTACGATCTTGATGATTATCCCGCCTGTCATTGCCTTCCTGTATGCGCAGAAGTATATCGTGGAAGGAATTAGCGGCGCCATTAAATAGCAGCAAAGGGGTGGGGTTGTGCAATTGGATATTTCCAGAATTCCCTTCAGCCGGTTTGGTTCTTATTTCGCAGTGTCCATCGAGAGGGACACGAATCGATTGATTCTAAGAGACTTGCATGGGGGAGACGAAGCGCCGAGCAGCATCTTTGTGCTGGAGCTTATGAAGGACAGCCAGGCCGCTGCCTATGATCTCGACGTGACGGAGACGAGGCTGCGCATCATTCATCGGCACAATCAAGCGGAGTATGCCGAGCTGTGCATCAGCGATGAAGACATCATTCATTGCCGGCTCGTTGGGGTGTCTCTGAAGCTGACGGCCGTGAAAACGCGCTATGATAGCCTCATGCCCTATGGAGCGAAGCAATGGGAATATCATCTGTATTCGAAGGAAATCAAGCTGATGTTCACCTTGCTCCAGGGGAATGCCTGCATCCAAGCTCCATGGAAGGTGGTCGGCAATGACGCCATCGAGCTTATCATGAATCCAGACGATGATAAGGATGAGGGGTGCGTCTTCGTCATTGAAAGCTATAAAACGGTATGGCGGAAGAAGGAGTATGAGAATTACGCACAGGCGCGCGAACGGGTGGAGCGCCATTATGAGCAGTGGCTGCGGCAGATGCCGGCGGTTCCAGAGCGATATGAGCCTTCCCGCAGGCTGGCGGCCTATATCACTTGGTCGTGTGTCGTTCACCCTGAGGGACAGCTTAAGGACTACGCGATGTACATGTCGAAAAACTGGATGTTCAACATTTGGAGCTGGGACAACTGCTTCAATGCGATGATGCTGAGCGATCATGACCCGCAGCTTGCCTTGGCTCAACTCGACATCTTCATGGCGCATCAGGATGAGAGCGGCATATATGCCGATTTCATCAACGACAAGTTCCTGTCCTTCAATTGCTGCAAGCCGCCTATTCATGCATGGGCCTTCGCGCGCATGAGACAGCGGAATGCATGGTTCAATGAGCGGGAGATCGTGGCCCGCGTGTATGACAGCTTGGCGAGGGCGACGAACTATTGGCTCGACCATCGCCGTTCAGCGGCTTCCCGGCTGCCGGTCTACAACCATGGGAATGATTCGGGCTGGGATAACGCCTCCATTTTTCATGAGGGCATCCCGGTGGAAGCGCCCGATCTGGCGGCGCATTTGATTCGCCAGTTGGATATTTTGAGCGGCATGGCTGCCGAATTGGAGCGGGAGGATGAAGCCAAGGCATGGACGGACAAGGCAGATGAACTGTACGGATTGCTGATGGAGCGATTATATCGGGACGGCCGCTTCGTGGCGAGATATGCGCCTGAGGACCGGATTATTGCGCATCAAGACAGCTTGATTCTATATATGCCGCTCATAATCGGGTACCGGCTGCCTAGTGAAGTGACCGCAGCGCTCGTGAACGGCTTGGCCGAGAGATTCGAAGCGCGATATGGCTTATGTACGGAAAGCTATCACAGTCCCTTGTACCGGGAAAATGGCTATTGGCTGGGCCCGATCTGGGCGCCTGTCACCTACTTATTCATTGATGCCTTGCGGCATAATGGATATAATGAATTTGCATCTCGATTAGCTGACAAATTTATGGATTTGACGCTGGTCGGCGACATGGCGGAGAACTTCGATCCGTTCAGCGGGCAAGGCTTGGTCGATCCGGCCTTTACATGGACATCAAGTGTATTCCTTATGCTGGCCAGAGAGTCCATCCAACCGCCGGAGGAACATCATGAGAAAATATTCAGGTGAAATTGGCCTGCTGCTAGTTGCCATCATCTGGGGAACCGGATTTGTTGCCGGAGCGGTCTCATTGGAATCGTTAACTCCTTATCAAGTGATGGCCATCCGCTTTTTCATTGCCGTAGTGCTGATTTCCGTTTGTTTCAGCAAGTATTTCCGAACTTTGACCAAATCAACGATCGGCGCAGGTATCGTGTTGGGCGTGTTTCTGTATCTTGCCTTTACGCTGCAGACGGTCGGCTTGCAATATACGACACCATCTAAGAACGCCTTCTTGACGGCCATCAACGTCGTGATCGTACCGTTTATCGGTTATTTCTTATATCGGAGAAAGCTGGACAAGTACGGATTAATGGGTGCGGTTCTGGCCGCGATTGGTGTCGGTGTCCTATCCTTGGAATTCAACTTCAGCTTGAATATTGGGGATGGGTTGACGCTGCTTTGCGCCGTTTTCTTTGCGCTTCATATTTTTTTTACATGCGAATTCGTTAAGAAGCATCATCCGATAGAACTTACTATTATCCAAATGATCGTGGCGTTCCTGCTGTCTTTCCTCGTCATCGTGTTCCGGGGGGAGGCGCTTGATATCAATATGAATACGAAGGGGCTGCTGGCAGCATCGTATTTGGGCATTTTCAGCACGACGATTGCTTTCCTCCTGCAGACGATAGCGCAGAAATATACGACCGAAACGAAAGCGGCCATCATTTTGTCGACGGAAGCGTTGTTCGGCACTCTTTTCTCCGTGCTCATCCTGCATGAGATGATGACGCCTCGCATGATCGCCGGCAGCATCTTGATACTTATAGCGATCGTGACGGCAGAAACGAAGCTCAGCTTTTTACAAAACAAATCGGGGCGGCGCATGAATTAGACGCATCACAAAACAATGAATGAGACGGGCCGGGGGTGCAGCAACCTGCGTCCCATCGTCGTTCACGTAAGGAGGATTGCAATGATAACGATCCGTGAATTCCGCCCGCCGGATGTCCAGCAGATGGTGGAGCTGTTCTATGACACCGTTCATACGGTAAATGCGCGCGATTATTCCAAGGCCCAGCTTGAGGCTTGGGCGCCGCGGGCTGAGCAAGAGGCGCGAGCGGGGCAGTGGCTAAGCTCGTTCCGCGATCGATTCGCATACGTTGCCGAATGCGGGGGTGACATCGTCGGGTTCGGGGACATGACTACTGAAGGTTATTTGGATCGGTTGTATGTACATAAAGATTATCAAGGGCAGGGCGTTGCTTCGGCTCTCGTTGCCGCTCTTGAACGGGATGCGGGAAGCGCGGGCATCCGAATGGCGCATACCGATGCAAGCTTGACTGCGAGACCATTCTTCGAGAAGCATGGGTATGCGGTAATTCGTACCCAGAGCGTGGAACGGAAGGGCGTTATGCTCACGAATATAAGGATGGAGAAGGAATTGCAAGGGGATTATGTGCCCGAATGATGAGCGCCTTGAATGCTTTTCATGAATGTATTATTTTACTGAAATTCATGATATAAATCGGTTAGTGCATAAGCGTTGTTTCCATTAAAAATGGTAATATGCAGGTGGTTGATTACATGCAAGCAAAGGAAGGTGAGTTTGTGAGTGCCGTTGCTGCGAAGACTGCAACACTCGGGGAACTGGAACTAATTAAATAATCCATCTGAATACAATCTTATATATGGTGTAACTATGCTGATGGACTTATATCTCATGAAGCGGAATTATTGTTCGGCCAAACTATTGCTGAAATATGAAGCTGAAATGGAGATATCCCTTCAAAATAATTGTACAACTCCGGATAAACGCTCAAAGCTAGCACTTTTCTATAAATTAAAAGGAGACTTGTTGTTGGACGAATACATAGAAGAGGCTTTTGATTGCTACATGAAAAGTGCGTTGGAGTATGTGAGGATCTCCCTTCATGGCAAAGCTTTTGAGATGTTATATTTGATGACTAATGCAATGGATGGAAGTCCTCATTTCAATCAAAAAGCGATTCGTAAATTAAGTACTGCGTTCAATTTTTTAAGTCAATAATTCAAAGAAAAGGACTGGTTGACAATGAAGAATTGGTTGTCAGGGACACCGGTTTATATTGTCGCAACACTCTTCTCAATAGGTGTAGTTGTACTCTTAGGCGGTGGAGCCCCTTGGATAATAGATACTTAAGCATAACGAAGGTCCAAAAGATTGATTCTGTACTCCAATCTTTGAGTGCAAAATAAATTGAGGGAAGGGTTGGTTGGCGTGAAAAAACTGTTGTCAAAATTACCGATTCTTTTCCTTGCCGCTTTAACTGCCCCATGGATAGTTACAGATATTGCTACTTACACAGCTCCGTGGATTTTACCAAAATGATAGTAGTATGAGCAGCATATTGTTGAGATACAAGGACGCCTTTTTGGGCGTCCTTTATTGTATATATGATGAATGAATAGTTGCATAAAAAAACATAAAAAGGGTATTTTTTCCCAACGACATCTATAATCAAGTCAAAGATACAGTTTATGGATGAGGCGAACCCCATCATACACTGTCATTAATTACGAAAGGGTGTCCCGGCAATTGAGCCTTTTTACTTTTGTTACGAAAAACGTGGCGACTTGCTTGATAAAATAGAAAGTGTCCGTCAGCAATTGATACAAGTGGTGGCTGAGAAGAAAAGTTTTACAGATGTTGAGATTGTCAGGCTAAGTCAGCAGTTGGATGTGTATCTTTTGGAATTTCACAAACGAAGAAAACAAAATGATGGAGAGTGAAGAGTTAATTTAAGTACTAAATTTATAATAAACGAAGGGCTACGATTGTTAGTATGATCGCAAAGTATAGGTGGCGGGTAGTTAACAATGCATGTTTACTGGTCGACGAGTTTTAGAAGTTCCTCTTTATTATAATTATCATATCTGATACGCCACTGATCATTTATTTTCTCCAGATCCATTGTTCCTTCTAATTTGATTTTGCTCTTACTATTTTTCACGTCAGTAAGGACCAGATTCATGCTGTATGTTAATTCAATTTCTACGTCATTTTTACTTTTATCATTTACTTTAAATTCAATTTTTTCTGGATTGATATTAACCTGTTTTGTTTTTGCAACATTTATTGACAAGGCTATTGTCCGATTAGCGCTCTCCGTTTCCAAAAAATTTTCCTTTAGAAATGGTGTTAATTTCTCCTTGATTTTTTCAATACTTGGAAGATTGTTATGGTCATGAACTTCAAATTGAATCTTTTTGTATTCGCTTGCTGTCTTAATCGCATCATCAAAAGTATTTCCGCAAGCACTCAGTAAAACATTAAAATACAGATGGAAAATAAATAAATTTTTTTCATTAAAATTATAGCTCCCTTCCAATAGATTATGAAATTTAACTTGAACATTTGCGAACATGTTAGTTTCGTATAAAATGGTAGTCACCACAACGAATCATTTTATACGAAACTCAATATGATCTACACCCATTTTTACACAGCAGAACGCGTGCAATTAGTACTTCTCAACTGGTTTGGTTGGTCTACACGAGCAATTACAAAGGAATAATTAGGGCGACACCACTTTAATCCGCTAAATCAAACGAAACGGAAATTACACCTTTCTTTCAATGTCCCTCTGTACCCTCTTTTAAAATTTATCAATCCTGTAACTTTGACACAAAATCGAAAGCGCTCTTAAGAAATATCCTTTCTTCTTCAGTAAAAGGATCGAGTATATTTGGTTGCTCAGATTGATTTGTTGACTCTATTTTTATGTTTTCTATCTTTGATAGCGTTTGTTTGTAGAGAGCTACAAACTTCTTAATGAATGCCTGTGCTTCATTGGAATCAGGACTTACCTTGTTAGTTGCTAGTTGTTTTAAATCCGTAAACAATGAAAAGTATTCCCTGTCGAGAATGACTCGTTCTGCACTTCTAAAATTATAAATTGAATTTTCGATCTGATTATATTCATCAAGGTTTTCTTCTTCCCAAAGGATGGAGTGAAGAATAAAGCAAAAAACTCTTAAATCCACAAATTGTTGGTTGACACCAAGCAACAGTGAAATTCCAAGCATTAATTGTACGAAAAAGATTTCTTTTTTTGTTGGTTTAATCATTTTAGTCACCTTTCTTTATTTATTTCTCAATTATCAGCATAAAAGGTGACGTAGGTAGAGCTTCAAGAATAAGTTTAAAAAAGTGTAAGTAACTTCGAAAGAATGTTAATTCCAACTGTTTCTTCTGCAACACCCAATTGCGGCGGTAGTTATATGTTAGAACTCGTTAGACGATATTCCAACCACATTAAAAATGCTGTATTTGCAACAGGGGATGTATTGTTAATGTATTGTTTACCTGTACGTCAGAGAGAACAAGGAATAAGGCACCGGAATTCGTCCCGGTGCCTTGAATGCGTTCTCTATTTAATCGCGATATAAATATCGACCTGCGCGTCCTCGGGATTTACGCTCCGCTCATCATAGCGCTCGAAGTCGCCGGTAAATGTGCGCTCCATGCCGGAGGTTGCGGACCATTTCCAGATGGCCTGCCACGCTTCGGTGACGACCTTGACGAACGGGCCGCGCTCTGTGGTGAACACGGCGTACTTAGCCGCGGGTACGACTGCGGCAGCCATGCCTTCTGGAACGGAATCAAGCGAGCTTGCGCTAGAACCGATGAGAATCGAGTATTCGCCCACGGCGCCGTTCTCATAATCGTGATAGCAGCCATAGATGACGCCCGGTTCAGCCGGATTCGGAATCTTCGCTTGCACCTGATCCTGCCAGAATTGCCCCCATAGCTGCGGTATAACCCCTTCCGGCGTGAATTCCCGCGCATTCGTCGTGCGCGCGGAAACGCCGATAAGCATCAGTTCCTCCCGCTCCACAATCGCTACTGGCTGCAAGGACGGCGTGTCATTGCCGTGTTGGGCGGCCCAGCGCTTCAGATTGGGCAAGTATCCCTGCAGCATCGTGCGGGCAGCTTGCTCTTCCATGCCGTTCTCCACGACGAATGGCACGCAGAGGTCGATCATTTCATCCAGTGTCATGTCCGGCTGCGTGAACGCGCCATTCTGGTAGCAGTGAATGCAATAATCTTTTACTTTATTGCTATCCTTGTCCGTTCCGAGCTGCTCCTCGGTCTGCAGCGGCATTCCACAGCTTTGGCATTCGCGTTGCAATTGTTGTTGAGTCATTGGTATCACTCCTGTTTCGTTTTGTCTTCAGTATACAAGAGCGAACTTGACAACCTTCTGTCAGGTTTAAAATAAATAAACAGAACAGCTTCTTAATATTTGGTTGCGATATTGGAGGCGATGCTGCGAATCTTGCTGCGAATATGCTCCGGCTCGATAACCTCCACGCCTTCGCCGAAGCTGAGAATGAAGCCATACAGCCAGTTATCCTCTGGAAAGGGAACGGATACGACAAATTTGCCTTCCTCGTCTTCCTGGAGTTCTTCGATGCCGAACCATTCTTCGGCCAGATGCTTGACGTGCGGTTCAAAGCGCAGCACGATTCGGACCGTCTGATGCGGCGCATTCCAGTCCCGTTCCCATGGAAGCTGATTGATCGGTATATCCTGCCGCTCGAATTGCCGCGCTTCCGTCACCATGTCCTTGATGCGGAACAGCTTGAAAAATCGAAACTGCTCCCGCAGCGTACAGTAGCCGTACAAGTACCATCGCTGCCGCTTCAATACCAGTGTGTACGGTTCGACAGAGCGTGTCGTCACTTTGCCTTCCGCGCTGCAATAGGTGAAGGTTACCGGTTGCTGTTGCTCGATGGCTTGCTTTAGCTTCACCAGCTTCTCCTCAATCCGGCTATGATTGCCCCACGGCGAAAAATCAACCATGAACTGCTTCGTCTTAATGTTGAATTGCTCCGAATCGGCAGGCGGGACAATGCTGCTTATCTTCTCCAGCAGCATGTCGTTCTCCTGACTGCGGTAGGAGGAGGAGATGCTATGCAGCGCTGTGACGATAGCGGCGAGCTCGTCGTTCGTCAGCAGATTGCGATCGAGCCGGTAGCCTTCCGCCAGCCTGATGCCGCCATTCGCCCCTTGAAAGGTGACAATCGGAATGCCAGCCTGATTGATGGCCTCAATATCGCGGTAAATGGTGCGTACCGACACTTCGAACATGTCAGCGAGCTCCTTGGCCTGCACCATTTTCCGGTTAATGAGCAGAATGACGATGGACAACAAGCGATCTATTTTCATTTCTTATCATCTCCGGTTTCCCTCAGAATGTTAACTTTTGATTAGGCTATCATACGAAGTTTTTGCAATGGAATAATCTATAAGAAACGATCACATTCCCAGCAATAAGGATACGCTGCCAAGCACTTCTCTCCATTCTCCCTCTCGTTCAGAAGAGGCCTCCCTTTGCAGGGTGAGTTAACTTTGCTTTAGTGTATGTACATGCCCCTTAGTAATATTGCTTCTCTGACGATGCAGCAACAACACCGTAGAACACACCGCCTAGCGTCTGAGACATGCGGGAATCGTTGTTGCTGACCGAAGGGGAGATTGAGCGGAAACGCCGAACGGAGAGAGTATCGCCTCTTACTAAGTTATGTTATACCAAAGGATACGAGCGAGGCCAATATATTTTTCTTCCTATCAAGTGCGATAATTTATGATGGTTTCGACGCTTATAGGTATAGAGGAGGGAGGCGCATGCTTCTTTCGATTCATTTACGAAACATGATGTAGATATTATTGAATAATATATCCTTTAAAATATAATTAAAAGGGGGCATAATTCACCGCTTTGTTAAGACCACAAGAAAGTTGTGCGCAGAAGGGAGGTTTTTTATTTCACTATATATGTAAACGCTTTACTTTGATCAAATGAAGGAGTGAAATCGTGAATGAAGATGTGGAAACAAGGTTTAAGCTTGATGATAGCTGCATTTCTGATGACATCGGTCTTATCTCCAACTGCTTTTGCCGATTACTTTCCTAAATATGATGGAAAATCAATCCAGTCACAGTAGAAGCGGTATTTTCGAGTTCGGAGCCGAGCGTCATCGAGATTACGCCAGAGGGAACATTGAAAGCGCTTATGGCTGGTAAAGCCGTTATTCGGGCTGCAGTTGGAAATATCGAAGCGGAATCCAACGTTGTCGAAGTGTCGCCCTGGCGATTCAACCAACTGAAAGGAGCGGATTCCATCATCGAAATGGATCTGGGGTTAAAGAATCCGGTCATTCGCGATCCTTTACAGGGAGGGAAGCAATACGTAGTTAAGGATGGAAGTAACATCAAAGTGGCTCATAAGTACAACGAGCGTTATGATATGTGGTTCGTATTCGACCATTTTGGGGCGAATAAGCTGCACAGCTTTTATGAATGGCGGTTAAGCCCGAACGAGGGCAAGGAGGTCAGTCCGGATTTGAAGCGGGCGTCGAGCGTGCTGCAAGGGGAAGGCTCGGATTGGATTGGGCCCTATATTGTGAAAGCAAATGAGTCCGGCAACGCGAACGGGCAAGATTTTACAGGGGGAAATCACAACTACGATGGGGGAATACATAGTTCCCCGACAGCGAGAACGGTTCAATACAAAGTGTGGGCTGACGGAGTGGAAGTCAAAGACGGTCAAGTGATTCCGAACAGCAAGGTGACGATTCAAGTCGTTAACTATATTCAAGGATACAATACGAAGCAACAGGACGGCGGCGGTCGTGAAATATTGAAAGAAACGGTCACCTACGACATTGCAGGCGGTCAAGTTCACGTAAATAACGAAATCGAAGCCTTGGAAGACGTCACCTTTTTCAAATATTACGGGCTGCAGTCGGTCAATGGCGCTTGGAATGACGAGATATGTTATTATGCCGGGGATAAGCTTGCAGCCCGCAGTTCAGCCGCAGGCTATAGTGATTCCGGAACGAAAGCGGAGCATCCGGAAGTTGATAAATATGTGCTTCGCTCCAGCAAGCAGGAAGCGGGACAGCATCATTTGCTCGTCTGGCTCGATCGCGATTATGGTCTGGGTAAATTACAGTATCTTGCGGATGAGCGCCCGGTTGTCTTTACTCAAGATTATGGCAAAACTTACTTTTTGCAGATTGTGGATACTGCGCCGGAACTGAGGAAGGGCGAAACTTTTTGTTGGCGCGGTGGTTATCATTTCTTCTCTGCACCATCTAATGCAAAAACGATAACGTTGAAAAGTTACTTCGAAAACGGTTATCTTATTCCCGTTAGCAATGCTTCATACGAGTGGGACATTGTTGGCGATGCGATTGAAATGATCAGCCAGTCAACGGGCAAGCTCAAACCTTCGAGAAAACCGTTCAAGTCGGCAAGGGTGGCGAGAATCCAAATCCAAACCCAGATCCAGCGGAGAGCGCAATGGTTATAACGAGACTGATTCCTTGAATGGAGTTGGCCAGAAACGTTGATTGTTTCTGGCCTTTTTCAAGCTTATCTGATTAAGAGCGCAGGGTGTCAATAGCCGGCAAGGTGAAGGAAGCTAGGTTCGGCGGCAATTGATCTAACGGGAACCACTTTACTTCCTGGAGCGCTCCGCCTTCCTCCATATTGCGGGCTTCGCCCGTGACGACTCTAGTCTCGTAGATGACGGATATCCAATGATCTTCCCGCCCCGCGTCTATCGTTTCTGCTGTACAGAGCAGCCGCTGCACCTGCACTTGAAGCCCCACTTCCTCCATGACTTCACGGACGACGGTATCCTCCAGTGTCTCGTACAAGTCGACCTTGCCCCCGGGAATGCTCCATGTATTCTTCTCTGGATGACGGGCCCGCAGGACGAGCAATATTTCGTTCGAATCATTAATGATGACGGCACCCACGCCGACTCTAGGTTGAGAATTCAACATTATCTATCTCCTATCTATTCAATCTTCCAACACGATGTCGTATTCCATCTGCTTCGCGGTCGCGCGGGCAATGTCCACCCCAAGCAGCCGCCGCACGACGTGAAAGGCCATATGGATGCCTGCCGAGATGCCGCCCGAGGTGACGATGCTTCCCGTGTCGACATATTTGCCGCCGCGCACTACCTTCACGGCCGGATATTCATTCTGCAGCCGCTCATAGCTGGCCCAATGCGTCGTCGCTTGCTTCCCGTCCAGCAGGCCGGCCTGCGCCAGCAGCAGAGCCCCTGTGCAGACCGAGGTCATAAGCTCGACCGACTCCATGCGGTCCTTAATCCAGCGAATCATCGCCTCGTTATGCACCTCGCGCACACGCGCTCCAAGTCCGCCTGGAACTACGACAATATCGAAATGCGGAGCATTCTGAAAGCTATAATCCGGCACGACTTTCAAGCCATTTCGCGCATGGATCATGCCGCCCGTTTCCGATATCGTCATGACCTTGAACGGAGATCCTCCTTCTGCGGCATTCGCATGCTCCTGCGGATAGGATGTTACTGAAAACACTTCAAATGGTCCTGCAAAATCAAGCACTTCCACATCTTCAAACAGAACGATTCCTACTGTCCGTTGGCGATTCATCACATACCATCTCCTTCATTAGTACATTATAATTCATTTTGAAAGAAGGTGGACAGGATTAAGGGAGGCGCTTTTCATTTTGCAACAGCTGGAGTAAGATAGTCGTAACGCGAACGCGGAACACCGTTCCGATACGGATGAATGGATAGGGAACAGAAGGAGGAGCAATGCTTCAGAAATTCGGATTCTCACAGTACGAGAGCAAAGTATATGAGACGTTGGTTGCGAGTGAAGACCCGATGGATGCCTCGACCGTGGTGAAGCACTCGGGCGTGCCGAAGGCGAAGATATATGAAGTTTTGTCGCGGTTGAGTGATAAAGGCTTGGTATCAGACTCCATTTCCGACAAGAAAAAAACGTACCTGGCGCTGCCGCTGCAGGTCGTAATCGATAAGCTGTCCAAGGAATTCGAAAATAGCATCGAGCAATTGAAGCAGCTGAACAAACGTAAAATTTATGCCGATAACCAAGTGTGGAGCTTGAAGTCGGACACCTCCATCGAGGCGTACTGCAAGCATTTGATCGAAGAGGCAGCGCACTCCATTATCGTCTCGATGTGGAATGATGAGTTCAAGGAATGCGTTCCGCTGCTGGAACGGAAGGAGCGGAAGGGCGTCCGCGTCGAGGCGTTTGTGACGGGAACGGACGTGCCGCAGGCAAAGGTATCGAAGCTGCATACACTCGCCCCGACGGAGGAACACCAGACGCTGGAGCGATTCATGCTCGTCGTGGCCGATTCGGAACAGCTCATGTTCGCGGGGATGGAGAACGGGTACTGGCAGGCGATGCGGACGGGAGCGCAACCGTTCGTTAAGTTTTTCATCGAATTTTTCTATCATGATGTCGCCTTGGCAAAAATATCGCAAAAATATTATGCGGAGCTGATGCAGGACGAGGAAATGAAATCATTGCTCATGCAGCTGCGCTATTGAATCCAGAACACTCTCGCACAGACCGAACCGTGCGAGAGTTTTTTGCGTGTTGAGTTGGTTGATGGTATTGGGATAAATGGGGGCATTCGGGCTGCGATGTTCTATAAATTGGCCTATTTGCCCACTCTCCCAATCTCTCAGAAGCGGCGCAGCGGCGGGAAATCTGGGCATGAGCGCACTTAATCTGAGCATGAACGCACTTTATGTGATGTTCTGCCTGTTCAGGTATCGATAACATTATATGAGAGAAAGTGCAGGACAAATATGGATGCTCTTCATGGGCGAAAATGTAGGCCAAGAGTGTAGAAGCGCGTTTTATCCTTGATGTATCCTCCTTTGTCACATTAGATGAAATATATCAGTACGCCTTAAACAAAGTGCAACGAGGTTCAAGAGTTCAACTTGCTTCGATATGGATATCAAGTGGCAAATGAAGAACAGTTTCGCATTGAAAATCAAGTCGTGTACGATGCTACAGATTAAGCGAGGATATCGATCATCCGGTACGTTGCAGGGAATCGCGGAGTTATATTATTTTTTTTCTGATGAAGGGGGATAGTGGAGCAAAGAGCAGGACGAAGACATACTCTTGAAGCGCAAAAAGCCCAAAAATAGATGCGTCACATAACAAAACCCGAGGCAGCTGCCCCGGGTTTCCTCATTTATTCTGTCATTGCGGAGTGTGCGGCAGGAGCAGCAGACTTGACGAGAGCAGGGCGGGTAAGGGAATACACCGTGCTGCCAAGCGCCAATAGCACAAAGATGCAGCCTACCCACGCATTATGCGCTACAGAGCTCTGTTCAATGACGATGCCGCCGACGATTGAGCCGCTGGCAATGCCCAAATGCAGTACCGCCGTATTCAAGCTAAGCTGAATATCAGACGTCTCGGGTGCGGTCTGCATAAGGTAGCTCTGCTGCGCCGGAGACAGTGCCCAACTGAGCGCACTCCAGAGCATGACCGCCGCCATAAAGACATAGAACGATACTTGCGCGGCCAAAGGCAGGATGAACATCGCCACGGCGAAGCACGATACGATCAGCAGCATCGATCGGCTCGTGCCCCATTTGTCCGCAAACAATCCTCCAAGCCCTCCTCCAGAGACGGCAGCTAGACCGAACAGGAAGTAGACGAGGCTTGTTGCCCCCGGACTCAGCTGAAAGGTCGTCTGCAAATACGGGGTGAAATAAGCATACAGCGTTAAATGTCCCGTTAGCATCAAGTATGATATGAGATGTCCGCTCACGAGCTTAGCGTTCTTCAACGAGGACAATTGCTTGCGAAGCGATGTTACCGCGGATGGCGGCACATTCGACAAGAAGGCATAAATTCCGCCCATGGCCATCACCGTAAGCAGCGCCACGAAGAGAAACGGCGCTCTCCATCCAAACGCATTGCCAAGCACCATGCCAATCGGCACGCCCAAGACGAGCGATCCGCTAATGCCCATATAGATGACGCCGATGGCCCGCCCTTTGTATTCAGGTTGAACGAGCTTCGATGCAATCGTGATGGACAAGACGATAAGCAATGAGCCGCTTGATGCGGACAATGCTCGTGCCGCCAGCAAGGTCACATAGTTCGAGCTGAAGGCGACGATAAGATTGGAAATAAGAAACACGAACAAAAAGACCAGATACAGCTTCTTGCGTTCAAATCGCGCTGTTGCGTTCATCAGAATCGGTGCAGACACGGCGAAGGCGATCGAGAAGATCGTAATCAACTGTCCTGCCGCACTGACGGAAATGTGCAGATCAGAAGCAATCTGATCAAGAATTCCGCCGATAATCAATTCCACGGTGCCAACAACAAAGGCCGCCAGCGCTAAAATATATACACGAAAATCCAAGGGGAACAATCCTTCCTTTAAGTTAAAGAGTTACTACTATTATAGTAACCATTAGGCGGGAGCGCAACAAAAAAATGCAATTTTGGGCGTTTGCGAGGGGAGGAGTCCGGCGCTGTCAATGATTTATTGCGCTTGTAGGAAATCAAACATAATCCAACGGATTGATGCAGGATCACTCAGAAACGCAATATTTGGTGTGGCCGGGTGTCGGGTATCCGAGCATGTTGAAGTGAAGCTTAAATACGGGGGGACATTGGCGATGGCCGCAGCAGATGCATTCAGTGGTAAATTTAATGTCCGTATCCCTAAAGCGCTACATTGTCAACTTTCAGAAAAGGCAGAACGTGAAAGGCGTGTCGCTTTATCAATATAACTGAATCGCTGCTTATTCAGTGGCTTTTTATTTTGTAGAGAATGGTGAGATAATCGGTAGTTTCGGACTGTATATATCCATACAAGTAAGTCTGGAACTCTTTGATTGGAGGTAATAACGCAAGGGAAAACACTCTCATGAAAATAGATAAAAAATATACGACATCAAACTGGTGAAAAATTGATAATACATACAATATTCGACTTTTTTATATTCACCTTGTGAGTAGGACTAATTTCTCATTTTAAGAGAAAATATACACAAAATAAATATATTATTCCTGGGTAGAATTAGGAGGGTGAAAGATGAAGAATAAAGCGAGTTTTTTGCTAGTGCATGCCTTTGTTGCATTGTTTTGGTGTTTTCGGGGTCTACTCCTTTTGCTCAAGCCTCAAACGATGATTATGGTTTGAAGATTATTTATGAAAACGGAGAAAAGGTTCTGATTGATGAAAAAGATAATGTAAAATACTATGAAGCATTTAAGGCTGATGGCACCCCCGTTCCTTTGGAAAAATATATGGAAAGTCTGAAAAAAGGTCGTATTTTAGCCGCTCAGATTTCCTCAAAAAGTAATCTTTACAAAAACACCGACGCTGAAGAACTTGTCAATCCACTAAATGTTGTTGACATGTCATATTACTCTGAAAAACAAAAATGGTCTGAATTAATGACTCCTCGTAAAGCTAGTGCGGATCTAAACTGCACTGGATCAGCACTACCTTGTCCAATTTCTAAGGGGGAAACTATCACATCAACTGAAAATTGGGGCGCGGGATTAACAGCAGGAGATAAATCTTATATTAAGGCAAATGCTAGTTTTCAATGGTCAACATCTTCGGCTTCTAATCTAACTTATACTCTTTATGTAAAAATCGGAAGAACAGGATATTTAACTTTTGCTCCTAGGTACAATTTTACTAAAGGAAATATTACTTATATGGGGTGTTACCCTGTGACTGGATGTCAGACTATGGGCACTAAGACAGATGTATGGGGAGCTTCTCCTGCAAAAGTGGCCGGCGATCATGCTGATGGAGAGTTTGCAATAGCATATGTAAACTAATTTGATAATATAGGATTGAGTAATTGCTCAATCCTATATTTCAATGAGGAGGTATCTAAGTTGCCATTGATTTTTATTATATTTGGTATCTTACTTATGGCTTTAAGTGGTTTAGAGAAAATTATCATCTATTTGAACTTCGCTGATCAAGCTGGAAGCAAAATGGATACTTTATTTATTCTTGTTCCAGGCTATATTTGGTCAATCACTAATTACACATTTATAGGTGGTTCTTTATTGATATGTATTGGTGTAATTGCGGCTATATATAGAAAAATTGAGAATAAAAAAGAAAATAAGCTCCATTAATTACGATAAGTTAAATATTTCAGGACTTGTATTAGAATTGCCTAGTAAACGAAATATAAGAGGTTAACACCAATGCTAGACTTTACCTTGGACACGGAGAACCGACAGTGTAACAATAAAAAGCATTAATAATCGAGGTGTCCAACATGATGAAAAAGTACGACAGAGAATTCAAACTACAAACCGTTCACAGTAGCTGGCAAAGAGTGGCTTCGCGGATATCAAGCACTACCTTTCGTTCCGGACAGAGCACGGTGAAGTTGGCTATGGAATTTGTTGATGTGAGTCAGTTCCCGTATTTGGCTACCAGAACGTGATAGAGCTAAAGCCCGATGGGGCCGTGATTTCTGAGAAAGCGTAATTGGGAAGGTGAAGCCTTTAAACTCAACGACAAAGTAGCGACACTGGAGAAGATAGGTCGGCATTTGATATGTTCCCGGATAAGGTGCAGCACAGCGGTGACGTCAACGTTTAGCACGGATGAGTTGAGGAAGCTGATAGACAATGGATAATGCAAAAACGTTACGCCCGTAAAGAACTCGCCAATCGCGAGTTCTTTTATTTTTATCCATGGTTCCCGACTTCTATCGCCGCAATCGAGAGCACCTAGTGGAACTCTGTGACGAGACGTGTGGTCGCTTTACGAGTCTCACGATGATATCCTGCTCTCAGCCATCAAACACGTCATGGTAAGTACAGAACAGCTTCCGTGTTCGCGAATGGGTATTCGGGGAAAATCAGAAGGAGAAGCTCATGAAGGGTAACATCTCCCTGATTAAGCAGCAAGGCAATGGTGCGGTTATTCGGCAGCTCAACTTTATATCTAACTACTACTTTTTTCTGAGATAACTACTTCAACATATTGGATACACTGCACTTGAGAATGTGATGCTTCGAGGTAGAATGAAGCTGCTGGAACCGGGCATAGTCATCGATATAGAGCAGCACGACGACGTAATCCATATAATCAAAGCGCTACGCTTTGCACATTTCTCCCGCTCGCCACGACTGAATATGAAACGATGGAAGAATTGGAAGCTTCGAATTGTAGGACTGTGCCAAGAGATGTGCAACTAAGTGGATGAGCATATTAGTTATTAGAACAATGGACTGTCAGACAAGATTATGGCCTATGTCGCCGATCATTATCTGGACAGCTCTATTTCGCTTGAGATCATTGCCAACCACTTGCTATTGTCTCCATCCGATGTCACCCGCGTATTCAAAGAGTGAACCGGTCAATTACTCATGTGTTACGTCGACATGAAGCGGATGGAGAAAGTGAAGGAGATGCTGACAAGGAAGGACGTACCATTGAAGGACATCATGAGCGTGGTCGGCTACAATGTTACGATTAACGTATACGCGAGTTCAAAAAATCGGAAGGGTTAACTCCAATCTAGTACCAAAACTCTTTCTGATATATATATATGGTACATAAGTGACTAGTCGCCGAGTAATCACTTTTATATATTCGGGGATCCATCTGAGGGAGTCAGTCTAAATAACTAGATTTGAACCAGAATATAAAAGTCCCTAAATACGAATAAACCTAATAATACCTTATATATTTACTATAAATAAGTTTCTTTTTTGTTTTGTTAATTGACAAAAGTTGATATCTTGCCGAAGTTATTGTATATCTGGTATATAACTTGTTTATATCTAATGAAATTATTTTTTAGACTCGCATTTAAAGACAATTTAATCTCCTTGTCTTAATCATTTCCCTTCTTCTAACATGAAATTAAGAACGGTGCATCACCACTAAAGCAGAAGGAAGGGAAATGGGATGAGAACGATTGAAGAGTTGGAAGCGAAATTAGCGGAGCCGTCAGATGCATTGGTTCAGGATATGGCCAATATCGAAGGGGATATTATGCTGCTGGGCGTCGGGGGCAAAATGGGGCCGAGTCTGGCGCGCTTGGCGATGAATGCGATTCAGAAAGCCGGAGCCAACAAGCAAGTGTACGGCGCATCGAGATTCTCTTCTGCAAGTCTGAAGGATGAATTGGAGCGCGACGGCGTGAAAACGATTGCAGCCGACCTGCTCAATCCGAATGACCTAGAGCAGCTGCCGGATGTGAAGAACGTCATCTACATGGCGGGCAACAAGTTCGGGACGAAAGGCAACGAAGGGTTTACGTGGGCGATGAACACCTATTTGCCGGGACAGGTGGCGCAGAAGTTCCGCAATTCCCGCATCGTTGTGTTCTCGACGGGGAACGTATATCCGTTAACTCCGGTGCTCCAGGGCGGCGCCAGCGAGCTGTCGGATACGGGACCTGTCGGGGAGTACGCGCAATCCTGCTTGGGTCGGGAGCGGGTATTCGAGTATTACTCGAAGGAGTATTCCATTCCAATGAGTATTTATCGTCTGAACTATGCTATTGATATGCGCTATGGCGTTCTGCTTGAGATTGCGAAGTCGGTGCAGGAGCACCGCCCGATTGATATCAGCATGGGGCATGCGAACTGCATTTGGCAGGGGGATGCCAATGAGATTGCCATTCGCTCGCTGCTGGCATGCAGCACGCCCCCGAACATTATTAACGTGACCGGACCGGAGACGATTTCGTTGCGCTGGGTGGCAGAGCAATTCGGAATACGGTTCGGGCAGCCGCCGCTCATCGAAGGCGAGGAAGCGGATACGGCGCTGCTCAACAACGCGGCGAAGTCGTTCCAGCTGTTCGGATACCCGCGCGTGTCGTTGATGCAAATGATCGACTGGATTGCCGAGTGGCTGCAGCAGGGCGGAGAAGTATGGAACAAGCCGACTCACTTCCAAGAAAGAAAGGGGAATTACTAGCATGACTGCTTATCTACCGTTATCAGCCGCGAAACGGCGGGCGCTGCATGAAGGAGTCGTCATTCCGGCTCATCCGCTGGCGCTCACGGCGGAACGCGAGCTTGATGAGACGAGACAGCGGGCGCTCACCCGGTATTACATGGCGGCGGGCTCCGGAGGGATTGCGGTCGGCGTCCATTCGACCCAATTCGAAATTCGCGATGTCGGTCTGTATGAGCCGGTGCTGCAGATGGCAGCGGAGGAAGTGGAGCGGGCTACTCTCGAACGTCCGTTTCTTAAGATAGCGGGGATATGCGGAACTACAGAACAAGCGACCGCGGAAGCGCGTGTGGCTGTATCCCTCGGCTATGATATCGGCTTAGTGAGTATGGGCGGATTAAAGGGTTGGTCAGAAACCGAGCATTTGGAACGGATCAAGGCGATTGCGGACATCATTCCTGTATTTGGGTTTTATTTGCAGCCTTCTGTCGGCGGGCGGGTGTTCAGTTATGCTTTCTGGCGGGAATTCGCAGATATCCCCGGTGTAGTTGCTATTAAAATGGCGCCGTTCAACCGTTATCAGACGATCGACGTCGTGCGCGCGGTATGTCATTCGCAGCGCAAGAACGAGATTGCGCTGTATACCGGCAATGACGACAATATTGTCAATGACTTGCTGACCGTGTACCGGTTTATGGTCGACGGCAAACCGGTCGAGAAACGGATCGTCGGCGGGATGCTTGGTCATTGGGCTGTATGGACGAAGCGGGCGGTCGAATTGCTGGAGCGCGTGAAGCAGGCGCGCGATAGCGAACAGATTTCCGCCGAGTGGCTTACGCTGAACGGGCAGGTGACCGACTCTAACGCAGCATTGTTCGACACGGCGAATGGATTCAAAGGCTGTATTGCTGGTATCCATGAAGTGTTGTACAGACAAGGCCTATTAGGCGGAATATGGTGTCTGAATGAGGAAGAAGGGTTGTCGCCGGGGCAGGCGGAAGAATTGGACCGCATTTATCGTGACTATCCTCATTTGACGGATGACGAGTTTGTTAGCAGGCATGTATCGACTTGGCTGAAGCCATAAGCCATAGCTGCTGTTTTGAACGATTTATTTCCGGGAGGGGGCATTCGAGGTGAAAACGGCACAGAGAACACTGGATAAAGGCATTCCGATTGGCTTAATCGGTTCAGAAGCTGTCATTCCAATTATGCAGACAGCGGTGAAGCGCTTTCCGTCATTTGTTCCGGTAATCGCAACGTACAGCAATGAGGCGGAAGTGCCCAAGCTGGTGGAACAATGTCTGAACCGGGTGGAAGTGATTTTGTTTTCCGGTCCTCTCCCTTTTAAAATAGCGATAGAAGAACAGCGCTTTGCAATTCCGGTGCACTTCGTCCCGCTTACCAGAGGCGGGCTGTACCGGGCCTTTTATCATATTAATAAGCAATTCGGCTTAACGTCGCTTTCCGTCGATTCTGTCACAGAGAAAGATATGGCGAAAACCAAGGTAGAGCTGAACGAGCAGCCAGTCGAGGTGATGTATTTTGAGGAAGCAATCGGAACGGAGCTAGAGGGCGTTATTGCATTTCATCGCTACCACTACAACCAGGGATTGGCTGCAGCGGCCTTGACTGGGATTCACGGGGTTGCCGAAGCGCTTACGGAGGCGGGCATCCCCAATCACTTGATTGCACCGACCGAGCAAGACGTCGTGGTTGCATTGGAGCGAGCGCTGCTATCGACCGAAACGCGCCGAAGCAAAGAAGCGCAAATTGTTGTCGGCATGATTCATCTTGACGGTTTTGCGCGGCTGGTGGAGAGCAAAATGCTGGATCATGAGGTGCAGCGCTTGAAGCTGGACATTCATCGCACGCTGCTTGGTTATGTCGAATCATTGGAAGGGTATTTAACTCCGTTTAGCGGTGATGAGTATTTGTTCGTGACGACACGGGGGATTTTTGAACAGCAGACGGGTGGGTACAAGACGCTTCCGCTTGCAAAAGAATTGGAGCAGCAATTCGGCTTGACGTTGAGTGTCGGCATCGGGTTCGGCAAGACGGCGAATGAAGCAGGCATCCATGCTCGTATGGCGCTTCGCCATGCGAAGGACGCCGGCGGCAATATTGGGTTCATCATTCGTGAGGATCGAAGTGTCATCGGACCGTTGGAGATGACGCAGCCCCATGAGGTCGATTTATCGCTAATCGATGCGGACATTCTCGCAGAAGCGACGGCGGCGGGCTGCACGACAGTGTATTTGAGCCGTCTCGTGGCGCATATTACCCGGAGCGGGCAGATCGACTTCTATGCGCAGGAGCTTGCTGACACGTTGAGTGTGACGGTGCGAAGCGCGCATCGCTTCTTGTTGGCTTGGTCTGATGCAGGGCTGGTGGACGTCGTCGGTGACACGAAAGGCAGGTATAAAGGCCGCCCGCGGCAAATTTACCGGATGTCATTTCTGAGCCGTCTCGTTCGTTGAGGCAGCGTTGACTTTTCCTATATATGTCGATATCATTATTATGTAAACTAGATATATACTAGATTAGAGCGGAGTAGTTATGGGTGAAGGGGATTATAGAATGACAAGCAAACCGAGCCGCACCACATTTAGAAAGCGTCTGGACGAAATGGTCTCCGTATTAAGGGAAGAGATTGTGACCGGCAAGCGTATCATTGGGGAATACTTGCCCTCCGAGTTAGCATTGGGCGAACAGTTTCAATTGAGTAAAAATTCCGTGCGCAAAGGCTTGGATATACTCGTATCCGAGCAATTGATCGAAAAAGTGCCGCGTATCGGCAACCGGGTATTGAACCCGGGGCGAGAAGGAACCGTAGAGCTTCGGTTCGGATACTATAAATCGGTAGTCGAAGAGGCGGCGATGGAACAATTGTTGTCCGACTTCCAACAACAGTATCCGCATATCCGAGTGCAGATGATTCCCCTTCCTTATGAAAATTATAGTGATACTGTATCGGAGTATATTGAACGGGACATGCTTGATATCGCGACCGTAAATTATAGCGATTTTCAAATGTTTGTTCATGAGGGGCATCATCATTTGCTCGAACCGATCATGAGTCCTTCCGGACAGTATCCTTTTATATCTGATTCTTTTAGCTATCAAAATCATATATTGGCGCTGCCTCTTATCTTCTCTCCGGTCATCCTCTGCTATAACCGGGATCATTTCGCAGAGAAAGATATTGCCGAGCCGGACAGCAGCTGGCGCTGGTCCGATCTAATGGAGGCGGCCGCGCAGCTTGGCAACGAGCAAGACAGATACGGATTTTACTTTCATTTGCTGTCTAATAATCGCTGGCCTGTATTTTTGCTTCAGAGCGGTTCGGTGGTGGAGCGTGACGAGCAAGGACGAGTGCAGCTGTGTGACTCGAAGCTGATGGAAGGGATACGATTGTCCCGTGACTTATTGGGTCACCAGCATATTTTTCCTAACTATATGTCAGAGAGCGACGCGGATGCGGAGGAGCTCTTCCGGCAAGGGAAGGTCTCGATGATTATGTCGACCTATTTTAGCTTGAACCATCTGAAAGACGTCCAGTTCTCGTTCGATGTGGCGCCGCTGCCTTATTTGAACGAAGCAAAAACATTGCTGCTCGCGATTGGACTGATGGTTGGCCGGAAATCGAAAGCGAAGGAAGCGGCCAAGACGTTAGTCGACTATTTGCTCTCCTATTCAGCGCAATTAACGATTCGAAAGAATACGTTCAGCATACCCGCCCATAAGAAGGCGGCAGAATGGAGCGGCACAGATATATTGATCCGTCCGAGCCGATTTTCGATGTACCGTGAAATCATTCCGTCGTTCCGCTTTTTTAGCGAGCTGCGGCTGCGATCTGATGAAATTGATCGGATGCGCAATGAAATGAAGCTGTATTGGTCTCATATGGAAGAAGAGGACGAGCTATGTTCGCGACTGGAGCATATGCTGGATCGGGCAACCGCCCAGTAAACTCCTTTTGCCGCCAGAACCGTTCCATGAACCATAACGAATAACTCCGGTACTTTTACGTATCGGGGTTATTTTTTTACCATTATGCAATGCTTAATTGACGGACTTCCTGACGGACTTCCTGTCTTGAGAAAATAAAGTATTAGACCGTAAAAATAAAGTTGTAGACCAGGGCAGTGGTGTTAAACTAACGGGCAGTAATACGTAATAATAATCATGATGTATTTACAGCATGTAACAACCATTACGTGATATAATTGGAATGTTTATGGATAAGGATGTGGTGATGATAATATGATGTTGTGGTTTCGAAATTTGCCTCAAATAAATATGGATTTTTATGAGTCTACCTATTATCGTATTGTCGGTATTGCCTGGTATTATTTCTTGCTATTCATCGGGTAGTATCAAATCACTCATGTTATTTATTGGTTGGGTAAACCTGATAATCTCTTCTTCCGATATAGTTAATTCATTTCTAATCCTAATAAAGCCTAACAAAACAATATTTTGGAGAGGTTATTATCAAGTAAAACAATAACCCTGTACTATCAGGCATACGACAATCATTAACGGAGAACGAATAGTGCTAATTTAGGTTGGAGGGAAGACAATGTATGTAACAACGGATAGATTGATAATTCGAAGTTTTGAATGCGAGGATTGGCCAGCAGTACTTGAATACACTTCGAATATAAGTAACATGAAATATATACCGGAAGGGGTTTTTAACGAAGAGACAGTTAAAGAATTTATTAGTAAAAACATTGGCGACCAAGCCCGAAATTTTCCTGTTGTTTTAAAGGATAATGGAAAGCTTATTGGTCACATTGTATTTCATGAATATTTTGGTAAGCATACATATGAAATTGGATGGGTATTCAATCCCAGTTTTCACAGTCAAGGCTACGCTTCAGAAGCGGCATTATCCATATTGAAAAATGGATTTGAGGAAATGAATCTACACCGAATAATTGCAACTTGTCAGCCAGAAAATTTACCGTCTTATCGAATTATGGAGAAGATCGGAATGAGACGAGAAGGTTATTTCAAGAAATGTATTCCCTATCAAAATGAATGGTGGGATGAATATTACTACGCTATACTGCGGGAAGAGTGGAACCAGCGGTCTTCAACTAACGTAGAACGTTAGTTCAATAAAACAGCGGCAGTCTAGGACTTTATTTTCTCGTCCATGGCAGCCGCTGTTTCAATTTCGGGGTTAGTCTAATACTCTATTTTCTCGGCACTCTTCCGTGCAATGGTCCTTATGCTCATTCTCCCATACAGTACTGGATGTCTTTAAATTGTCATAAACACCAACAGTATTGACAGCGCTTTCTTGGCTGGGTAATATTATAAATATACCAGAAGTGAACTATAACTTGTCCTATAAACTGTTGCTATACCTTCGTTTTTATATGGAATATTGATTGTTGTGAGGATGGTGGCTACGATAATGATGTTTACAGTGGGGGGGAATACATACAACTGTGGTTCTTATCTAGTTTGTTGATTATATATAGAAGGGATGGTCTTATTTATGGTTAAACGCACGAACATCTTGCTGTTGACGCTTATCTTCTCATTATCGATGCTGCTCGCGGCATGCGGGTCAGGCGGCTCGAATTCAGGTCAAGGAACGGACGCGGGAGAAGCGAAGTCTACGGGAGAACAGGCGAATTCCGGGCAGGACGCTGCAGGGAAGAAGCTGTCTGGCAATATTACGGTATGGATTCATCCGTATGTTGCCGAGGAGAAGAAGGATGAGCTGAAGACGGTGTTTGACGGAGCGATTGGAGCGTTCAACGAGAAGCACCCTGATGTCAAAGTGAAGCTGGAAGAGATTCCGTGGAAGAACCGCGAGCAGAAAATATTGACGGCCCTTGCTGCGGGCAATGGTCCAGATGTGTTCTATCAGCTTCCTGACCAGATTCCCCAATTTGCCAACAAGGACGTGCTTGAACCGTTAACACCTTATTTAGAAGACAACAATATGGACGATTTCTCTCCCGGCTCTTTGGAAGCGGGAACGTATCAAGGGACGTTATATGGATTGCCTATTCTCCAAGAGGCACAAATGATGTTCTATAACCCTGACATCATTAAAGACATCGGTGAAGACCCGGCGAACGTGCCGAAGACGTGGGATGAATATAACGTCTGGGCGGAGAAAGCCGTCGCCAAAGGATATTATGCCCGGGATTTCAATGGGGGTGCCGCATGCTGCAACGCGACGTTGTATCCGATTCTGTGGCAGTTCGGCGGAGATGTAATCGACGACAGTCAGAACGCAGTCATCAACAATGCTGAAGGGGTTGCTGCCTTCCAATTCATTAAAGATATGTATGACAAAGGGTGGATTCCGAAGGACTCCATATCCAATCAAGATCAGTTCCCGGAATATTTGTCTGGAAAAATGTTATCGGTATGGGGAGCGGGCGTTACTCTGAGCGTGCTAAAGACCGAGAATAGAGACTATGTGACCGGTCCGCCGTTAAAGGGAAAGGCAGAAGCAAGCTTTGGAACCGTCGGTATGTTCGTGGTGCCAAAAAAAAGCAAAAATAAAGAAGCGGCGGCTGAATTCGTGAAGGTGCTGACCAACACGGAAACGCAAATGGCGTTCAACAAGCTGGCGAATTATATTCCGACTCGCAAGTCAGCTTCCTCCATCTACGATAATGATGAAGATATGAAGAAGTTTCTTGAGGTGGCGGCCTATGCCCGCCCGGGCGTGATGAGTCCCGTCGCAAGAACGATTATGCCTAAGATTCAAGCGGAAATCGCTGCTATGCTCGAAGGCGGGAAGACGCCTCAGCAAGCGGCGGATGCAGCGGCCAAAGCCATTCAAGACGAACAAAGCAAAGGGTAACGAATGCCGAAGCGTTGATTCGTTAAGGATGCGGGGGATCATCGCAAGCAGAGTTGCGGTGGCCCCCGCTATTATTAATTAATGGGATCGTAGGTGATTACTTTGTCAAAAGCGAACGGTCAGGCCGAGCCGCTGATCCTTCAGCACAAACCGCCATTAGGCAGGCGATTCCGGCTGGAATTCAAGAAAAATGCGATCGTGTACGTGTTTTTGATTCCGATTTTGGCCCACTTTCTCGTATTTCAAATATTTCCGCTCGCCTTTAGCTTTGTGCTGACGTTTATGGACTGGCCGATTATTGGTTCGCCGAAATATGTAGGGCTTGCGAATTGGAGTTATTTTTTTCAAGACGAGATTGCTTGGAAAGCGATCTGGAATACCGTGTTGTTTTCCGTTTATTATATTTTGCCGACGATGGGCATGGGGCTTGGATTGGCGCTGTTGGTCAACTCCGGCGTGAAGGCTTCCGGCTTTTTTAAGAGCTTGTATTTCCTCCCTGTCGTTACGTCCTTCGTTATTATTTCCGGTATTTGGGCTTGGCTCTTCAAAGGCACGGAATACGGGATGATCAACTATATATTGAGCTGGATTGGCATCGATACGCAATTGTTCTTTTCCGATTCCAAGCAGGCGCTGCCCGTATTGGCCGCCCTGAGCGTGTTCAAAGTAAGCGGCAGCACCATGGTTTATTATTATGCAGGCTTGAAATCAATCCCGAGCCATCTGTATGAAGCGGCCAAAATCGACGGCGCCTCGAAGTGGAGAACGTTCTGGAGAGTGACCTTCCCGCTGCTGCTGCCGATCCATTTCTATGTGGCGATTATTACGACGATCGGTTCTTTCCAAATATTTGATTCCGCGTATTTGATAACGGGCGGCGGACCTAATTACGCTACGACCACTCTTGTGTATTACTTATACGAGGAAGGCTTTACAGGACTTCGCTTGGGTTACGCCAGCGTCCTTGCTTATATTTTGTTCTTTATTATTTTCGCCATCTCGCTCGTGCAGCGCAAATATTTGGGGAAAGATGTGCACTATTAAGCTGCACGTCACAGCAGGAGGAGGAGCTTGCTTTGACTGTCTCAATGAAGAAGAACGTATTTGTATACCTGATGCTCATGATCCTCGGAATCATCTTCTTTTTCCCATTTGCGATGATGATTTTAGGTTCGCTGCAAAAGGTGGAAAGGGCTACGGCCGATCCGTTGTTCTGGATCCCGACCAATCCCACGTTGTACAACTTCAGCTACATTATGAACCAAAGCTCGTTCGTGCAGTGGATTAAGAACTCATTGGTCATCACCATCGTCCCTGTTCTGGCGCAAATCTTTTTCGGAGCAGTGCTTGGCTATATTTTTGCGAAAAAGAAATTTCCCGGTCGTGAATTCGTGTTCTGGACGATGATGGCTGTCGTCATGGTGCCGGGTCAACTGCTCATCATTCCGAAATATGTCATGTTCAGCCAATTTGGCTGGATTAATACGTATGCTTCGATCATTGTGCCAGAGCTGTGGGCAATTATGGGCGTGTTTCTCGTGCGGCAATTCATGATGACCATCCCGAAGGACTTGGAGGAAGCGGCCTATATGGATGGGGCGGGCGACTTTACGATTTTCTTCCGCATTATGCTGCCGCTTGCTAAGCCGGCCATTGCGACGATCGGGACGTTTGCCTTCATTAGCTGCTGGAACGATTTGTTCACTCCGCTCATCTTTATGACGTCCGAGGATATGTTTCCGATTACGGTGGGGCTGGCCTCCATTTTGACGAAGGAAGGGAATTTCGGGGTTGAGATGGCCGGCTCCGCGATTTCATTCGTGCCCACGTTCCTCATTTTCATTTTCTTCCAACGTTACTTTACGGAAGGCATCGCCATGACGGGACTTAAATCTTAACGATTCACGAAAGCGCGCAATACCGCACAAGAAAGGGAGAATCAGCATGATATCGGTTGTAGCATTGGATGGGAAAATCAAGACGGTTACCCTCCCCGAGCCGAATGTGAAGCAGAACTTCGTCTTGGTTGATACGGAATACTCAGCCATCAGCCCGGGTACGGAAATGATGATGTCGGAGAAAAAAACGGACCGCCCGATCCCGCTGGGCTACAGTGCCGCCGGCATTGTGCGGGAAGTGGGAGCGGGCGTCACTCATGTGCAGGCGGGACAGTGCGTCGCGTGCTACGGCGCTCCGTTCGTGCGGCATGCCGGCTTGTTGGCGGTGCCGAAGCATTTGCTCGCGCCCATTCCCGATGGAATGGATATTCGGGAGGCTGCCTTTGCTGGCCTGGGCGCGATTGCGATTCACGCGCTGCGGCAGGCCAATCTCCAGTTCGGCGAGCAGGCGGTCGTAGTCGGACTGGGCATATTGGGACAGATGATGTGTCAAATTGGGAACGCTGCGTCCTATCATATGTTAGGCTATGATCTGCTGCCCGAACGCTGCGAGGTGTTGCGCGAATGTGGAGTCGACGACGTGCATTCGACGCTGGAAGGGATCGATGCTGCCATTCAAGACGCCACCGGCGGAGAAGGGGTGGATACCGTCTTCTTGTGTACAGGACGGAATGCGGCGGGGATGATCGATCAGGCGCTCACTTGGATTCGGGATCGCGGCAAAGTGGTCATTGTCGGAGACTTGGAAATGGAATTCAACCGGGAGCTGATGTTCTCCAAGGAAGCGCAAATCTTAATCTCCCGCGCCGGCGGACCGGGCAGATACAAGCGCGAGTATGAAGTAGACGGCATCGATTACCCGAAAGGGTATGTGCGCTGGACCGAAGGCAGGAATGTGGGCGAATATGTGCGCCTGCTCGCCGAGAAGCGAATCCAGGTCGCGCCGCTCATCTCAGCCGAAATGCCAGTGGCTGAAGCCGCTGCAGCCTACGAGCGTTACAAGGCATCTCCCCGCGATACGGTAGGTATTGTGTTGTCCTACCAGCCATGTTCATTCGCAGTGGAATGAAGGGAAAGATAGCTGATCATGAAATGAAATCGACATTGGCGATGAACGATAATCCTGCAGGATTTTCACTTCCAAGCGGATTAAGAATATAATTGACCGCTGTAAACGATACTACCACGACATATATCGCTCCGGGAGGAAGCGGATTGCTGCTGCTGTTTTTGTACACTCTTATGCCTTGCCAATTGTAAGGCGGCGTTTCGCTTAGGCCGACAATAGGATCCATATTTCCATCCAAGAGCACTGGAGGAGTTAACGTCTGCACCAACACAGGGGTCGGTGGACTAAAATTATAAACATCAACCCGGGCCACATGGGCATTGTCGGAAAAGACGCATAAATTTACGTTAATTGTGAGCGGATTAGGGTTGCCGATGCCGCCGCTTCTTGCGGCAAATCCTCTGCTTTGACCATCGGATGTAGTTGAATCCCAAATGTATCGGGAATTTATAGTGGGGAAAGGCCCGTTGTCATTCGAATATTTAATTAATTGGGGCCAAAGAGTATAGCGGGGGATAACCGTGGCTTTATTGCCTGGCGCTCCGCTTACGGCCAAAGCAATGGCTGTATCCCGGTCATTCGCAACATATACGTTACTGCTACTAACTATTATAGCCTGACCTACAATAGGCATTCGATAACACCCTCTTCTAGATGAATGTGCTTCGCTGTTCCATGGTATTCACGACAGGTTAGATGTGACGGGGCGCAGGAATTTATTTTGTAAAAGCAAAAAAGGTTTTCTTTTTTATTCCGATTTGGTAGGATAAAAGAAATTGAATGCTGTATGTAACTGGCGAAAATAGTGGGAGCAACCACAAGGGAGCATACAGTCGGAATGTACCGTTCGCCTGGGTAAAAGTGTTTGTTGAAGACTCGCTTGTTGAGCTTCGGCAAATGCTTTTTTTGTTTTTCACATTTCACATTATTGCAATCGCTATGCCACAGGAGGTTATACGATGGGAATGGTCATGAAAGCAAAAGAAGCCGCGGATGCCGTGTACAACGATATCCGGAAGAGAGTGGAGGAGTACGCGTCACAGGGACATCTTCCTTGCATTGCCACGATTCTCGTCGAGGGGGATCTCGCCTCCGCTTATTATGCGAAGATGAAGCAGAAGGCGGCGAAGCAATGAATCAGGCCATAACGTGGGACAGTTCGATACGGAGCTTTCTGGAGCGGGCGGGCAGCGCCGATCCGACACCGGGTGGAGGAAGCGTGGCCGCGCTCGTAGCGGCGCTCGGCGCAGCGATGACCTCGATGGTGGGCAATCTGTCGCAGGGCGAGAAATTCGCAGGCATTCGGGAACAAATTGAGCTTACGCTGAACGAGATGAACAGTCTGTCTGCGCTATGCGAGGAGCTGCTTGCCGACGACATTCGCACTTTCGGGCAGTACATGGAGGCGCTACGGCTGCCCAAGGGGACCGAGGAAGAGCAGGCGAACCGCAGACAAGCGCTGCGCGAAGCGACCTATGCGGCCATCGAAGTTCCGCTCCGGCTGCTCCGGGTATGCAGAGACGGGATGCGCATTGCAGCCGCAATCGCGGAGACGTCTAACAAGAACGTCATTTCTGATTTGGGCATTGGGGCGATATTGTTCGAGGCGGCGGCCCAATCCGCCTATTTGACAATTGAGATTAACCTTGCCTCGGTGAAGGATGCGGAACGAAAGGGAGAGTACGCAGAGCGATCCTCTCAACTGCTGCTGGAGAGCGGGCAGTTGAAAGAGTCGACGATGCATACAGTCCGTCAACGAATCGCAGGATAGGGAATATGTACAACGTCAGTATGAAAAAGGCCGACGGTTCCCGGTGGAATCGTCGGCTTACGCGCGGTATGGACACATTATGAAGAGATAGCTTGCTGCCGCTGATGCCGATCGGTATACAATACCTTCGTCATTAGCCCAATCGAAGCGACAATCAAGGCCGCAGGAATCCAGAAGATGCGCGGCGTTACCCCTTCAATTAACAACGGCAGGAAGTAGCCGATGAGAGAAGCCGTCTGGGAAATGAATACGTACAGACTGGCGCCGAAGCCCGCCTTGTGGATGAACATGCGCTGCACATAGCCCATGCCAACGCCATACAGCACGGACACGAAGAACGAGTACAACGGCTGCACAAGGAAAAATATGGTCAATGACCCGCTGACGCTGTAGGTCAAATAAGTGACCAGCGCAAAGGAGCTGCCGAGCAGGATAACGGGCTTGCTGCCGTATTTGGCGGCCCAGTAGCCGGCCATCGTCATGAACAAGAGCTCGAACACGGCCTGCGTACTCCAAATGTAAGACATCAGGCGCGGATCCCCGAACTGCTCGTGAACGACGAGCGGCAAATACAATCCGCGAATCGCATCGGCGCAGGACAGCAGCAGGATGGCGAACAGCATGATGAGGGAGAACGGTTCTCCCTTAATAGCCTTATTGGCAGATGCCTCTGCCGTAATTTCTTTATAGAACAGCAGTAGGATGAACAAGGCCGCATATCCCGCCAAATTACCCCACAGCACGCCCTGGAACGTCGCCAGCAAATACAAATTGGCTCCGAGCAGCAAACCCGTGAAGAAGCCGACGCTGTACGTTGCGCGCAGCCAAATCTGGGCGATCTCTACGACGTCCGGTGCCATGCGCGTAAAATGATTGCGGGCCATCGCGAACAGCTGTCCCATAATCATGCCGGAGGGTGCGGTCGCCAACGCCATCCCGATAAGTGCGGGCATGTAGCTTGCAGCATTCATATAGATGAGCAGACCTGCCATGCAAATAAGGGAAGCGATGATCGGAATCGTCTTCTTCCGCTTCATGCTGTCACTGATGAATCCGACCGAGATCGTAAGCACCATGTTCAAAAAGAGTGATATGGCGAAAATCGAAGCAATCTCGCCTTTGCCGAGTCCTATCGACTCCTTTAAATAAATGGCGTTCATCGGAGCCAGAATCCCTGTTCCGATTCCGTACAGAAAGAGGGTCAGCAGGAGAAAGCCCGCGCCCTTAATCCTCATAAACACCTTGAAATCCTGCCATATGTGCATGAAGGAGTCTCCTTCCTCTAAAATGCCATCTATTTTCTACCATTATGCGCATGCTTGAATGATTACGACAAGCATTAATATCATAGTTCCAATCGAGCTGCACCCCCTGAACCTTGTTCATGTGCCGCCATGCTTTGCTTCACTCTCCCCTCAAGTCAGTAAACGGTTTCTGATGGATTGGGAGAGTGGACAAAAGAGGTGTTTCAAAGGATACGGTGGGCATCATCGGGATGGATATAAATGAATAAAACCAGAATGCCGGACTAGTCCTGTTTAAATTCATTTGGCGATCAATCAGAAGTCATTAGAATATAGAAAGCGGCAGGAGCGTCATGCTCCTGCCGCTAAACTGCGTCAAACCGTTAAAGCCTCAAATCGTAGGCTCGTTAAATCGCCCAATTGCCCTTGCGGAAGATTGGCTCGACAGCACCGTCTTCATGAATGCCGTCAATGTCCATCTCCGCGGATCCAATCATGAAATCGACGTGCGTGATGCTGATGTTCACGCCGGCCGCAGCGAGCTCTTCCTGTGACATCGTCTTGCCGCCCTCCACGTTGAAGGCATAGCCGCTTCCGATCGCCAGGTGATTCGATGCATTTTCATCGAACAGCGTATTGTAGAACAGGACATTCGATTGCGAAATCGGAGATTCGTGCGGCACGAGCGCAACTTCGCCCAAGTAATGCGAACCTTCGTCGGTGTCAACAAGCTGCTGCAAAATGTCTTGTCCCTCTTCTGCTTCGACCTTCACGATACGCCCATTTTCGAACGTCACTTTAAAGTTATTGATGAGGTTGCCGCCGTAGCTGAGCGGCTTCGTGCTTGACACATAGCCGTTCACGCCGGATTTGTGCGGTACGGTGAATACTTCTTCGGTCGGCATGTTCGCCATGAATGGAACATCCTGCTCGTTCGTGCTGCCTGCGCCTACCCACAGGTGCTTCTCTGGCAGCTCGATCGTCAAGTCCGTGCCTGGCGCTGTATAGTGCAGCTTATGAAAATGCTTGCCGTTCAATACATCCACTTTTTTATGTAAGGTCGCGTTGTGTTCTTTCCAAGCTTCCACCGGATCAGGCGTGTTGAGACGCACAGATTCGAAAATCGCATCCCACAGCTTCGCGATTCCTTCTTCGCCGTTCAGCTCTGGGAACACTTTGGCTGCCCATGCTTGGGTCGAAGCCGCGACGACCGTCCAGCTTACTTTATCCGATTGGACGAATTGGCGGAAGCGCTCCAGTGCTTTGCCCGACGCCTTCTGATTGTTGCCGATCCGCTGCGGATCGATGCCCTTCAGCAAATCTGGATTGGAGGATACGATGGAGATGAACGCTGCTCCTTTATCCAGAAATGCGTTGCGCTTCTCGACTTCCCACTGCGGGAACTGAGTGAACACGTCGTCCGCCGCTTTTTCGAACTTCAAGCGCGTCAGCGTATCGTCCGTCCATTCAACATGGACATTGCTTGAGCCTGCACCGTACGCTTTGCTTGCCACGAGGCGAACGAGGGGTGCCATTTCAAGCGATCCTGTCACGAACACGGGTTGCCCTTGCTGTACGTTTACGCCTATCTTCACGATGAGCTCAGCGTATTGTTCCAACTGTTGTTCGAATGTTGCCATATGTCATCACCTTTTTCAATTGTTATAGGGTCTTCATAGAGCTTGCCGTGATACATTCACTATACCTTATTCGCGGGCGGCTAGACAAACTATTACCCGAAGCGCTCTCGGCGCAGGAGTTCCCAGCTGTCGTGACGGCGGAAGCGGTATCATCTCGGACAGAGACAGTGGCATCGCGGACGCCAACAAAATAGCAGAATAATTGTTCGAATAAAGCTGCATGAATAAGAAAGAGGGGCAGTATCTGCCCCTCTTTCTCTGCTGTATCATGCCTGCGCTGTCAATGCGAGCACGCTTATACAGCGTTGCTGCTCTTGCGTTTGAGCTATACGCCCATACGTTTGCGCTGATTGTTGATTTTCTTCGTGTGTTGACTCTTCATCATTTGATTGCCTGCCGCGTGATGCTGTTGCTGACCTTTCGCTTGGCCTTGCGCTTGTTTCTTCTGTTGCAGCATCCGCTTTGCCGCGTCTGCCAGACTCACTTTTTTCGCCTCTTCTGTTTCTGCAGCGTTCGGCTTATTATCTTCCATCATATTTTCACCTCAAATGTAATTTCAATTTAGAATTTGACCTATCTGTTCAATAGTATCACATGTTCTTGTATTTATAATAATGTGTTTACGTTACCGTAAGCAATCCCTAATTAGGATTAATGTGTAAGAAGTAGGGGCGGAACCAAGTATTCTCTTAAGGGATGTGCGACTTGCATATCCTTTTCTCCGTTTAGACCCTCATACAAGGAGTAATTATGATCGGCACCTGCGACACACAAAATACGTGTCCCAGACGGAACAATAAAAGAATGATAAGGAAAATGGGTTTAGAAGAAGTAATGGAGGGACAAAAACTTGGCTAAATTACAACGATTGGCTACAAAAGAAGATGGCATCGTTGTTGTTCATAATCCTGTAAGCGAAGGAGAAGTGGAACAGTTAAGGGTAAACCTTCACGATACGATGCAAAAACCGATTTATTGGATTGGGGATTTCATAGAGGATACGATACAGAGAACTTGCGTAAATCAGCATACTTTTCATTAAAAGAGATATTTGAAACGCATTAGTTTCATAACGAAATAAGACCCACCATCAAAATAATAAGTATTAAAAGTAATTACAATATAGAAGGGATTTTGAAATTTAAGTAGAATAACTTATAGTATTTCTTAGAATGCTTGGAGGTCATATTTTTGTTGCTTTACTATTGATATATATCATCTGTCTAATAAGTTAATATAAATTAGGAGCTGATATATTATGATATACAAGAACTCACTCGATGGTATTTCTTCTGATATGTTAAAGGGCTTTTTTGTGGATTGGCTTAATCCACCAAATCCACAAACTCACTTAATACTGTTAAAGAAAAGCAGTAAAGTGATTATTGCGATTGATGATAATACGAATCAAGTAGTTGGATTTATTACAGCGATAAGTGATGGAATTCTATCTGCCTACATTCCATTTCTTGAAGTTTTACCAGAATACAAAAATAAAGGTATAGGCAAGGAATTAGTAAATCGGATGCTGAAAGAACTTGGTGACATATATATGATTGATTTATGTTGTGACGATGACTTAGTTCCTTATTATGACAATTTCGGAATGACGAAGACAAATGGTATGATTTTGAGGAACTATAAAATGCAATCTGGAAGTTAAAAAAATAAATATAAGCCAAAAACGCTTGGGAATTTGTCCAAGCGTTTTTGTATGCTAAATTATCACTAATTCAGCTTCAATCCGTTGGCAATCGCTTGGGCGGCCTCCGCCCGTGTCGTGTTCCCGGTAGGAGCGAAGCGGTTCTCCGCCCGGCCTTGTACGAGACCCAGCGCCTGCGCCGCGGTCACATATTCAGTTGCCCATGGAGAAATGTCCAGCTGATCCCGGAAGGTCAAGGCGCCCGAACGCGGCGCTTGCATGCCAGCAGCTGCCTCGTATGCCCGAACGAGCATTGCCGCCATCTCTTGGCGTGAAATGGCTTCGTCGGGGGCGAACCTGTTGTCCGCTTTGCCGGTTGCGATCCCGGCTTGGACAGCGACTGCAATCGGCTCCGCATACCATTTGCCGGCAGAGACGTCAGCAAACTCTGCCTTGCCTGGCTTCCCTAGATGGAAAGCCTTTACTAGCAGTGCCACAAACTCGGCGCGGGTCACCGGACGGTTCGGCTCGAAGGTCGTTAGTCCCGTCCCTTGTAACATTTGCTTTGCCGTCATTTCTTGGATGATGCTGTGCGCCCAATGGGCAGGAGACACATCTGTATAGCGCTTGTTGTACTCCAACACGGCATATTTGCCAAGCTTGTCGAATGCCCCTGTAATCTCTCCATTCCCCGCAGAACCACCGTGATACTCCAGCGTTCCATCATTACGAATCGCATAGATTCCGACCAGGCGCGGGTTCGGCTTCCCCTCCAGCTTCCAGGTTACGGAGATAGGCTGAACAAGCTTCTCAACCGGTACGGAATCGCCATTCTTCTTGACGATCATGAGCTGTAACTGGTAGGCAGAACCTGATAAGGTGAGTCCGCTCTTTGCGGATTTCGCGTTTTCAAGGCTAAGCCAGTCTGGTAACGGGTTCACCCTCCATGAGAGGTGACTGTCTGCCCGTTCATCCTTCGCAACCATGCCGGACAATGCTTGGAGCGCCTCCGCAGGGAAGCGGGCCGTCCACCACTTAGACCTGAGTTCCAGACTTTTGCTTGCCAGCAAGTCTCCCGTATCGAGGGGCATAATGATTCCGTAATGTCGTCTGGCATGGTCAGAGCAATGCGGATGCCGTGTGCCGACGCACCGGTTATATCTTTTTCAGCAACAATAAACTGATGAGCGGGCTTCGGAAGCGGATCGGCAACCTTGCTGCCGCTCGTGCCGTTTCCTTGTGAGCTGCTGCCGGACGATCCGCTGCCGCTGTCTGGCCTCTCGCCCGGTCTGTCGCGGCCTGGTCCCTCCGGTTGATCTGGCTCAGATTTACCTTTGATCAACTCACGTGTGTCCCTGACGCGCACCCAGTAGCCGCCAGAGAATTTGCCTGTCACGCCGACGGCTTCGAGCGTATCTCCTAGCTTAAGGGCAGGCGGTTGACCGTTCTGTTCGGCGATGTATCCGTCAATGAAGATCAGAGCTTCGCCCGTGCCATCATCCACATAAATCGTATGATCAGGGATGCTGGACACCCGCTTCACGACACCTGACAGCTTGACGAGTACTCCCTGATTCGCTTCATCCTTCGCAGCCCCTGTAGTAATTCGTTTCGGTTCTAATGGCTGCCCTGGAACCTTGTTCAGCTTAAGCACATTCTTATCGAAATTGTCGAACATAATCTCCACATTTTGCTCGAACACCTTGACATGCCCGTAGATGCGGACCGTATCTCCAAGCTGGAGCGAATCTTTCGGCACCTCGTTAAAGGCCATGATGCCGCCCGTTCCGTCTTGCACATAGAACGCGTCAAAGAATACGCCCGCGGCGGTCGTTACTGTTCCTTCCACGACAATGTCTGTTCCTTCCGGCTGTGTGCGCGCATCGCCAATCGGCACGACCTTCGTGCCACGGTGGGCAAGCCAGTTGAACAGGTTGGCCGTCAGACGGACGTTATCGTTCTTTTCACCTATATCATCCAGTTGTCTGTCATTGAACAGATTCATTCCGGTGACGACGATGCGCCCCGCTCCGATTTCCTGCGAAGCAATAAGCGGGATGGCCGTTCCGCCCTGTTCACCGGATGTGTTGTATGCTGTCCCTTTCGAGGCAAGATTGAACTGGTAGCTGGCTGCGTTGCCTCGCGCAATGATGGTGACGGGGTCTGAATCCGCCAACGGCTGCTGGCCCAGTCTCATCAAGCTTGCGCCGCTATAGTAATCCACTCTGTGCACAAAATCCGTCACATAGTTAGCGACTGGTTCAGGGTGGGCCCGAACCGACCAGAGGCTGCTTGCTGGATTCGACCAGAAGTTTCCGTCCTCACTGCCGTCATACACGCCGTCATCGTTGAACTGGATGACCGAACCGAGTCGTTCCAGCAGCGGGTTATTCATAGTCGGATCGGTGCTGTTGTTGCTCTTGCTGGCAAGCATCAATGATCCTCCGTTGTTGACGAATTCAGCGACGGCCGCCTGCTCGCTCTCCATGAACGGCTTGTTCTTATGTGGATGGGAAATGATCAGGACAGATACATGCTCCAAAGCTTGTTGAGTCAAAGGCTGGTGATTCTCAATGACTTGGTAGCCTTCGGCGCGAAGCAGCTTGGTCAGCTTCTTGAATTCGTCCTTGTATTTCCCGGAATCTCCCGTCGAATTCTCATTGCCGTGTGCCGCGTCAATCATAATGGTAAGACCGAGAGGCTCCTTCACATGGAAAGTCTGTGCGAACTGATTGTTCTCTGGCGCATTGCCGGCTGGCGGATTGGCGATGACGGCAATAATATTCCGGTCGCCTCCCGTCGGATTGCTCCATGTCACTTGAACGCGAGACACGCTCTTCGGCGATAGGGAGGTCACTTCGGCTGTGCCAATCAGATGTGATTCCTCAACCTCATCCGCATAAAATTGAACTTGAAGGCGCTCAAGCTCGCCTTGGCCGAAATTGCTGATCAACGCCTCCAATACGGCCGGATTGCCTGCAATGATATTGCCTTCGCTTGCCTGAATATCCTGAACCCTGACATCCACCTTGACTTCTTTCGTCCAGATCGGAGAAGCATATACCCGATTGCCGTCCATTTGCGTAACTTTAACAAGGAACCATTGCTGTCCGCCGGGAACGGCAACCTCGGGATTCCATGAAAAGCGTTTGTTCTCATCCGTAAAAAGGTCGGGCTGTGTCTCCGGTGTAATGAAGTCGGCGACATGGCCGCCGTTCGTAATCAGTTCGACTGTCTTAATACGTTCATCCGGTGTAAAGCCAGGCGGGAGATAGGTGTAGGGTTGAGCGGAAGTTCCGCCTGCAATGGTGAAGGCAAGTGACTGACTGTCTACAATTGATCCCATATAATACCCGTTGGCCTTGACATCAAGCGTAAAATTCGGGTTCTCCGACATATAAACACGCCGGTTCCGCATCGAATCGAGCAGCGATTCCCGGGTCAGTTGTTCGGCGACGACAATCGTGCGCCGCATCGTCTCGCCCCACATCCCATTATGATGATCCTCCCCGAACGTCGGTGCGACATGCCATCCTAAATCCAATGTCTTATAATACAGATTTTCAATATTGGAATAGGTATATTGTCCAGAACCGTTGCCCACTTCAAACATCGTGAACAGTTTATCCACATCTTGGTCGTACGGAACGAATGCGTTAAATGGCGGGGTGCTTCCGCCCCAGTTCGGATGATTGAATTGACCGATGAGAGCGTCGTAGGTTTTGGCCCATTTGTAGAATTGGTTCAAATTTTGATAGATGCCGTTATTTTGAATGCGATCGATAAAGTTCTCTGTTCCGAAAATATTGGAATGGCCCCACACCGTGGAGGTCATCTCATAGGAACGGAAGGCAACAAATTCCTCATCTTGTGTACTGTCTTCAGAGACTTGCTTCAGCTTCTGCCATGCGGAGGCAGCTTGATCCGCGCTGCCGGTCCGTTCCGGCATGCCTTGGCGATCGATGCTGTCCTTGGCCTCGCGGCTGCCGACGTCGATGTCATGGGAATGATCTGTAAAGGCGAACCAGTCATAGCGATGCTTCTTGGCAGCGGCAATCGCTTGTTCCGGTGTTCCTTTCGCATCATGCGAAATGCCGGTATGATTGTGCGACGAGCCCCGGTAATGGTTCCCGCCTTCAAACGTCGGCAACACGCGGAACGTCCACGCATGCTTGCCTGCATTTCCCTTCGCATCTTTGGCTGTCACTTCTATTTTGTAGCTGCCCGTCTTCAAGTCGTTGTTCAGCTTGATGACGACCCTTCCGGCAGGCGCATCGAAGGCAGGAGCTAGCGGCTCGCCATTAAGCTGTGCCAGCACCGAGCCCGCATCTATTCCGCTTGGATCGAAAATGTGTACGGAAATTTCCGGACGTCTGTTCTCCGTCTGAGAATGGTCGGCAGGCAATTCTTCAGAAAACTCCGGACCTTCCTGATCTTCCACGAGCATAAGCTTAATCGGAGCGTCATCTGTGCCGGCTTGTTGCGTCTGTGTGCCTGCGGTAGCTTTGATGTAATATTCCAATACGGCTCCAGGTACATCGGCAGCGTGAATGACGGCTTCATAATGGGAGCCGTCATTAATTGTCATCGGAAGGGCCGCGAAATCGGAGCTGCCTGCCTGGCGGTAGTAGAGTATAACGGACTCCGCATGGAATGATGTGGCCGCAAACCGAAGATCCAGGCCGGCATATCCTTCTGTGACAGGAGTATGTTCCAGCTGAAGAGAGCCGGTGATGTCAGCCTTCTCGCGCGGATATAATTCATATCCCGAATCGAAAGGAGCATACGTCTTGTGTTGTCCGACGATGCCCGTGAACCAGTATGATTGCTGCAGCAACAGCTTCCGTACGGCATCGATGCCTGTACCGTATAGCTTGACGTTCATCGCTTGCCCGTTCTCGTCGGTAATCGTGACGTTCGTGTCTGACGCGGAAGGCGACAGCTGAGATACCGTTCCGCGAATGGTCACGAGTCGTCCTTCATATGGCTCTGCAGCAGCATAGCGGTTCAGATCGGCGATGGTAAGCACGACCGGCTCCGGAAGCGGCTCCTGCTTGATGTATGTGACGGAATGGGGGACGAGAAGCGTCATCCCATCGGCAAAATCGACCATCCCGGTGATGCGAAGCCTATCGCCGCGCTTGATGCCTAATCCGTGCGCGATCCCGTCCAACACTTTTACGCCGCCTGTGCCATCCTCAATGAAGAAGTTGCTGTTTCCCTCACCGAATAGCTGATTGTCAACGGTCACGATGCCCTCTACGGTCACTCGGGAACCTTGGTTAATCGGGATGCCGCTGCTGCTGTTCACCCGCAGATCGGACAGCGGGATCATGCGATAAGAAGGATCGTGACCGTCAGCATCGACCCGGACCATGCGGCTCTCTTCGCGGCCAGCAAGGGTAGCGGACACATAGGCTGTATTCTTCTCGCTCGGATTATCGAATGAGATAGCAAAGGAACCGTCAGACTCCGCCTCTCCTGAAGCCGCCTCCGAATACAATCCGCCGTCCATTACATAAATCTTGACGAGAGAGTCGTGCGGCACCGCTTCAGACTGGCCATATACGGCTGTATAGACGGATTGGGTAACGGTGGAGTAGTTGCTCTCCAGCCGAATGAGCCCAGCGTTCGGTGCGGGCGTTATCAAGGCCGGCTCCGGTGCGGTGCCGGAATGACGGATGTATATGCTGTTGCCAGGATCGGCTATCGTGTGAATGACAAAATCCGCCCCGGTATTTTTTGTGAACCAGCCGTTGCCCAACCCGATGACACCCCGCGGATCGCTTCCTTCGTTTGTTTTGCGGAGCAACGTCCCTTTCTTAAACGCTTCCACGCCGATGTGTTCTTCGTTGCTGTCTGGAGAAGGCGCGATGATGGGGCTGCCCCAATATTCGTTCGGCAGATTGCTGTTGCTGTCGCTCCAAGTGAAAAAATCGACGACACTCGGATCGTCTTTTCCGCTAATCGTATCTTGCCTGTTGACCAGCGCGAGCTTCCCGCTGGCTTGCCCCGGATTGACGGAGGACGTATCATCGGCGGATACAGGCAGCGGAATGCCATTTGTACCGCTCCCGCCGGTAATCAAGTAATAGCCATGCGCCTTAATGGTGCCAGATAACGTTTTATTGTTGGAAGCGCCGGGCTTGGCGGAAAATATGGAATTTTTGGCGGCGTATTGAAGGGACCATCCGCTCAAATCCACGTCCTTGTCTGTCGGGTTGTAGAGCTCGAAAAATTTCGTGTTGTAAATGGCCCCGCTATTGCCGCCCGCCACATATACCTGACTGAATACCACATGTGGAGCACCCGCTGCTTCTGTCCGCTGCAGGAGCCCCGGCGGAATCAGGGACGTGACGAGCATAATGAATGCCAGCGTCAAGCCTATCCATTTCCGGGTTATGTACTTGTTCCTCAATCGAATCATTTCCTTTACCTCCTATATGAAATGGAATGAAGCTAAAAAAATGCCATACTCTATCGTATTGTAATTTCCAATTGTTATGAGGCTGTTAATTGCAGGAGGGGGATATGTAAAGGTTTATAATGCCCTGCTAATCTATGGAACGGGCCAAGGATCGATTACAATATAGGCAGGCACGGTAGGGGACAGGGAGAGCAGTATGACACAGCCAAATTCCTATCGTCCGGGGATTGGATTCCCGGTAGCTAGCGGGGGATGGCCTATATGAGCAGAGGGGTGAAGACCATGCGCATCGGTATTATTGGTACGGGGTGGTTCAGTAAAGTACATGCTGGAATATTGTCAGGCATGGAAGGCGTGCAGGTGATAGCCATTTGCGGGACAAGCACAGAGAAAGCGCAGCAAATGGCCTCTGGCTACAGCGCATCGGGATATGGACAATTGTCCGATATGTTGGATGGAGAGCGGTTGGATGCGGTCTATATTTGTGTTCCGCCCTTGGCACATGGGGAAGTGGAACGACAACTTTTACAGCGGAAAATTCCATTTCTGGTGGAGAAGCCGCTTGGCATCGGCACGGAGGTGCCACGTGACATTTTATCAGGGATACAGTCCAGTTCCCTTATAACCTCTGTCGGCTATCATTTCCGTTACATGGAGACATCGCTCCGTTTGAAGGAAGCGTTGGCCCGGCAGAGCGCGGGCATGGCCGTCGGCCAATGGATGGGCAGCATGCCTCAAGTCGCGTGGTGGCGGAAGCAAGCGGGTTCGGGTGGCCAATTCATCGAACAGACGACTCATCTCGTCGATTTGCTGCGTTATTGCGCCGGTGAGGTGGAGGAAGTGCAGGCGCTGTATGGTCAACGGATGCAGCGGAGAGAGGAGCTGGGGGTAGAGGTGGCCGACGTGGGCACCGTGTCGCTCAGATTGCGCAGCGGCTTCATCGCCAACATTTCTAACACTTGCCTGCTGCCTACTGGGGTGAGTCGCGTAGGCCTGACCTTCTATACGGAAGAAGGCATGCTGGACTGGAGTCCAGAGCGGCTCCGCATGAGCGAGACAGGGCAGACAACCGAATGGCCGAACGGTTCCGATCCGTATGCGCTTGAGAGTGCGGCGTTCATTCACGCCGTTCGCACTGGAGATGCATCGCGCGTTTTATCCGATTATGCCGATGCATTCCGCACGCATCTCGTGACCTGCGCCGCTTTAGAATCGGCTGCTGCAGGCAGGCCGATTCTGATAAGCGAGTAGAAAAATGCAGGTTAATAATTCTGAGAAGGGGGTGGTTCAAGCAGCAAGGCTGCGCTTGAAACCACCCCGATTCATGTATCGTTCATTACTCCAACTTTAATTCAAGGAGACCCAAGTCACGGATGTCTATGACCCCGTCGCCATTCAAATCAAGATGCCGATTATGCTCCTGCAACGGATTTCCGATCTCTTTGGCGAGCAGCTCCATTTCGATCGCGGGTCTAGGATCTTCTCCTGCATTGGAAATTGGGATTTTGATCAAGTTGGCTTGATCAATGTAATAAATATGCTCGTTGCCTTGCCCGTCCTTGGCCAGCGTCATAAAGGCAATTTCTTTGAATGTGCTGCCGTTAGCCTCGGATAACGTTACAAATTCCCACGTGTACGGGTCGATAACGGTGATGCGATCCGCTAAATCCATGTATAACAATCCGTCTTGCCCCCAATGCGGGTGGTAGGGGCGCCAGAAGCCGTAATTTTTAACATGCGGGTATATATTTTTATAGTCTAGGATGCGATACGTATCCGGGTCCAGCTTGAACAAGATTCCGTCGACCCCGCCCCATACATTGCCGTCTGGGCCAATGGACAAGCCGCTAATCATGACAGGCCGATCTAGATCGGGGATGTCCAGTGTGAATTCCGTTATTTTTTCTTTTTTCTCGACATCCCACACGAACATTTTGGCCGTTTTTTCAGTCGCGGCAATCCCCAGGCCGCCAAAGACGGTGGTCGAGCCGAATATTTTCCCGTCCTTGTATGCCAAGCCGTTGATGCTCTGGTTGCGGACGACATTCCGGTATACTTCCTTCTTTCCCGTATCCGGATAATATAGAGTCAATGCGCCGCCTAATTTGCCGTAATCGGGAATTGTCCCCATCATGATGAAGTCATTCGTTGCCCGCATAATGTAAGGGCGATCTTGCTCAGAGCCGATTTGGAACACGGTGTGCGCTTGTGGAACCGGCTTGGCCGTATCTAAGTTCTGAATGTGGCCTCCCGGATATATGCCAAAATATATATCTTGGCCATAGGCAACCATGCCTTCCGCCTGTCCTAAGCCGAAGGTGGTGAATGCGTCGGTTCGCGGGTCGAACCTCACTCCGATTCCGCCGGGATATCCGCTCATATATATGTTCCCGTCTGGACCGTTTTCCATATTGTGCAGCGGATTGGATGATCCCTTGACGACGGAAGGAAGATATTTGCTCTTCTCCGTGTCGAGATTGAAGATGGCCGTCTTGCCGTCACGCAGCATCGTAACGAATGAAATGCCGGGGAAATCGGGATCATCCTTGAACGCTACCCAGGCGGCTCCGCGGAAGGACGTGCCATACTTCATGGCGGTCATGCGCGCCTCGAACGTAGTCAAGTCTATCTCTGTAATGACCCCGTTGGCGGGGACATACACTTTGCCATCCTTCGCTGCAAGCTGGTTAAACGAGAACACGCCCGCTCCTTGCACGCCGCCAATGTTTTTCCCGACTTTGTGCGGCAGCCATTCGCTTTTGTCCATATCATAGAACAACAAGGTCATGAGCGGATCGCCGAATTTCACGAGCAAATACCGATCCACGATCGCCATGTCATACGCAAACGGAACGTCTGCCGGAGCCACGCCGAGGAGCTCTGCCACTTGGCCGGAAATCACCTGCTTCTCTCCGGTCTGAACGTTCAGCTTGACGATGGCTCCCGTGGAGCCGATGCCTGCAAAAATGTAACCGCTGTCATAAGCCATTGAGCGGACGTATTCCTGGTCCTTCATCATGCGGCCGTAATCATGGTACTTCTTTGCAATGGGATCATACTTAAATACCTTCCCTTGCTGGAACGTGCCTCCGTATACGTTGCCATCCTCGTCGGTTACCATGGACCAGATTGATTTTTCGCCTGGAAGCGGCTCTCCCAAGCTGCTTACGGTCTTCGTCCGGGGGGAATAGCTCCACAATTCTCCTCTAGTGCTGCCGGACATAATGGCTGCAATATAGACGGTTCCGTCCGGGGCAATTGTATGGCGCCAGGACGTATGAACGCCCTCTAGTCGAAAGGAGCGCAGCAGCTTGTTGCTTTGAATATCCACCACATTGAACACGGACGTATCGCCTTGCGCCGTGGAATACATCGTTGGCCGTCCATCCTCGATGCCTGCGACCGCATCGTTAATCGCAACGGTGAAGACGGGAACGCCCAAGTCTACCGGCTCGGCAAATATTTTGTTTTTGAAGACAATCGATCCTGCCGGCGGTATTCCGCCAGGCGCTGCGCCGGCCGTATCTGCCGCGCCCGCGGGATTGCCAAATGCCAAGACGGTCAGCATCGCCGCCAACATGGCGCTAATCCAGCTTATTCTTGTGTTCCATCGCTCTGTCAAGAGTTTCCCTCCTCTAACTGATTCATCCAACATTCCAGACACGCATTAGTTCCAGGCCGCTCGGTTGGAAGCGAATCTGCTGCAGGTATTCATGTGGGTTGCAAATCGTGGTATTCAGCAGCAGTAAATAATGGGCTGAGACACTTGCTAGAATATAACTGGTTCATATAGATCTTACCTCGTTCGATAGAAGTGTCAACAGGCAGCCGATATATAGACACGTTAGAGACAAGTCAAAAAAACTGAAAATGATGCCTGTTTCTGCATACAACCATTTTCTGCAGCTGCCTCAATAAAAATAGAGGATACCTGCTCGAATAATCGAACAAATATCCTCCATTCAATGCAGCTTGATTAAGCTATCCCTCTCTTCTGCATGCTATTGGGGAAGGAGTTCAGCTTTCTTTTCTATAAATAAACATTCATGCGTCTATTAAAATGTCGCCTCAAACCTTCGCCCAATATGTTGAAGGTTAATATGGAGAAGGCCACGGAGAGCGCTGGATAGAAAATAAAAGAGAATTTGCTGACATAGATTTCAGCCCGATGCTCCGCGAGCAGTGACACCCAATTGAGGCTTGTGCTCAAAAACTTCATCGTGAAGTAATCGACCTCAGCCCAGTCATGGGTCAGGAATATGCTTAGAACACCTAGTTGTCCGATCAGCAGCATCACTTTACCTAAGTCCAAGCAGAAATTGACGACGATTTCTGGAAGCAACGCTGGAAAATAGTAGCTTTTGGATAACCGCCATGAGCTTAAGCCCAATCCTACTCCAGCTTCAAAAAAAGGCTCGCGCGTTATTTTATTAGTTTGCTCCTGCACCAAATGAGCGACGCGGCCGGTCTCGATGATCGCCAAAAAGAAAATGACCCATAGAAGCCGATTGTTCGCGTATTGTATGAATGGAATGCTCAGCAGCAGGATGGCTGAAAACACGGACGGCATGAAAGAAAACAGTTGATTTAAGCTGTTTACGATAAAATGGGCCACGCCCTTTTTTTTGCGGGCGAGCAGCCCCAATGGAATCGCGATTAAATATCGCAAAAAAGCGACAGAAAATACGATTAGAATCGTCTCTTTCGTGCCAACGATAAGCTTGCTTAGATTGTCTACGCCGTTCCTGTCACTTCCCAACGGATTGATGCTCGATGGCGCATACGGTGGCAGCAGAAGCTTCTTCTGTTCGCTCCATCTATGCTTCACTTCCTGCAGCTCTTTATCTACAAATGGCAGATCGGGTCCGAAAAACATGACAAAGACAAGGAACGCGAGCATGAATCCGCCGATCCACAACGTAATGTTGCACTTCTTCAATTCGCAGCCCCCTTTATCTTGGCTCAAAATGTCTTCTTGAAAATTGGCTTATCAGCTGGACGATAAGCACAAGGATCATGAAGCAAAATGAGATTCCTATAATCATGCCCGGATCGTAATCGAACCCAGTGCCGAATGATGGACTATAATCGATCGCTTTGAACAAACGATATGCCGCTCCCGGATAACTCATGAAATACTCGACCATTAATAGATTGGACAATATATATACGAATAAGGAAGACAGATGTGTTAATATCGTCCCAAAGCTATTATAAAACATGTGTTTGTAAAAAATGAGGCGTTGGGTCAACCCCTTCGCTTTAGCCACTTGAATATACAATTTTCCTTCCTGTTCCGCGATGGACGCGCTCGTAATTCTTGCAATATACATAGTCGGGTAAATGGAGACCAGCACAGATGGCAAAATAAAAGAGTACCATCCTTCCGAGGAAAAAAAGCGAATGAACGGGACATAGCGAATGACAAACCACTGTATTAACAGCAAGACCAAAAAGTCAGGCAACGATTGAAATAACCATGTCGTCCAATTGCCCAAAAAATTAAATCTAGTTCTGGACAACCTATAGTCCATCATACCTTTCATAACGCCCAGACCGAAGCTTAACACCAACGCGGTTATAATGACAGCGAAGCTCTTGGACATGGCAATCAAGACGGCGGATTCGACGGTTTCGCCGTATCTGTTCAAGCCCAGACTTCCATTCTCTAGCAGCCCATTGACCAATCCCTTTAGATTGTCGCCGTATTTGCCCCAACTGAAGTTATACTCGGCCGTCACCCTGTAATGTTCCATCCCGATATCCAGATCCCGCGGGAACAAGACAACGAGAATGACCATAATTAATGAAAAAATACTGATACATAATGATCTTAAAATCTGTGACCGAAGACTCATGTTCTCCTCCCATCCTATTTTTTCTCCATATTCATCATATTTATATTCACGGCAGTCTATTAAAAACATTCTACTCGAATCGTAGTGAAATCTATAGTTAAAATTAACCAATGGTTATAAAAAAGGTGTGATTTTGTCTATTACTGACGGATTTTTGTCTATTGCTGATGGAATGTGTAGCTAAAAGAAAATGGAAAATACAAATTTTCCTGCGGAAAAAGGCAAGGAAGATGGGATAGATGGAAAGCGAGTTGATGGGGTGCAGCCATGAAAAAGGGGCATAGGATGTAATCCCGCCCCCGTTATTTCTGCGAGGTATATACTCAGCTGGATAAATATATCCTCTTATGACTCCGATATTGCGTGTTCCAGCGTTACAATCGCTTGATACACATCGTCTGCTGTAATTCCTGACTTCATAAAGTGTATCGACTCATTCGGATGCGTCGTGCCGCTAGCGATGTTTTTCAATGTTGCAGTATCCTGACTGGACAGCCCCAGATCGGTTAAACGATAAGGGAGATTCATACCGAGATAGAAGGGGAGCAACCGTTGTACTTCTGGCAGGTTGTCTTCCAATACCAACTGTACGAGAATGCCGTAGGCTACTTTATCGCCGTGCAGCAGAACATGCGTTTCTGGAGCGACGGTAAGTCCATTGTGAACCGAGTGAGCTCCCGCGATGCGTCCCAGATGGTCGCCGAATCCTCCAACCATTCCGCCAGTCATTATAATCGTTTCAACCACCTGCACGAATGCTGCCGACAATTGCTTCGTCTCGGCGTCTTGAATGCTTTGCCGCCCATGCTCCAAGAGAGTGGACTGACATAGACGGGCAGAGTGGTGGGCGATCTGAATGGCGATGGATGGATGTTCCAGCTTCCGAATCAGTACATCGGCTTCATACCATTTGGCCAATGTATCGGCAATTCCAGCCCTAAGGTAGGCGACTGGAGCTTGCAGCGCAATTCTCGGTTCGACCAGTACCATCAGCGTGCTTTTTGGAAATATAGTATAGTTCGTGAATTGTCCGTGCTCATTATAGAATACGCTTAACGGTGTCCACGCCGCACAGTTCGAGGCAAGCGTTGGCACCAGAATCGTGTCCAGCTGCGCCTCATTCCCGGCAGCTTTGACCACATCCATGACCTTGCCGCCACCGACGCCGAGAATGACATCGGCTTGCTCTGCCTGCGCATAACGGGCAATTCTTCGGGCTTCCTCTAATGTACACTCTCCATTGTAACGAAGATATAATAGGGTAAGCTTGGTCAGCTTAGGGAAAAAAGGCTTCGCTGCCTTCAAGGAGCGATCGCCATGCACGACGAGCACTCGCTTGTAAGTGTAGGGCTGCAGCAAACAATCCAGCTTATCCAGTATACCTGTTTCACAGTAATAGAGCGCAGGCGCTCCTCTGACGATTACTCGTTGTTCCATCGATGTCACTTCCTTTTCAGCATCCATTCAGGCTTGCCGAAGCCTTTGAACTGTTCATCGATAATTTGTTCAAATTCAGCTGATTCTACAGCTTCCTTCAAATCCTTCGCGAATTGCTTGTCCAGCTCTGCTGTATTTACGACCAAGCGGTTGCGATAGTCATCCGGCATATTTTCGAGCTTCAGAGCATCCAACAGATTCATTTTGGCAGCCAGCGCGAAGTTGCCGGGAACGAGCGACAGGTCGACGCTATCCGCCGCGCGCGGCAGCTGCCCTGCTTCTATCGGCTGGAGCACGAGTTGCTTCGGATTATCTTTCACGTCTTTCTCCGATACCCGCAACGGATCGATGTCATCTTTAATGGTAAGGAGTCCTGCATCTTGCAGCAGTCCTAATGTGCGTGCAAGATTCGTCGGATCGTTGGCAACTGCGACGGTGCTTCCAGCTGCAACTTCATCCAACGATTTGAATTTCGATGAATAGATGCCCATCGGTGCGGTCGGAACGGAGATGAGCTCAGACAATTGCAGCTTATTTTCTTTTGCGAAATTTTCCATGTAAATTTTATGCTGGAATAAGTTTGCGTTCAAATCACCATTGGACAACGCTAGGTTCGGCTGGACGTAATCACCGAATTCGATTACCTCGACCGTATACCCTTTTTTCTCCATAATCGGCTTGATTGCTTTAGTAACCATATCACTGTAAGGTCCAGCAGTGGCTCCGATTTTCAAAGCTTTGCTTTCTTCTTGGTTCGAGCCTTTGTCGCTGGTTGTGGTTGACGTGCTGTTGCCGCATCCGGCAAGCACACCAATCGCCAGGATGAGAGAGAGTAGGATTGCAGCTTTTTTCATGTTAAAATCCTCCATATGATGTGTAATATAATAGGTAAAAAGCTCCCTTTTGATCACGAAGCTATCCTAAAGATGGAATTCGGCATCGAATCTTGCATTCACTCTCGAAGTCCGGTGCTCATGTAGTCTTGCCTACACTCCGCGCCTTCTTCTTCGAGTTCTTGCAACCTTCTCGGTGCTGAAAAGTGAACGAACACGCACTCACTTAATTTAACGCTTATCCACTTTCTTAGCGATGTAATCTCCGCCGTATTGAATCAGTTGCACTAGGCAAACCAAGATGACCACCGTTGTGAACATCACGGTATTATCGTAGCGGTAATAGCCGAAACGAATGGCTAAGTCGCCAATCCCGCCTCCGCCAACGGTGCCTGCCATCGCCGAATAGGCAACTAGGCTGATCGCGGTAATGTTCACGCCTTGAATAATGCCAGGCTTCGCCTCGGGGAGCAGCACATCCTTTATAATCATCCACGGCGTAGCTCCAATTGAGACAGCTGCTTCAATGACCCCCTTGTCGATCTCGCGCAAGGCCGTCTCCACCAGCCGGGCAAAAAACGGGATCGAGGCGACCGATAGAGATACCGAGGCGGCCGTTGGGCCGATGGTGGTGCCTGTAATGAATTTCGTTACTGGCAGCAAGGTGACAAGCAAAATAATAAATGGGACCGACCGGATTATGTTGACGATAAAGCCCAATATATTTTTCGTCGGCGTGTGTTCCAGAAACAGACCCTTGTCGGTTACAAATAAGAGAATTCCAATAGGAAGACCCAGAATTAAGGCGGCAGAAAGCGAAATTCCTACCATATACAACGTCTGAAAGAAAGCTTTGTTCAGGTCAGGCAATAGTTGGATTAGAGAATCCGTCAGCATGGTAGATCACCTCCAGTCGATATGTACGCTCTCTTATATAATCGATAGCCCGCTGTACTTCCACAGCGTCTCCGATGAGCTCCAAGATGAGAATACCGAGAGGATTGTCACGGATATATTCAATTTTCCCATGCAGGATGTTGCCTTTAACCTGATAGGCCTGCAGAACATCGGTGATGATCGCTTCTTCTGCCTGCGGCGCAACAAAGTGAATTTTGACAATCGTTCCTTGGCAATGCTGGAGCAAGCGTTCAGGAAGGTTAAATTGGAACAGGCTGCTAATGAACGATTGGGTCATCGGATGCTTAGGCTCGGAAAAAATATCATAGACAGCTCCTTCCTCCACCACATTTCCGTCTTGCATCACGGCCATCCGATCACATATATCTTTCACCACTTCCATCTCATGGGTAATGAGCACAATGGTAAGCTTCAGCTCGCGATTGATTTTTTTCAACAGCTCCAAAATCGCTTGTGTCGTCTCGGGATCAAGAGCGGACGTCGCTTCATCACACAACAGCACATGCGGATCGTTCGCCAATGCTCTGGCGATGCCTACCCGCTGTTTTTGTCCGCCGCTCAGCTGGGCCGGATACACATTGCGTTTGTCGGACAGGCCGACCATCTCCAGCAGATCCGTGACGCGAGTGTCGATTTCTTCTTTTGATTTATGATTGGCCTTCAGTGCAAAGGCGATGTTCTCATACACCGTCTTGGAGCGAATCAGGTGGAAATGCTGAAAAATCATCCCGATCTTTAACCGGGCTTGGCGTAAGCCTTCGCCCTTTAAAGCTGTCAGGTCCACTCCATCGACGAAGATGTTGCCCGAAGTAGGCTCCTCCAACAAGTTGATGCAGCGCAGGAGCGAACTTTTTCCTGCTCCGCTTCGTCCGATAATACCGTAGATTTCTCCTTTGTTTATCGTTAAGGAAACGTTGTTCACGCCAACTACTGTAGATGATTTGCTTCTGTACTCCTTTATTAGATTTCTAATTTCTATCATCGCTCTCACCCCGCTATTCCTGTTGCTAGACACTCATGATACAAAAAAACCTCTTTCATAAGAGAAAGAGGTTGAACTGGCAATTAACCAACTTATCTCTCAGAATGTGATACATTCCGTAGGATTTAGCACCGTTTACTCTACTGGTAAGGTTGCCGGACGTCATAGGGCCTATTCCCTCAGTCACTCTTGATAAGGTAAAATATGAAGTTTTGTAGTGAAAATAATACACATGAAAGATTTGCTTGTCAATAAAATTTTCAATATTTATTTTCAAACTGGAAATGATATCTTTCCGTGGTATAATTTTTTGTTGGGGATATACAAACACACCAGAGGTGAGTTGATTGAAAACGGAAAAGGTTAACATTTTTGAAATGACCAAGGACATCAATCAATATGCGAATTTTGTAGTTGGTGAAGTCAATGATCACGTGGTTCGTGCTGCCGTCATTGATGGTGATTTTCACTGGCATAAGCATGAAAATTGTGACGAGCTCTTTCTGGTGGTCGAGGGAGAATTATTGATAAATTTTGAAGATCGAACGGAAACATTGCTGCCTGGTGATGTATATACAGTGAATGCGAACGTGCTCCATCGCACTCGTTCGAATGGCAGAACGGTTAACCTATGTTTTGAAAAGGCTGATAATGATATAAACGGAAACGAAATGGATGGAATAAGCAACAAACAAAAAAGACGTGTCAAATTTCGTAAATTCGCACGCCTTTTTTATTGCAGATAAACTCTGGCCGCCCTTGAAGCGGTCTAGTATGTTATCGAGATAAGCTTCATGTGCCGAATCTCTGCCGATACCCGCACTTCCTGCATAATTCCTCTACAGCTTCTCTTCTGGAAAATCCAAAGTACAGATTATTCGCTCTTTCACCTTCTACAATTTCAGAGAAAGGAGTGCTGTTAATATTGCCTAAATTAATGACGCCCTCGCCATCCAGACAGCAGGGCACGACCGTTCCGTCGACCAGCACGGCCGCTTGACTCCGAAGCGCATGACAGAAGCCTTTGCCATCATCCTCCGGAGCTTGCAGGCTCGGCCATTGAAATTCATGGTCCTGATTCAAATAGATTCTGTCGGCGATTTTGACTCCGCTGCCTGGCATCACTTTTTCTTCTATTTTGTAGTCCAGATTAAATTCTTTTTCTAAAATGGCCAGTGTTTCCCGGTTTCTGCTCTTTATCGAATTTGTTGCATTGTCTTGGTCCAAATTCCATAACCTGAACGATATGATGACATTATGCTCAGCCGCTTCCCGCACAAAAGAAAGAATATCAGCCAAGTATCCCTCTCGATTTTCCGACCCCTCATGTCCGTCGAAGCTGTGCAGCGAGAAGTTCATTTGGCGCAGCGCCGGTTTCCCCAGCAGCTTATGCCTATTTTTATGAATAAGTGTTCCATTCGTCGTAATATTGACCTTGAACCCTTTTGCATGGCTGGCATCCAGCAACTCATCGATTTTGGGATGAAGGAGGGGCTCGCCTTTGACGTGAAGGTAAATATGATTCGTATGCGGTTTAATCTGATCCAATATGTTGTTAAAGGTGTCCGGCTTAATGAAATTAGCCTTGCGAGCCGTTTGCGGGCAGAAGCTGCAAGCCAGATTGCATACGCTTGTAACTTCGATATATACCTTTTTGAAAGTTTTCAAGACTTGTTCCCCATTCTATATCTTTCTGTAAATACTCAGGTCGTTGCCGACATAGACTGATTGCGCATCTGATTCTATATTGTACTAGAAACATCAGGCTTATAGAAGGCTTTCGTTCTATGGGCAAAATGATAGGACACGTTCCAACGATTAGCAAGGGGGATGGTTGAAACAAGCTATGACGAGGAGTGCTGCATGAGGAGGGTTAGTTGGCTGCTGTATAAGGTGGGCTGCATTGTTTTCCGTGGTCATTTCCGAGATTGTTACCGCGGTTGATGCAAGCTCCGTTGGAAAACGTACAGTGGAATGTGTCGATTAGGCGGGTAAACGGTATGCAGATTGTATTTAGTCCAATGGAATTGGCTGTTTCTTAGCAATTGCTGCGAAATGAGTGCCAAACCATTGGATCATTTCCAATGGAGCCTGCCGTAAGGAGGCTTGATCTGCTGTTCCATTGGACAAAATCCAATGGAGGATGAGACAAAGGGCAGACCGTATGCAGATGCAGGTTTTGTCACCATCGAGCATGTATGATGATCGTATGCAGTGAGCCCTGACTTTTTGCCTGTGAATCTCTCAACCCTCGGATTGCTCCGACAATCATTCGAGGCCATACTTTCTACTAAGAGAGGAGGGGACGAAATCATCCTTTTGCTCACTAACCCCTTGATTCAGAAAAGGAGAATCCTATCGAGGCAATCAATTGATAACGTTCAATCGCTCTTAACTGCTTGGATAAACTAAAAAAGAACATGAATTGCCCTATAACTCATCCACGAAGCCATTATCTTCAGCTCCTGAACTGTTCCGTGCACAATCTGAGTCAATGGGAGAGTGAATCAAAGGGTACATCGAAGGCTACAGCTTCGCTCAATCTGAATCAGTGGGAGAGTGAATCAAAGGGCACATCGAAGGCTGCGGCTTCGCTCAATCTGAACCAGTGGGAGAGTGAAGCAAAGGGTACATCGAAGGCTGCGGCTTCGCTCAATCTGAACCAGTGGGAGAGTGAAGCAAAGGCACATCGAAGGCTCAGCTTCGCTCAATCTGAAGCACGGATGGCGAAACCGAATTCACAAAAAAACTCAAGCCTTATTTCAGCTTGAGCTTATAGCACACCACCTGTGCTGTCTGGGTTAGTCCCTCATTCGGCCGAATCGTTGCGGAATGGACTTAGCAGCGCCTTGGGGATGTTAGTTTCGAATCGCATGTTGGTTCCTGTGGTCGGATGCACAAAAGCCAATACCCGCGCATGGAGTCCGAGCCGGCCAATCGGCTTTGTTTTCGCTCCGTACTTTTTATCCCCTACAATGGGATGTCCGATATCCTGCATATGGACACGGATTTGATTTTTCCGTCCTGTCTCCAGATGGACCTCCAATAAGGAGAAGTTCCGATTGGATTGCACGGTCTTATAATGAGTGATGGCATGCAAGCCATCATTTGGATAGGGGCTCGAATACATTTTTAACGTTTTGCTTTCTTTCAGCCACGAGGAAATCGTACCCTCCGGCTTCTTGACCAATCCCTCCACCAGCGCGATGTAGGAGCGCTCCTGCACCATATCCTTCCACGATTGCTGCAGCTTCTGCTGCACCTTCTCACTCTTCGCGAACATCATGACTCCGGATGTATCCCGATCCAGCCGGTGCACGACAAAGATCCGATGCTTGGGATTGTCTTTGCGAACGTGCGTCGTCAGCTGCCGATAGGCTGTCAGCTCTTGCTCTTGCGCTGAAGCGATCGAGAGCAATCCGGCTTCTTTTTGAATGACGATAATGTCTTCGTCTTCGTGTAGAATGTTAAGCCCAATGAAAGGGGGCTCATCGGATATTCTATCCTTGGAAATCGTGATAGTGTGCCCAGGCTGAAGCGGGAAATTGTATTTCGTCACCACCCGGTCATTAACGGAGACTTGTCCGCGCGCCAATATGGATTTAACAGAGTTGCGTCCCATATTGGACATTACAGTCAATAAATAGGGCAGCAATTCCATCGGTTCCGTGACCGTATACCGTTTAGGCGCGGAATGGTGGCTGGAATGTGAATGATGTGCTTTCTTCTTCATGTCATACCTCCTGTTACATCGCTAACGAAGCTCACGAGAAGCAGACGACGGTAAAATCTTCTCCATCCAGTTCTAGCCTCGCATATCGAATGTTCTTACTATAGCAAAAAGCCCGTTCGGATGCACGGAATCCCGTCGTGAACAAGGGAATTCAATACCGTGCGCACAAAGGCCATGATATAATGGGTCAATGTGATTTCGATTATAGACGTCGTTCGTTAGTTTGTTAATTATAGCCAATCTTGTATTAAAATGGGATAAAAAAGGAGTTATTGCAATGATATCGATGGACCAAGCGCGAAGCACGTTGAAGCGGGTGTACGGCTACGATGACTTCCGCGCGGGACAGAAGCGGATTATACAATATATTATAGAAGGAAAAAATACGGTGGGCATCATGCCGACGGGAGGCGGGAAATCGATCTGCTATCAGCTTCCCGCACTGCTCCTGCCGGGCGTGACACTGGTCGTATCCCCTCTCATTTCGCTTATGAAGGATCAGGTTGATGCGCTGCATAGCTTGGGTGTCGAAGCGGCCTTCATCAACAGCACACTAGAGCTCGGGGAAGCGGGAGGCATTTTGCGCCAGGCGCAGAACGGGCGCTTGAAGCTGCTCTACGTGGCCCCGGAACGGCTCGAAAGCGAATGGTTCCGAGAGCGAGCCAAGACGCTCCCTATCTCGTTCGTGGCCGTGGATGAAGCGCACTGCGTCTCGCAATGGGGGCACGACTTCCGCACAAGCTACCGGGCCATCGCCCCGTTCATGAGAGAACTGGAGGAAGCCGGGCGACCGCGGCCGTTGATGGCGGCGTTCACGGCGACCGCCACGCCCGAGGTGACCGAGGATTTGACCCGGCTTCTGGAGCTCGGAGATTCGGAGCTAGTCGTCACTGGTTTCAAGCGGGACAACCTGACCTTTACCGTGCTGCGCGGGGAAGAGCGCAAGGCGTTCGCGCTGGATTACGTGCGCAGGCGCGAGCATCAAGCGGGCATCATATACGCTTCGACCCGCAAGGATGTGGAAGATCTGCACGAGATGCTCCGTCGTGCGGGCGTCGCGGCCGGCCGCTATCATGCGGGCTTGGACGACGAGGAGCGGGTGCGCATGCAGGAGGCATTCCTGTACGACGACGTCCGCGTCATCGTGGCGACGAATGCGTTCGGCATGGGCATCGACAAGTCGAACGTGCGCTATGTCCTGCACTATAACATGCCGAAGCATATGGAAGCGTATGTGCAGGAGGCGGGCCGTGCAGGGCGGGATGGCGAGCAGAGCGAGTGCGTGCTGCTGTTCCATCCGCAGGATATTTTGACGCAGAAATTTTTCATTGAACAGAGCGAAGCGTCTCCGGAACGGAAGACGCACGAATATAAGAAGCTGCAGTCCATGATCGACTATTGTTACACGACAGGCTGCTTGCAGAACTACATGCTGCGTTACTTCGGAGAAGAAGGGGAAGAGCCGTGCGGCACGTGCGGCAGCTGCAAGGACGAGCGCGAGTCGATCGACATTACGACGGAAGCGCAGAAGATCTTCTCTTGCATCTATCGCATGCGAGAGCGGTTCGGCGTATCGATGGTCGCTTCCGTGCTGAAAGGCTCGCGCAATAAGAAAGTCATTCAATACGGCTTCGAGAAGCTGTCGACGCATGGGGAAATGCGCCACTTGACGGAGAAGGCCATTGCCGATCTGATCTATGTGCTCATTGCCGAAGGCTATTTGCAGCTGAGCGAGGGCCAATATCCTGTCGTCCGTCTGCTTCCGCCTGCGGCAGAGGTGCTTAAGGGACAGCGGCAAGTGACGCAGCGTGTAGCTAAGTCGTTGAAGCCGAAGACCGCGTCAGCTGTGGATGAAACGGTATTTGAACAGCTGCGGCTGCTGCGGCGTGAACTGGCCCAGAAGGCAGGTGTCCCGCCGTATATCGTATTTAACGATAGCACCTTGCGTGAATTGGCGGAGGTGCAGCCGACCACGGAAGCAGACATGCTGCGCATCAAAGGGGTCGGTGAAGCGAAGCTGAAGCAATTCGGCTCACCGTTTTTGGCGTTTTTTCAGCAACGGGATGAAGAGGCAGCCAAGCTTGATAATCAGGAGGAATGGATATGATGGAAGATAACGAAATAACTACCCTTGCATCTATTGAGGATTTCATGAAGCTGGATGTGCGCGTTGGCACGATCGTAGAGGCCGAGCCGTTCGAGAAGGCGCGCATACCGGCGATTAAGCTATATATTGATTTCGGACCGCTCGGCAAGAAGCGCTCAAGCGCGCAGATTACAGAGCGTTACACACCAGACACGCTCGTCGGTCGGCAGGTTGTGGCGATCGTGAACTTTCCGCCGCGGCGCATTGCGGGCTTTGATTCCGAGGTGCTCGTCCTAGGCGGAGTTCCGAACAGCGGAGATGTCGTCCTGCTTCGACCGGACGAGGAAGTCCCGAACGGAACGCCGATTGCGTAAGCGGCGGGCATGTCCCGGCTGTGCAGATGAGAAAGGAGCTACCATGAAAGTTGTACTTACTACGTTGAACGCGAAATATATTCACACCTCGCTCGCCATCCGCTATTTAAAGGCGAGTTGCGAGCATGAATTCGATGTCGAACTAGCCGAATATACGATTAAAGATCCGTCGATGAATATCGTCTCGGATCTGTATCAGCGGAAGGCAGATGTTATCGGATTCTCCTGCTACATTTGGAACATCGAAGAAACGATTCAAGTGGTCAGCATGTTGAGAAAAGTTCGACCTGACGTGCGCATTGTACTGGGCGGACCAGAGGTGTCCTATGACACTGACTATTGGATGAAGCGGCTGCCTGACGTCAACTTCATCGTCATCGGCGAAGGGGAGGAGACATTCCTTCACCTGCTCCGTGAAATTCGCGATGAACAGAAATATCACTTTGTATTTGGACTGGCGTACCGCAAGGGAGAAGAGGTCATGATCAACTCTCCCCGTCCGAAGCTGGACCTGAATAACATTCCTTCACCGCACCGTTTTGCGGAGGATATTCCGACTCTGGGCAAACGTGTCGTCTACTTCGAGACGAGCCGCGGCTGCCCGTTCAGCTGTCAGTTCTGTCTGTCGAGCATCGAGGTGGGTGTGCGTTATTTTGATATTGAACGGACTAAGGCAGACTTGATCTATTTAATCGATAACGGCGCCAAGCTGATTAAGTTCGTCGATCGGACGTTCAACATTAAACGTGAGTATGCGATGGAAATGTTCCAATTCCTCATTGATAACCATCGGGGATGCGTATTCCAGTTCGAGATTACGGCGGACATTATGCGTCCAGAGGTGCTCGACTTCCTGGCGGAGAACGCGCCTCCCGGTATCTTCCGATTTGAAATCGGCGTGCAATCGACGAACGATCCGACGAACGAGCTCGTCAAGCGGCGTCAGAACTTCACGAAGCTGACGCGCACGGTGACAAAGGTGAAGGAGAGCGGCAAGATCGACCAGCACTTGGACCTTATCGCAGGCTTGCCGTTGGAGGATTACGACACGTTCCGCAAAACGTTCAACGATGTGTTTGAGCTTCGGCCTGAAGAGCTGCAGCTGGGCTTCTTGAAAATGCTGCGTGGAACAGGATTGCGTCTGGAGGCGGACAAGTACGGCTATGTCTATATGGATCATGCGCCCTATGAGATGCTTGGCAATGAGGTGCTGCCGTTCGAGGATGTAGTCCGCTTGAAGCGATTGGAGGACGTGCTCGAGAAGTACTGGAACTCGCATCGCATGGACCGCACGATGGAGCATCTCATGCAGCGTGAATTTGCATCTCCGTTTGATTTCTTTCAGGCGTTCGGGGATTATTGGGAAGCGAATGGCTGGCAGAAGATTGGCCATCAGCTGGAAGATTTGTTCGTGCGGCTGAGCTCCTTCCTGACCGACCATGGCTTACAGCGGTCTGACGTGGCGCATGGTCTGATGAAGATGGACTACTTCATGAACCACAAATACAAGCCGCGCAAAATATGGTGGGACGTCGCGGTGAGGAAAGAGGAAGCCCTGCATATGCTGCGCGTGGCTGCGAATCATCCCGACCGGATCTCAGAAGACTTTGCCGCACTTGGTCTCAGTGAGAAGGAGCTGCTTAAGCACGCGGTCGTGGAACGGTTGCCGTTCGATACAGCCCAGTGGCTGCATCTGGAACCATCCGTTGCGGAAGCTGTGTCCGTACAGCAGGGGGCGAAGCTGGAAGAACCGACGATCCTTTTCGTGCTGTACCAACAGACGGATGACGAGACACCACTCCTGTTCGCTATACCAGAACGCGTTATAGCCGGCAAGTAAGGTAGTTAGCTGATAGCAGCCGTTTTGTTTTTCAAGTGCCGCACTCCAAATTCAAGTAAGTAGATGCCGCAAGAACAGCCCTAGATAATGTCGAAGTTTGTCGCATTAATATTCCGTATTTTAATAGTCCAAGTCTGATTGAATAAGGTAAGGATCTAAAGATACAAATTTTTTTGGGGAAACATCTCTTCTGGAATGTGACACAAATAGACTATTCGTGATAGAGTGCTGCAGAGAGTTTTCCTAACCAGCGCCGTTGCGAATGCCTGTTCTCTGGGTCTTGAACGTAATATTGATGAAGGCGCAGATGGTTCACTCATCTTCCATATCGGGTTAGATGGCTGCAATGCAACGATACTGAGAGGCTACAGAAAATATAAGGAAAAAAGTCATGGTCTTTTTAGCTCATTTATCTCTGGTAATTATTCCTGTATAGTATATCGGTGTTAAAAAAGAGATAAATGTTCTAGGAGGAAAAGACCTTGAAAAGTTGGTTACAAAGATGCACTGTGATCGTTGCTAGTGTTGCAATCCTGTTCGGGGGCATCTCGCAAGCGGGAGCAGAACCGGTATTGAATTGGGTAGAAGGAACGGGTCAATCCATCGATATGGGTGAGGGTTTGGCGTCCTTTACGCTGCAAGAAAATATGATCTTTTTGAATGGCAAGGATGCACAGACGTTCCAAACGGAGAGTGGCGGCAAGCCGTCCGGCGAAGAAATTGGAGCTGTGTTCCCTGCAGCTGAAGATGCGACTTGGGGCGTATTCATTGAATATACCAATTCCGGTCATATCAAAGACGATGAGAAAGATAAGATTGATGCAGATGAGCTGCTTCAGAGCTACAAGAACGGAACCGAAGCTGCGAATGAGGAGTTGGATCCGAGCCGACACCTATTCGTGGATAGCTGGGATATCGAGCCTTCCTATAACGCAACGACGAAGCGGCTAACGTGGTCACTGCTTGCGCACAACTCCAGTAATGAGAAGATTGTAAATTACAACGAACGGATTTTGACGCGTGAAGGTTATATTTCCATCGTTCTGGTTTCTGATCCCGATCATCTGGCGGCAGACCGTGTCGAAATGGAGAAGACGGTACTGTCTAGCTTTAAGGTGAAGGAAGGAAAACGGTACGAGGATTTCGATAAATCTACCGATAAGGTGGCTGAATACGGCCTTACCGGACTCGTACTTGGCGGTGCGGGTTTGGCCGTTGCCAAAAAAGTCGGATTTTTGGCGCTAATTTTGGGCTTGTTCAAAAAGTTCTGGATCGTGGTAGTAGCTGCGATCGCCGGGCTATGGCGCCTTATTACGGGGAAAAAGAAAAAAGAGGAAACTACGGTTCCGCCTTCTAATGATGACACTCCACAGTCGCTGACATAGGAAGATGGATTCTGCCGGTATGTGATATGGCAGGGCATCATCTTTGGAAAGTGTGGACATGAGGAGAATGAATAGATGACAGCGATGATGAAATATCGTTCGCAATCCGATCCAGACACGCATACGCAGAGCGCAAAAGAACTGTTCAACCTCGTATGGGAGCTGCTGGAGAAAACGACCCGCACGCAGGAAGAGACGGATCAGATGATTCATGCGGCTCATGCTTCCCGGTATCATTGGGGGGTAGCAGGAAATGAACTTCAATTCGCACGGGGAGAATGGCAAATTTCCCGCGTATATTCGACGGCTGGAATGGCTGAATCCGCGATGTATCATGCGAGACGGTGTGTGGATATATGCCGGAAATATAACCTAGGCGCATTTGATATGGCTTACGCCTATGAAGCTCTGGCCAGAGCTTCCAGTCTGCTGAATAAAGCGGAGGATGTAGAAGGTTATATTTCGAGGGCGGAAGAGCTTGCCCGGCATGTTGAGAACGAAGAGGATCGCCGTTATCTTACAGATGACTTAAAGACAATATAACACCGATATGACGCATGAATAACGCAACGCAGCGTCCCTATGCTTGAATGGCAAGGAGTTTTCTCCTGGCCGTCCGGCATGAGGGACGCTGTTTTTGCTTTATATTTCTTTTCGGCTGAAATACATTAATCCCGCACTCAGGAATGCGATGAAGCTGCCGGCAATGATGAACAGCAGCGTCTCCATCGGCATGTTGAAAGCTCCGTAGTTATTATCGCTAATCAGCAGCATGGATCGAGCCGGTTGGGACCAGGGATACCACGGCCCGTACGTCTCCGAGCTGACGACAAGCATGTTCGGCAGCGTCAGCATGACGTTGATCGCGAGCGGCGCCGCGAAGCTGGCCCAGGCCGTGGAGACGAACAACTGCAGCGCGGCAAGCGGAAGCGTGGCGAACCAACCGCTGCATGCGCGTCTAGCGAACTCGTCCCACGGAACAATATTCATCTCATATCCCTTCAGGAAGCCGACGGCAATAATACCTGCTGTGAACAGCAGTTGAGCCAGCGCCAGCAAGAGCACAACGTGGAGGAACTTGGCCATATATAACCCGCTGCGCGATACAGGCAGGGCGAGGAGCTGCTTCCAGCCCCCGCCGTTATGTTCATAGCGGCATACGAAGGCGGAGAATACGCCTGTCAGCAGCGGCAGGAACAAAAGGGCGTGTATGCTGGCCATAATAGTCCACAGCAGCGGCCAAGCGTTCAACTCGGCATCCCTGTTCATCTCAAGCAGGCCGAGCAAGGACGCGAGCAGTGGACTGACGAATATTAGGAGCCAGATATTTGACTTGCGCAGCTTCATTCCTTCCGAATGGAACACATTCATAAAGGATTTCATGCTAATTCACATCCCTTCTGGCAAAATGGACGAGGCTTGCCGTGTAGATGACGGCGCCTGCCGCCAACCCGGCCAGAACGGAATATTCGGGCACGTCCGCCGCGTTTACTAAATGCGGCCATTTCAGCGGCATCCAATCCGGCATTTTTATGGAATACAGGGACAAAATCGTGCCCATGATTCCGCAGGTAAGCGGGATGGCTTGATTGCGCATCACGATGGACAGCCATAGCTGCAGGGCCAATACCGGCATGGTGGCAAACAATGGATAGAAGCTGATGATGAACAGTCTTTGCCAAGGAATATCCCAACCGAATCCGAGTCCGGCGCCGAGAAGGATAGAGCCGGCCGCAAGCAGCACACAGGCGCTAAGCAGAAGGATGAGGTTGAGCGCGAATTTGGCGGTAAAGACGTGAAAGCGCGATACGGGCAGCGCCAACAGCTGCTTCCATGAATTCAGCCGATGCTCCAGTCCGGCGATCATCGACGCAATGAGCGTAATGCCGAACAGAAGCGCCGGCGCAGCCAAGTATTGAACATTATTCAGCAAGCCGCCCCACAGATCATCGGCATACAACTTCGTCAAATAGTCATAGCGCAGGCTGAAGTTGATCGCTTGCAGACTGACGACGCCGAACGGACCAAGGAAGATGAGCAGCCAAATCCACGTGCGGCGGATTTTCATAAAATCGGACGACAGCACCTTGCCTATCATTGTCTGCTCCCCTCCCCGGTAAGAGCCAGGAACATCTCTTCGAGCGATTGGCGTTTCTCTTCCACCCGGTAGACGGAATGGTTGTTGCGAACGAGCAGCTCGACAATGGCGGCTACCTTGTTGTCCGGTATGTAATCGAGAATTAACGATTCCTCGTTGAATTCTGCGCTGCAGCCAGAGGAGGCAAGCGTACGGAATGCCTGCTCCGGGTTCGACACCGCGATTTGAATGCGATGCTGCGCCCGATTGTGCAGCGAGTCGATCGTGTCTTGAAATACCATCTCGCCGTGCTGGATGATACCGACGCGATTCGCCATCTGCTCCACTTCGCTCAACAAGTGGCTCGATACGAGCACCGTAATGCCGTGCTGCTGCGGCATGCTTTTAATCAGCTCGCGAATTTCCAAAATACCGGACGGGTCCAGTCCATTCGTCGGCTCGTCTAGAATGAGCAGCTCAGGCTGGCCCAGCAAGGCGCAAGCGATCCCGAGCCGCTGCTTCATGCCGAGGGAGTATCCCTTCACCGGGCGCTTCGCATCCTGCGTCAAGCGGACGATGGACAATACTTCATCGATGCGGGACTTCGGCACATCCAGAATTCGACGAATCGCCTCCAAATTTTCGTATCCTGTCAAATGACCATAGTAAGACGGGTATTCGACCAAGGAGCCGACCTTTTTCAAGATCGACATCCGGTGCTTGTGCAAGTCTTTGCCGAAAATGTGAATGCGGCCCTGGCTCGGGCGAATCAGACCGAGCAGCATGCGAATCGTCGTCGTCTTGCCCGCGCCATTCGGACCGAGAAAGCCGTAAATATCTCCGGACCGTATGTTCAATGTAACTTGATTCACTGCTTTGCGCGCGCCATATTGCTTCGTTAATCCTTGAGTCTGAATAATGAACTCACTCAACTGGAATCACCTCGGTATATATGCTAACTGCCGAAGGTTAAATGAACGGGACTCGCAGGTTAATTCCAGTTTAATTTTTCGGATACATGAGGGTGATTGTGCCTCCGGAATTGCTGGCGACCTCCCAATGCAGCCGCATCTCCTGCACCATGAGCGCCACGATTGTCAGGCCGATGCCCGCGCCCTTTCCTTGGGAGACGGCTTCCATGCCCGGACCGCGGTCCTCGATGACGAGCGCTTCGCGTCCTGCGCGCATCTCCGTGCGTATGCCGATATAGCGGCCAGAAGCGGCGTGGCGCAATACATTTTGGAATAGATTGTCCAAGATGCGGGCGAACCATTGCGGGTCCACCTCCCATATAAGGGGATGCTCCGGCAAATCGACATTCACTTCGAAGCCCTCTTTCTCCCATACAGGGAACCATCCTGCCGCGGAAGCGCGAACGAGACGCAAAATATCGGTCCGCTCCGGATGAAACTCGTACTTTTTGGCGGACAAGAGGGTATAGGAGAGCAAATTGTCGATAAGCTGGGCCAAGTCGCCCACTTTCGTATCAATAAGCGCCAAAGACTGCATGCCACGGTCGGACAGCGGCTCCTGCTGCAGGGAATGGGCATGGCCGCGTATCGTCGTCAGCGGCGTGCGCAGATCGTGCGATAGATTCGCGATGAGCTTCTTGCGCAGCTCTTCCTCTTCTCGTTGCCGCTGCCGGCTTAGCTGCAATTCGCCAATCATGCGGTTGAATGCGTGCTCCAGTTGACCGATTTCATCGGAGCTCCTAACTTCCACAGGCGCCGGTATCCCGCTCCCGTCAGGCGATGTCATCGCTTCTTCCAGATGGACGAGCCGGCTTCGCAGCCGATAGAAGAACCACCAGGAGGACGCGATGAACAGCACGAATACGGCAATGACGATGATGAAGACGTGCGCGCTGTCAAATGAAGCGTTGGACACCATCAGCTTACGGGGAACCTGGATAACGATGAAGCCCTGCTCCGGCTGTTGCCCGATAAAGGCGACGGCGGTGAACGGATCGCCATTGAAGCTTTGCTTCATGAAGGCGATGCTGTCACCAGCGATCCACTGCCGCGGGATGCCGGGCCGCTCGGGCAGCATGAGGCGCGTTCGTCCCGTCTGATCGACCCAGAATAGGTCGGCTTTCGGAAATTCCCGCTTCAATTCGCGCAGCCTCTGCGCAATCGCCGCTTCCTTCGCATCCTTCAAGGCGGCTGCCTCTTCGTGCCACCGTTTCTCAAGACGATCGCCGCCTGCATAAATATTTTCCTTCAGCTTCGCCTCATTGGTATAGTCAGTCGTTAACTGATACAAGATGGAGGCCAGCGGAAATATAATCGGCCATATGACGAGCGCGGCGAAGACGATGAGCATGTAGCGGACTAACAGCGACTTGCGAAAAAGAACGCGCGGCTTCATAGCTTCAACCGGTAGCCAATCCCGCGAATCGTCTCGATGATGCCGGGGTGGCTGGGATCGGATTCAATCTTTTCCCGCAAGTGCCGGATATGAACCATGAGCGTCTTGTCCCCCTCGATGTAGGGCTCTCCCCAGACGCCTTCATATATTTGTTCCTTCGTTAAAATCTGATTGCGGTGGCGCAGCATGTATGTAAAAATATGATACTGTTTGCCTGTCAGCACAAGCTCTTCGTTGGTACGCGTATCCACGATGCGATTTTCCCCGAGATAGACGTGCAAATGCTTCAGTTCCGTAATTGCCGCCTCCTGCTTCTCGTAGCGCCGGAGCAGCACCTCGATTCTCGCTGCCAGCTCGTCAGGGTGAAACGGCTTGGTTACATAATCATCTGCGAACTGCAAGCCGTACAGCTTATCGCCGATGGCCGTGCGTGCGGACAGCATCAGGATGGGGGTATGGGGGTGTTCTTTTTTGAGCCGCTGACCGATCGTGAAGCCGTCAAGACCAGGCAGCATCACATCCAATAGAACAAGATCGCTGTTCTCTGCTGCATCTAAAGCCTGATCCCCAGAAGTAAGCCAGACCACCTCGTATCCCTTCTCGTGCAAATATTCGCTTGTCCACTGACCAATCTCTTGATCGTCTTCAATATACAGAAGTCGTTGTTTCATATTTGTTCGTGTCCCTTTCCGGCGTTATTGATGTGTAATCACAAAAAAGAAGCTGACGTCATGGGACGCCAGCTCAATAAGGGTAGGGTTACTGAGTTGGACTCATGTAATTGCGTGTATCCCTTCAATTCCAATTTTTAAGAGTGCGGTAAATCTTTATATAGAAGACGGCGGCCCCATCTCGTATGAAAGAACAGACGTTTCAAGATGAAATATAGTTTATTCGCGGTCCAATAAAGTCCTAGAGCAACTGGCATTCTCCATAGGAAGAGAAGCGATAAGCCTGACGCAAGCACAGGAAGCAGGCTCGCACCTAGCCCTTTCGTATAGTTATTCACTTTATACGAAAGACTGGGCGAAGTGTTTCACAAAATCCGGACGTTAGCGCTCAACGTTCGACGCCGAGGCGGAAGAGGTGACAGTTGACATGATCGTTATTGGTTTTAATATATGGTGAAACAGGATTAACGCAGCGGTATAGCTAAGCATCGTCAGGATAACTATAGCGGGAAAACCCGCTACCCGGGCATAGAGCAGGCCGGCCAATGAAGAACCGATCATCGTTCCGCCATACATAGAGCTGTTCGCCAGCGCGGCAATCGTTCCTCTTGCGGAAGGCTGCTGCTTCTGCAGCGTGTTCATCAGAAGCGGGAACAGAATGCCTCCCATGCAAGCGATCATCATATAAGCGAAGCCGACGACAGCAATATGATCACCCCACATGACGAGCAAATACATGCTTATCATGCCGAGCAGAGCTGCCGTTACGGTAGCGCGAGTGCCCAACCAGCGCTCGACTGGCGCCGTCATCAAGCTGCCGGCCAAATTGCCGATGCCGAAGACGAGGATGAACAGCCCTGTCTGTTGCACGGATAGCGCGAAATCATCCGCCAGCCAATTTCCCAAGAAGGAGAAGGTGGCAAAGGTGCCGAGCTGATATAAGAAATAACCGAGAAACGCCGCAACGGTTCGTCGCTCAGACAGCACGAATCGATAATGCTTCGCCAGCGCGGTGACGGATATCCCATTCCGCTGTCGCGGCGGAATCGCTGGCAGCTTCACAGCCAGAAGAACTGTGATGATTAGCGCTGCCCCGGCTACCGCAAAGAACGGGAAGCGCCAGTTGCTTGCGGCCAGCACACTGCCGATCGGTACACCCATGCATTGGGAGACGGCTAGCCCTGCAGAGGCTGCGCTCATTGCTCTGACGACGTGGTGAGCAGGCAATAGCTGCGGAATAGAGGCCCACACTTGGGGAGAGGTGATGGCTGCGCTGATTCCCGCGAGTGCACGCAAGGCAAGCAGGGTGGAAAAATCAGCTGCCAGGCCGCAACCTGCAGTAAAGAGGGAGAATCCAATCATGCCGGCCACAAGGCATGATTTGCGATTGAATCCGTCGGATAACGGACCAGCAATTAGGGCGAAGCCCGCATAGCCGAGCGCATAGGCCGATACGAGCCATCCCGACTGCTCAGCCGAAATATGTAATACCTGTCTTAAGGTAGGCAGCAAAGGGGAGACGATAAACGTGTCCGTGCCGATAACAAACATCGTGAAGAAGAACAATGCCATTATCATTCGAGCATGTGGTTGTGTGTCCGTTGATTTTAGTTGCATGTTGCTTGTCCTCCTGAAGAGCATCTGAATGAGTTGCAATTGAAAAGGCGCGCACCTAAATTCAATAGTTCGAGTGTATTCGAACTATTGAATGATGTCAACGATTGAAGTACAATGTTACTATGAGAACTTTATACCATCCGGAAACGGAACAGATTGAATTGCAGCATATTTTCTACGCATTAAGCGAGCCTATTCGCTTTACCATAGTGCTGCAGCTAATGGATGCATCGGAATTGTCTTGCGGCGGATTTGAATTGGCGCTGCCAAAATCAACCCTGTCCCATCACTTTAAAGTGCTGCGGGAATCAGGGGTCATTCGGACACGATTGGAGGGGACTCAGCGGTTTATCTCATTGCGGACGATGGATTTGGAATCACGCTTTCCTGGATTGTTGAAGGTCATTCGGGAGAGTGCCGCGGGAAACGTGGCACACGAAGCATAAGCAGATTGATCGCAAGCTGACCGCCCTATAGAGGCGGTCTTTGCGTTGAGGATGCTGCTGCTTGCCGAAGCGGAGCTATTGGAAGACGACGGAATACCCATACGGCTAATCCAACATAACACAGCATGGTGATTACACTGTTGTCTCCGCTAATATAATAGGCAGAATCAGATGTTGGCGTCGTAATCACAGCCATAATCATCCAAGTCAAATTATGCGCCGTATGCAGAATGGAAGCCGGCCATACGCTTGAAGTACGCAGGCGCACATAACCGATAAATGGCCCGAGGCACAAGGTGCTGACGACAATGAATACACAGGCGAGCAAGGGATTCTGCTCCGCATGATAGCTGCCTGCGATGAGAATCATCGGCACATGCCACACTCCGTGAATGAACCCGCTAATGAGCAGGGCCCGGCGTTCTCCGCAGGCTGATGCAAGCAGTGGAAGCCAATATCCCCGCCAGCCCAATTCTTCGCCTAAGGAATTGGTCAATACGTTCATAAGGAACGTAATCACAATTACGATTGGAAATGCGCTCCACGGATATCCTCGGAAGTCATTTGGCACATGCAACGTCAGCAAAGAAGCTGCCCAAGCAATAGCATAACTGAGCACAATGATGGCAACTGGTATGATTAGACTTGCCGCCCACATGTGCAGTCCGAGACGGTGCAAGCCAAGACTTGCCCATCCTGCTCGCTTCCAGCCGTCACGCGTCACGATGAACATCATAAGCATAGCGGCGATGGTAGGCGTCAACATATAGGCAAAGGAACTGATGTTCGGAATGAAACTGAAGCCGAGTCCTAGGACGAGCACAAGTGCCGTATAGGTGTAAGCTTTTGACCGATCTGATAAGTTATAAAACATGATGCATTCCTCCATGCTTTTCTTTTTTTCGCCTTATTAGCGCGTGTTCAAAGGGTGACTTTTTGAACAACCTCTATTAGCATATTAAAATGAACATTAGACACCTAGTGAGGAACATCGGAAATTGCAATCATATGAATATCACATTTTGCGAATGAAAGAGGAATGGTCATGAAAGAACGGCAATGGCATTGGATTGACTGGGCTTTACTGAGCCTTTATGGATTGTGGATAGTCTCCGGCATCTTGTATATGCTATTCACTCCCGGCTTTGTAACGCTTCCGGCTTGGCAAGCCTACAGTTTGTTCATTTTGTCCGGTGTAATTCCCTTATGGTTTTGGAGACCGGGATACATACGTCCGCGCCTATTTATTGCCTCGGAAATAATTTGTGCGGGCGGAATCAATGTGATCATGCATTTCTCGATGCCGATGTATCTAGACAATATGGTTGTTCCTTCGCTGTTAGCCGGATTTCTTTCATCCAAAAGGATGGTTTGGTGGTCGGCTCCTATCTTTACATTGTTTCCGTTACTAGGAATTTGGAGCGGAAAGATTGCCTGGTTTACTGTGCCGGATGAGATGATAAACCACCTCATTTTGTTTGGTATCGGATATGGCTTTAATGTCTTCTTGCATACCCAACAGCGGTTGCAGCAGCTGCTGCGTGAGAACGAACGGCAATTCCTCACGATTCAACAATATGCGGAGCAAGTGGAAAGACTTACGGTGCAGGAGGAGCGCTCCCGTGTCGCGGGGGAGCTGCATGATGCTCTGGGTCATTCGCAGGCAGCGCTCATTATGGGACTGGAGACGGTAAATTCGTTGCTGGACACTGAGCCGGAACAAGCGAAGCAGCGCTTGCGCAGTGTGCTGCAGCACGCCAGAAGCAGCTTTGCAGCGGTGCGTCATCATATACATGGCATAGCCTTAGTAGAGGATTCGGAGATAGATATGACCGAGCATGTGCGGAACATGCTGAACAGGATGAGCGAACAGACAGGAATCAAGAGTCGTCTCAATGTGAGGGGAACGCCTCAGTTCATACCATTTGTTCATCGTGTGACGTTGGAGCGATGCGTGCAAGAAGCGATTACGAATGCTGTGCGCCATGGTCAAGCGGAACAAATCAAGGTGGAAATGACGTATGCCGCCAGTAAAATAAGTGTGACAATTGAGGATGATGGGGTTGGGAATGACGGACTCACATTTGGCTATGGGCTGACGACAATGCAAGAGCGTCTGCAAGCATACGGAGGCTCGCTGGACATCGCGTCGCATCCTGATGGAGGCACATGGGTGAGTTGTTGTCTTCCCGTTGTGCAGCAGCCTGAATCTGAATCGTCAATACGATTTTTCATAGCAGATGACGAGCAGCTAATACGAGAAAGTTTGAATTTTTTGGCAGAAAGGGAGCAGGGGCTAATTGTTTCAGGGACGGCTGCCAACGGTCGTGAAGCCATTGAACGCATAGCCGGGGCGGAAGCAGAACCGCATGTTGTTCTGATGGACATTCGTATGCCTGAGATGGACGGCATTGCTGCGGCACGGGAAATAAAGGAGCGCTGGCCGCATATCAAGCTGATTATGCTGACTACGATCGATGAGATGGAGCATGCGGTGCAGGCCATCGAAGCCGGAGCGGAAGGCTACTTGCTCAAGTCTATTCATCCACAGGAGTTATTTGCGATGATTCGCCTTGTATCCCGTGGCAGCACATTTGTGCCGCAGTCGTTGGCGCTGGCCATGACCGAACAGATAAAGCGGGGTCAGACGGAAGGAGCAGAAATAACCGCAGCTATAGAGGCCTCCACCGAAGATCCGTTTGGTCTTACAGAACGGGAACGCGAGGTGCTGCATTATTTGGCGGAAGGAATGAAGTATCGGGAAATCGCGGCAAAGTTATATTTGTCGGAGGGTACCGTACGCAATTACGTGTCCAGCCTGTATGCGAAGCTAGGCGTTCATGACCGCCAGTCCGCAGCGAATGCGGCCCGCAGGGCCAAGCTCGTGCGAGATTAAGCAAGCGGCGGGACGCCGGAATCGGGATCAGTGGAGGATATTCTATCCGCTGCTAAGCAGCCGTATACGTTCATGGACCTGCGCTACCGTCAGAATGAGCGAGGCAACTCCTGGATGTTCGAACCTCGTTTTATATATAGATGGGGGGTTGCGCCGGAAAGATTTGTGCCGCATGCGCAGTATGATGGTATTCTTCTAATCGACAACGTACACATACCGGATTATATCAATTAAGCTCAATCGCAAGCGAAGTAATGTCGAACTGTAAATAATAAATATGAAGAGTCGATGATTCCGACGACCCTGCTTCATGGGACATAATCCAAGGGATGGGGAAAAGGGACAAACCCTGAAAAAGACCGCCTAGCTTCAGGCGGTCAAATATGTAATGAAATCAAAGCCATACACGGTGCCAGCGGTCAGCACAATCGACCAGACGGCTAAGCTTATGATCATCCATGCAATGACCCATCTGCGTGGAGAACCGAATGACAGCGCGAGTATAGTGGCAATATCTGTACCGATGAGGATAGGAGCGAGCAGTGCCAATCCGGGGACGCCGTAGCGATCCCAAATGGTCTGTGCCTTCGCCCATTTCGGAGACGGTTCTGTTGATTTCCCGCGTTTTTGTCTCCACTCCTGCCACTTTTTGAATAGCAGTCCGATGAGCAGTATCGGGATTAAATTTCCGAGAAATCCGGCCAAAGCAACGGGAACCGGCGACAAGCCGATTAATATGCCTAGAGGAATGACGACAAACACTTCCAACCACGGTAAAGCTGCAAACAAAAATAATACTCCGTATTTCCATTCATCGGATACGGAATAAAGAAAATCCAAGTCCATTTCTATACTCTCCCTTATTATATTGAGATTCCATTTATCCAGCTTATGAGTTTCTTCTGGCTATGCGTACCTTTTCATACAATACACGCTTCTATGGATCGAGGAAACAGTTTTTTAGATATATGCTGAAATATATCGGTTGCTCGTTCTCGAAGCGAGCATGGAAAAGAGAAGGAGGAACGTTAATACGCGAGAGAAGACAGGAGGAAGCGGATGAAAAATAAAAAACCGGCTCACGAACATCGCGAGCCGGATATTTCATGCATGTAGTGCAATTCGTTAAGGCGCGACGGAACGAAGCACCGTGCAGTCGCCTTCTAGCGTGTATGCGCCAAGATTGGCTGGAAGCAGGAAGCATTCGCCTGCTTTGAACGACAAATCTTGATCCGCCCATTTGAGTGTGCCTGTGCCTTCGCATACGACGAGGATAACGAAGCTTTCCGGTGTCGTAGACAAGGACCAAGGCTGCTTCACGATCCCTTTTTCTACACGGAAATAAGGGGATTCCGCGAGATTCAGCCATTCATTCGGCGTAGCAGAGTCCGTCTTCATACGCGTAGCGCCAGCGCCTTCGTAAGCGATGACGTTCAGGGAGTCCTCAATATGCAGCTCGCGCGGTTTGCCATCCAAGCCCGGACGATTGTAATCATACAGGCGATACGTCGTGTCGGAGTTCTGCTGAATCTCGGCGACGACGACACCTGCACACAGTGCATGCACTGTGCCGGCTGGAATATAGAAGGAATCGCCCGCTTGCACGGGAACTTCCTGCAGGGCTTCCATGATGCGGCCTTCTGCAATGGCTTTCGCCATCGCTTCGCGATCCACGTCCTCTTTCAAGCCGTAAATAATTTTGGCGTCTGGCTTCGCATCCAGCACGTACCACATTTCCGTTTTGCCCAGCTCGCCTTGCGGCAGGCCTGCATATTCGTCAGTCGGATGCACTTGGACAGACAAGTCGTCATTGCAGTCCAACAGCTTGATGAGCAGTGGAAAGCGTCCGTTTTTCTCAGAGAAGCCCTTCGTGCCAAACCACTCTTTGCCGTATTGCTCGCGAACTTGGTCCAAGCCCAGTTCTGCAAGCTCACCGTTCATGACCTTCGTCGTGCCGTTCGGATGATCGCCAATCATCCAGCCTTCGCCGATATGGCCTTCTGGCAGATCCAAGCCGAACTGCGTCAGCGCGCGTCCGCCCCAGACACGTTCTTTAAATTCAGGTTGAAATTTCAGTGGGTATGGTGTTGTCATGATCTCTCACTCCCGTGTTGTCTAGTAGTCTAGTTTCTCGTAGTTTGGAAAAATTCAAGCCACTCGCCGTCCGGACCTTTAAAGAAGAAATAGCGGCTGCCGTTCGGCAAGGTGACGAGTTCCTGATCAATAAGCTCGACATGGCCGAGCGCCTTCACACGCGTCAACTCGGCTTCCACGTCATCGACGCTGAAGGCCAGATGATGCACTCTGCCTTCCTCGGGAAGACGGTCGCTGTAGCCTTCAACCAATTCCAACTCGCTCTCATCCGCTCCCGGAAAAGAAAGAAATGCGAGACGGATAACGCCGTTCGTATGTACTAGCGTATCCTTCAGTTTCATGCCGATAACGTCCTCGTAGAAGCGGATGGATGGCTCCAAATGACGGACCATAATTCCAGTATGCTCGATTTTGCGCACTGCCATATCCTTCATCTCCTCTATATGTTATCTCACGGTTTTTGATGAAGTTCATCGTTGGTCAGGCGTCATGCAAAGCAACTTAGGTGGAGCGCTTCTCTACGCCGATGACATAAGGCGCTTCGGGGCGCTGCAGCATGCGGTACACGACCGCCTGCCCGAGTGCAGCGGGCAGGTTCTCCGCCCAGGCGCGCACGGCGTCCGCTTCACGGTCGCCCCCTTCGTGGCCCGGGTACAGCACGACGCTGAGCACCCCGCCCGGACGCAGGAGCGTCAAGGCGGAGTCGAGCGCCGCGAGCGTCGTGGACGGTGCCGTCATGATGCGCTTATCCGCTTCAACCGTCGGCAAATAGCCGAGGTTGAACATGACGGCCGCCGTCGCACCGTGCCACGAAGGGGGCAGCGCGCCACGCATCTCGGCATGGCTTGCCAGATGCAGGCTTGCCTGCGCGCTGCCGTCCGCGCCCAAGGCGGAGTGGAGGCGCTGTCGCGTCAGTTCCAGCGCCTCCGCCTGAATGTCAAAGGCCGCAACTTCGCCGCGCGGCCCGACGAGCCGGGCTAGGAACAAGGTGTCTACGCCCGTGCCCATCGTCGCGTCAATGACGCGGTCTCCCGGCTGCACGCGCTCCTTCACGATCTGCTGCGCATAGCTCAGTACGGAGAGAAAGCCCATGCTACGGCTCCCTCCAATACTTGCCCTGCCATGTATTGCGATGTCTGAGCTCGGCGTCAATCGCGTTCAGCACTTCCCATTTCTTCAAGCTCCACATCGGACCGATAATCAAGTCGCGCGGCGCGTCGCCTGTGACGCGGTGCACAATCATTTCCGGCGGAAGAATTTCAAGTGAATCGACGATTAGCTTCACATACTCGTCCATGTCAAGGAAGCGGAGCAATCCTGCTTCATATTGCTTGACCATCGGCGTCTTGCGCATCAGATGGAGCAGATGGAGCTTGATGCCCTGCACGTCCATGCGTGCGACCGCCTTAGCCGTCTCCAGCATCATCTCATGCGATTCCTGCGGCAGTCCGTATATGATATGAGTGCAGATGCGAATGTTGTGCTTGCGCAGCTTTTCCACCGCCTGCAAGTAACATTCCGTGTCGTGCGCCCGGTTAATGAGCTGGGACGTCGATTCGTGAATCGTTTGCAGCCCCATCTCCACCCAGAGATATGTGCGTTCATTCAGCTCGGCCAAATATTCGACGACATCGTCTGGCAAGCAATCAGGACGGGTTGCAATGGATAAGCCGACGACACCTGGCTGCTCCAATATAACTTCGAAATATTCGCGCAGCGTATCTACCGGCGCATACGTATTCGTATACGCTTGGAAATAACCGATATATTTGGCGTTCGGCCATTTCTCGTGCTGCTTGTCGCGAATCGTATTGAACTGAGTGACCAAGTCATCGCGGCGCCGTCCTGCGAAATCGCCGGACCCCCGTGCGCTGCAGAAGGTGCAGCCTCCGATGGCGATGCGTCCGTCCCGGTTCGGGCAGGTGAAGCCGGCATCCAGCATGACCTTGAATACTTTCTCTCCGAAGTGGTTCCGCATCTCGGTATTCCATGTATGGAACCGCTTGTCTCCCCATTGTTCCGGGATAAGCGGTTGTTCGTTCATTCGTTCATTCAATGGCACACAAGCCCTTCCAATCTAAGGTTCTGCTCCAGGTTCATCTGGCTCCAACTGCAAGGAAGGAGTGAAGAACACTGTGGTTTCATTGTAGCAGATCTCGCTGTAAAAGCGAAGATACGGACGTGCTCAGGGCGCTGCATCAACGGATATTAAATGCCCTATAGTCTGCAGCGGCATTGGGCTGCTTGTCATCTGCCGCGAATGTCGGCTCGTTATCTCACTTTCGGTTCATGGATGCACGGGTCATTTCTTTTGGTTCTGTGCTTCTTTAATTTTTATTTCGGATTCCTCTTTCAGCACTCAGTGACCGATGACGTCAGGGTCGTTGAACAAAGGAGGCGCATCACCAATTTTCGCCAGCTCCGTTTGATGCTCTTTAGACAAATACTTAGTTAACACTTTGAATGCATCGTTCTTATGCCCGCTGTATTTGTTGATGACAAGCAAGTTGCTGCCAGCAGGAGGGGCCGCCTCTGGCAAATCCGGCCATACCGGAAGCGGAGCCGCCTCCATATTTGCAGCGGCTTCGGGGTCGCCTACGCCCCAACGAAGAAATTCGATCCATGAGATAACCATCGCTACATTTTTCTTTGGAAATTCATAATCTTTGCGGGCTGCCGGATCTGGATTGAAGATACCCGGTATGCTGTAAAGGCGCTTCATCAGCTCCAAATATTTCGTGACGGCAGGTTCTTGCGTAATGAGCACCTCCCTGTTTCCGGATCGGTCAAGTTGACAGCAAGCTGACTCAGAGGCACGGTCACTTCGCTCGAGGCTAGGCCAGGGCCCATTTCAAGGCCGCGATACTGGATCCCGTCTCGTTCCCGGTCATTTGCTTCGCCAACTCGATTACTTCGTCCCACGTCATTTGAGCGGCAGGATATTCGATCCCGAATTGTCGAACACTTCCTTGGTATAGCAAATCCCGTACGGACTGTATTGTATCGGGACACCCATAATTCTCCCTTTTCCTTATCCATGGCGCGGATGGAAGCGACAAGCGAAGGATCAAGCTGATTGATATCGTATTGATGCTTTGCGATTAAATCATCCAGGGGCTCAATCATATCCAGTTCAACTAAGGGATCCAGTCCCCAGTTGGCAAAAATAATGTCCGGCACAACCTGCTGCGCATTCAATTCTTGCAGCGGCTCCAGCTCTGCCTGGAATCAACCAGTTCTAATTTGAGATGTTGGGCAGCAACTGTTCAATGCCTCGATAACGTTCTTCAAACGCCCCTTCTCCCCAAGGGTACAAAATTTTGATCGTAACCGGCTCACTGCTCGATTGCTCTGTGCTCTGCGCAGCAGGTTCTGGTGTGGGTGGTTACGCTTCGCTGGCAGAAGATGGAGTCGATGAGGAACATCCTGCGCCGCGACGGCAATTAACATGACAAGCAGTAAGAACACAAATAAGTAATGGAATGTCAGCCGCAAATGAATGCGCTACCATCATTATAAGAATACGGCTGTTAGTATGGTGTGTTAATTGTTGAACGTCCCAATAAACCCGCTGGAAGCACCTTGCATTTCATGTTATATTTGAAGCAGGTGATAAAACGCTTTCAGCATACGTCAAAGCTACCATTCTCGCTAATTGGCAAGCCAATCACGCGTTGTCATTAATTAATGAGGTGATGAATGATGAACTCCGCCTTTCACATTCCGCAAGGGGAAGAGAAGATTACGATCGAGTTGACTGTAAAGGAAGCAATGGCGCTGACGGGGCAGAAATTCCACGAGGATTCCTCGGTTAAGTCTGAGGCGATGCGCAAGCTGCACGAGGTCGTTCTGCGCAAGTATGGTATGGAACGATAGTACAGAGTGAATCGACATTAAGGGTGTTAAACGATAGTACGCAGACAGATCAGATTGTGAAGATAGACGACAGCAGATGGATGCACGTATTGCTGCATGAATCCGCTATTAGCGATGCGCGATTATGACGAAAGAATGCTGCGGCAACGCTGGCATTCTTTTTTCAGTTTACGGTTGTTTAAAACGAGAGTCTTTACTTTTTACTAGTTGTCATTCAAAATAGGGGATTGGATCATATTCATTGGAGGAAAGCACATGCGATTACGTGGCAAAAGAGGGGTTATGGAACTGCTGGAGCAACAATCCCAGCTCGCCGTGCTGGAGCCGGAGACATATAAAGGCAAATGGAGCGAATTGTTCGGAAATGACCGACCGATTTATGTGGAGCTTGGCATGGGGAAAGGGCAGTTCGTCAGCCAGATGAGCTTGAACAACCCGGAAGTGAACTTTATCGGCGTGGATATGTATGATGAGTTAATTGCGCGCGCTTGCGCGAAAGCGTACTCGTTATGGGAAGAGCAAGGTGTGGAGCCCCGCTCGAATTTGAAGCTGGTGCGTGCGAATATTGAGTTTTTAGAGAAGATGTTCGCTGAAGATGAGATTGAGCGGGTCTATTTGAATTTCAGCGATCCATGGCCGAAAAATCGCCATGCCCGCCGCCGTTTGACACATGCGCGCTTTGTTGAGAAATATAAGCGTGCACTGAACGAGAAGGGTGAAATTCATCTGAAGACGGACTCAGAGACGCTCTTTGAATTCTCGCTCAATTCATTTGCACAGATGGGCTTGCAAATGCGCAACATCAGTCTGAATCTGCACCGCGACGGTATTAATGAAGAGCATGTCATGACAGAGTATGAGCAAAAATTCGTTAACAAAGGCATGAACATTCATCGGGTCGAGGTGCTCATCGGCACCCAGACTCTTCATGACTATCGCACTTCTTTGTCGTAAGCTAAGCGACCGGTATCATACTATACAGGATCAACAAAAGAACACGAGGGCCTGCGTTTCAACTTGTTGCACAGCTCCCGCGTGTTCTTTGTCATATCCATTTTCCATTGTCGTTCCGTTACTCTTCAAAAAAAGAGAAAGCAGGATTTGCCTGCTCCGGCTCCTGCTGCAGCATGCGGAGAATCGTCTCTGCGCATGCTTTCGGATGATAGCGTGCCACATTCTGTTCGTGTTCGCGGCGGCGTGCTGCTACTTCATCATATTGATGGACGAGCATATTCATCCACTTCGTTACCGAATGAGACGATTCGATGGGCTCACCATACCCTTTTTCCGTGAAATAATGACAGTTCTCTTCCTCTTGTCCTGGAAGCGGCTGATAGAACAGCATCGGAATGCCCTTCGCTAGCGCTTCGGTGCATGTCATGCCTCCCGGCTTCGTAACGAGCAGATCGGAGATGTCCATCAGTTGATCGACTTCCTGTGTATAGCCGATTACATGAATATTCTCGTGCTGGAAGCGCGGATTTTGCAGCAGACGTCGGTGCAGCTTCTCATTGTTGCCGATACAGAAGATGAACTGCACGTCTTTGCGCCATCTGGTCAAGATCTCAGTCGTCTGGCTCGGATCCATGACCCCCCAGCCGCCACCCATTACCATAACAGTCGGCATGTCCTTCAACCCGAACCGTTCGCGGATATCTGCCTTTGTATTGCGGTCATGCGTCTCCCAGAACTTGGGGTGAACCGGAATTCCGGTCACTTGGATACAGCTGCTGTCCACACCGTGTGTCTCCAGCTTCGATTGGACTTCCGGGGTGGAGACGAAATAACGGTTCACAGCTGGGCTGACCCAAGCCGCATGCGCATCATAATCCGTTATGAGCGTGCACAGCGGGACGTCCAGCCCGAGTCGGCGCAGACGCGAAATGACTGCGCTCGGAATCGGATGCGTGCATACGATCATATCCGGCTTCAATTGACGCATCACTGACATCGCATGCGTGTAAAATACCCGATGCAGCGCCATTGTTGTCAGACGATTTAATGATTTGTGATATTGTGTTTTATACATGAATCCGACCAGCTTCGGTTGAACGATTACCGTCTTGCGGTAAGCTTCTATAATAAGAGGAGCCGTCTTCGGATTTAAGAAGCTGCCTAATTCCATCACGCGCGTCTGCACATGCTGCGGCGACAGCTTTCTCAGGCTGACAGCCAAAGCATGGGCAGCCTGGGTGTGACCTGCCCCGAATCGTTCCGACAACAACAATATGCGCTTTTTGCCTTCCATGTCGGAACCGGGTGTGAACGGACCCGAAGGAAGCGTCAATGTCACAGCTTGTTGCATGGTAGTCACCCTTTTACTTTTTTATGAAAATTTATGAAGTTTCTATTGAAACGTTATCCATCAATACTCACATTACTGCCTGCCGGTGTCAACTTGTTTCTCAGGTCCACAGCGTTACGGTGCTGATGGCGGCCCCTGTCCCAATCAAGGCTCCCGCCAAGCAGTCGGAAGGGTAATGAAGCCCCAGATACATGCGGGATAACGCCACGATAGCCGCAACCGGAAGCAGTGCCCAAGCTAATGTCGGGTTCGCGATAATAAGCGGTATGATGACAGAAAATATGGCGGTCGTATGCCCAGACGGGAATGAATGGTCCACAAGCGGCTTGCGGAAGGTACGAATATCCGGCAACGCCAAATGGGGCCGTACGCGCGGGTACCATTTTTTAATCAAAGCGACCGGTATGTGACTCAGGGCTAATGCGACCAAGCACTGCCAGCCGACCCGTGCCCATGGAGCAGGCGCTAACAGAGCGAGCAGAATGGTAAACGCAATGGTGAAGGTAGCCCCGCCGAGATGAGTCATCGTATACAGGAAAATATTCATGGTGCGATGGTGCAGTCGTTGATTTATCCAAAAGAACAATTGACGCTCACGATGCCCAAGCCACGCGATAACACGGGTCATAGTCGTTCCCTCCGTTATGCGGTAGATTATGATTTAATCGTAACAACGTAACATTAACAGAAGATGATGAATTTGTGAATTTTCTCTGAAGCCCTGCGGAAGTCGCCGGCATCTTCATCATATTTTTTAATACGGCTGATTTCAATTATATATTCCTATTCTATCCTAAGTATTATATGGCTCAAAATCGTTCAGGGAGGTTGTATGACGCGGATTGCGTTATTTACCGACATGTACTGGCCTGAAATGGACGGAGTGGCATGAACGCTCAAACGATTGGCCGATTACTTCGAATCTTTCACTGATCCGGGGGAGCGCACCGCTCTCAAGATTATCGCTCCGGAGTCACAGCCGCACATTCGCTTGGAACCGGACGTCTTGCGAACGGGAAGCGTTCCTTTTGCTTCCTACCCCGGATGTGGGTTAGCCCTTTCCAATCCACATTTCAATCCACATTTCATCCACAAGCAATTGGACCGGTTTCGGCCGACTCTTGTCCGTGAGCTACTCGGACTCGTAGGCGTCCATTACGCGCAGACCAGGCGCATTCCTCTTATCGCTTCTAGTCATACACTTTGATTTGTATTAGAAGTTCTACCGATTCGCATCTTTGGAAATGCTGTTATGGAGGTGTTTTAACTCCATTAGCGGGTAAAGCGCATCAAGCGTTTCAATCATGGAATAAATGGTTAACAGATGGTAGATATATACAGACCAGTCTTTTATTAAAAAAAATTAAGTATTGGATTTGCAACCTTTTGCGTAAGTGCTGCGTTGTAACAGTATAGGGTAAGCTAGACTCTAACGGATGAAACTGCATTATCTATACGTCATGGTTCAACAAGAACATCGACTTTTGACGAAAAGGGGGTCCAAAGCCATAATTTTTTAGTATTTGGATGAAAATAAAACAAACCCCGCGGGAAAGCACGAGCGACCGCGACTTCGCTATCGAACTCAAGCGATAATGTAGCAATTGGCGATTGAAAGCCAATAAAAGGTTTTGACAAACCAAGGCAAACATTAGAAAATCGTTATCGACCGTCTTCAGCGGGGTAAACAAATATAGATAGATGAGCATGCTCACATATATAAAATGCATGCTCGCAGTTCAAAGCAACAAATCAAGGGTTATTAAAAGGGGGACACCAAACATGGTGGATAATTTATTTATCGGCCTGCAGGTGCTATTGGCCGCGATTGGGGTGTACCAGTTTACCTTGTCGCTGTTCGGCATCTACCGCAAGAAAGAACGTAAAGTATATGACCCGCAGAAATCGTTTGCGGTCATCGTGGCTGCACATAACGAGGAAGCGGTCATTGGAGCGTTAGTCGAAAATCTGAAGACGTTGGATTACCCGAGAGAGATGTACGACGTTTTCGTCATTTGTGATAACTGTTCCGACAGCACGGCTGACATCGTAAGGGAGCACGGCGTATACGCTTGTGAACGTCATAATCCACATCAGCGCGGGAAAGGCTATGCGATTGAATGGATGCTGAAGAACCTGTGGGAAATGCCGCGCCAATACGATGGGATCGTTATGTTGGATGCGGACAACCTGGTCAGCACTGATTTCCTGCGGGAAATGAACAACGATCTCTGTTCCGGGGCACGCGTTATTCAAGGATATATCGATACGAAGAATCCAGAGGATTCCTGGATTACAGCCGCATATGGCGTTACCTACTGGTATTGCAACCGTTTGTGGCAGTTGTCCCGCAAAAACTTGAACATGGCCAATTTCTTGGGCGGCACGGGAATGTGCTTTGAAAGCAACCTGCTGAAAGAAATGGGCTGGGGCGCGACGAGCTTGGTAGAGGACTTGGAATTTACCGCTCGCTGCGTTATGAATGGAGTCAATCCGGTGCTTAATTACAACGCGCGCGTATTCGATGAGAAGCCATTGACCTTCAAAGCTTCCGCTCGTCAGCGACTGCGTTGGATGCAAGGCCACTTTACGGTGGCGCGCCGTTACTTCTTTCCGCTCTTGTGGCGGAGTATCAAGGAACGAAATATGGCTAAGTTCGACATGGCACTCTACACGATTACCGTGTATACCGTATTGGTGACGTTCCTGATGACAGCGTTTATGTGGGCGGACGCGGCCTTCTTTGATGGGCCGAACGTTGCAACCTTCTTCCAGTACTTGCCGGCGTGGGTGCCTGTTGTATCACTCGTGCTGTCGTGCGCGGCCTTTGTTCTGGCGCTCATCTTGGAAGGCGTGAAGTCTTGGCGCATATACGCATCGCTAATTACATTCCCACTGTATTTGCTCTCCTGGTGGCCGATTACGTTCTATGCATTTTTTACACAGAACAACAAAGTGTGGAGCCACACGGAACATACGCGCGTCGTGCGTCTCGAAGAGATGCAGGGCAAGCAGGTGTGAGGAATGTTGAGGCATCAAGGCACATTTAATTATTTTCTTGACATTGTTTCAATGCCGTGATATATTACTTGGGTATGTTAATTGCATATTGATTTTTAAAAAGAAGAAGCGCCCGCTTCTCACCTGACTGACGTAGGTTGGCTGGTTCCTAGACTATTACTGCATGGCAGTGTTTCACATGAATGATTAATGTCTATGTGAGGGATGTGGGCTCTTTTCGGAGCTTACATCCCTCTTTTGCTCAACATAAGCAGATAGGGAATTCGAATATGGAGGTGGCACACCATTAGCAAGGATCATATGATTAACGAGGAAATTCGTGCGAAGGAAGTTCGTTTAGTCGGTGCAGAAGGCGAGCAGATTGGTATTAAACCGTTCCGCGAGGCGCTGCAAATGGCGTTTGACGCGAACTTGGACTTGGTTAACGTGGCTCCGCAGGCGAAACCGCCTGTATGTCGTATTATGGACTACGGTAAGTTCCGTTACGAGACACAGAAGAAAGAGAAAGAAGCACGCAAGAACCAGAAAACGGTGGACATCAAGGAAGTATGGTTCCGTGCGAATATCGACGAGCATGATTTTCAGACGAAACTGCGTAACGTCTTGAAGTTTTTGCGTGAAGGCGATAAAGTAAAATGCTCCGTTCGTTTCCGTGGACGTGAGATCGCGCATTCTGCCATCGGCAAGAAGGTATTGGATCGTGTTCTGGAGGAAGCGAAAGAGCTTTGTAATGTAGAGCGTGCAGCGAAGTTGGAAGGCCGCAGTATGATTATGATACTGGCGCCGAACACCACCAGCAACTAAGCGATGCCCGCCGCGCAGGGTATAGGCGGCGGATGGAATTACCGAACTTGAGGAGGAAATGATTATGCCTAAAATGAAAACGCACAGCAGCTTGAAAGGCCGCTTCAAAATTACAGGTACAGGTAAGGTTCGCCGCTACAAAGCGTACCGCAACCACTTGCTTTCCCACAAATCAAACCGTACGAAGCGCGTTCTTGCAACAAGCCCGGTTATGGCAGCTGGCGACGTTCGTCGTATGAAGCAGCAATTAGCTAATTTGAAATAAGCAATTTTACGGATACATGAATTCGATTGGGAGGTTAACAAGAAATGGCACGAGTAAAAGGCGGATTTACGACACGTCGTCGTCATAAGAAAGTATTGAAATTAGCAAAAGGTTACTTCGGTTCTAAACACCGTATTTTTAGAACAGCGAATGAGCAAGTGATGAAATCCTTGCTTTATGCATATCGTGATCGCCGCAATAAGAAGCGCGACTTCCGCAGATTGTGGATCGTTCGTATCAATGCAGCAGCTCGCATGAACGGCATGTCCTACAACAAGATGATGCACGGCTTGAAATTGGCTGGTGTAGACATCAACCGCAAAATGCTGGCTGAATTGGCAGTGAACGACATCAACGCGTTCAACTCCTTGGCAGCAGTTGCAAAAGAAAAAGTTAACGCGTAAGCGATGACGGTATATAAAGCAGCGCATTCGAAGCTCTTCGAATGCGCTGCTTTTTTAAGTGCGCCCGGCATGGGCGATAACTTGGCGGTGAAAGTCCGCTACAGGCTTGGCAGTAGGAACTGTTAGCCAAAGGCAAGGGTGTCCGCCGCGAGGCGGAATCTGAAGGAAGCCGGAGGCAAACCCTCGGTCTGACGAACAGAAATCACATACAAGGCATAGCGGGACGGACGAGCTTGCTTAACAAAGCAAAGTCCAATACTGCCCGAATCCCATCATGTAAATGTGGCAGATAGATGAGGGGAAGGTTATCGCTCTTACCCGGGGAGATCTCACAGACGTCAAGTAGGTTAAAAAAAATCCGAAAAACGGAGTAAAGCTTGTTGTGAGAAGTCAGCAGAAGCCATAGTACCGGGAAGTTTTTTTTTCGGGAAGGGCCGAACAGTCGTAAGTCTCGAATACATACAGGAAGGGAGTCGGCGCAATGAAAGCAGAATACCGAAAGGACTGCCCGCAAAGGGATAGCGTGGAACGCAAAGAGCATGCGGGAGTGCGGAGCGCCGGCATTCGGGAACGTAGAGAAAGAGGCGGTGCAACGGACCTGCTGGAGCAGATTCTGGACAGAGACAATATGAACAGAGCTTACAAGCAGGTCAAAAGCAACCATGGAGCACCGGGAATCGACGGAATGACCGTAGAGGATGCGCTACCATGGCTGCAGGAACATAGAGACGAACTTTTGCAAAATATCCGGGAAGGCCGGTACAGGCCAAGCCCGGTACGGCGCAAGGGAATTCCCAAACCAGATGGAGTGGAGTACGGAAGCTCGGTATACCCACGGTCGTGGACCGAGTGATTCAGCAGGCGATTGCCCAGCAGTTACAGCCGCTGTTTGAGCGGCTCTTTTCAGAGGGAAGCTACGGCTACCGCCCAGGGTGGAGCGCACAGCAGGCCATCCGCAAGGTGAAAGACTATGCGCAGCAGGGCTACGGACACGCGGTAGAAATCGACCTCTCGAAATACTTCGACACGCTGAACCATGAGCTGCTTATGAATCTTTTGCGCAAACAAATCCAGGACAAGCGCGTAACCGACCTGATCAAAAAGTACCTGAGAAGCGGAGTCATGGAAAACGGGGTACGCCGCGAAACGAAAGAGGGTTCACCCCAGGGAGGTCCTCTGTCGCCACTGCTCGCCAACATCTATCTGAACGAATTCGATCAGGAGATGAAAAGCCGGGGGGTCAATGTCATCCGCTATGCAGATGACATTGTGGTGCTGGCCAAAAGCAAACGGGCAGTGATACGGCTTCTGGAGTCGTGCCGGAAGTACTTGGAGAACAAACTGAAACTCCAGATGAATACGCAGAAAAGCAAGGTAGTCAGCGTAGTAGCCCAGAAACATTTCAAATTCCTTGGCTTTGCCTTGGGAAAGAACAGAAGCGGCGTGTACATTCGCGTCCATGGGCAATCCCTCGCAAAAGCAAAGAAAAGGCTGAAAGAACTAACGAGCCGGAGTCAGGGCAGGAATGTCCGCCAAGTCATGGAGAAAGTGAAAGTCTACATCCGGGGATGGATTGGCTACTACTATGTAGCCGATATGAAACGGATATTGCAAAGCTGGAGCGAATGGCTGCGAAGACGACTGAGGATGTACATCTGGAAACAATGGAAGAAGCCGCGAACAAAAGTACAAAACCTGCGCAAGCTGGGGATACCAGAATGGCAGGCTTACCAGTGGGGAAATTCCCGTCTTGGGTACTGGCGTATCGCCGGAAGTCCTGTGCTGTCTCGTTCCATAACAAACGAAAAGCTCGTACAGGCAGGATATTATGATTTTCCTGCACAGTACGAGCGTCTACGTAAATTGCACTTATGCGGTTGAACCGCCGTATACCGAACGGTACGTACGGTGGTGTGAGAGGTCGGCTACTCAGTTAATGGGTAGCCTCCTACTCGATTTCGCATAATTGTTGTGTATAGAGGATAGGATGCAGTTGTCTTAAAGCATGGCAGCCGGATCGTAAGCTGTGTTTGAAACTGGGGCATATGCGGTGTTCTACTGTTGGCAGGTTGCTGAGAGGTGGGACCTCATTTAGCAGTGTCTTGCTCCATCCTCCCTCCCGCTCAGAAACAGATAATAACCACTTGTGAAGGGCAAAGATGGCAGGGCTTAGCGATAAATCTTTCTAAAGACAAGTTTTCTGAGGATAAGTTCCCTGGGATAAACCTTCTAGCGATAAGGCTCCTAATGATAAAGCACTAATGATAAAGCACTAATGATAAAGCACTAATGATAAAGATCCTAGTGATAAAGCTCCTAATGATAAAGCTCCTAATGATAAACCTCCTGAACAATTACCTCCTAACGGTAAGCCTTCTAACGACAAGCCTTCAAGTGGTAAACACTTTAATGATAGGCCTTCTATAGATAACCCATTTGTGGTTGAATTTTCTAACGAACCTTCTAGTGATATGTTTTCTGAACATAAACTTTCTGATGAATTTTCTGGATTTTCACAATTTTCTGATGAAAGGGGAGAGTGAAGCAAAGGAAGTAAATTGGACACAGTCTTCCTTCGGGGAGAGGCATATTTATTATACGCATAGGTGACCGGAGGCAGCGCCTCCGGCTTAGCTTAACTGATTTATTTCACTTTATGTTCTCAATCAGCTGGACCATCATTAAAAGGATTATGCCTGCCCTAAATGAGATGGAAATTGTACGTTTATTCCCAATACTTGCGCGTTGTCAGCTTGTCCGCCAAGTTCTTGCTTGCGACGCGCCGTAATTTGCGCAGCTGGGACCGCTCGGGAGCGGATTCGTGCAGCAGCTTCTCTTCGTCTGTATCCGGTATGACTTGCGGTACGATGGCAGGTGCACCGTCTTCCTTGCGGGCCACGAAGGTAAGGAAGGAGGTCGCGGCAACGGCGCGCTCGCCAGTATATAAATGCTCGGATATGACCTTGACGAACACTTCGATGCTCGTCTTGCCCGTCCAAGTGACGAACGACTCCAGACAGACCGAATCGGTCGGACGGATGGGACGCAGGAAGTCAACGGAGTCTGTAGACGCCGTGACAACGTTGCAGCGGCAGTGGCGCATGGCGGATATGGATGCCGTCTCGTCGATGAGGCTCATCAGCTTGCCGCCGAACAACGTCTCATGATTGTTGACATCGTTCGGGAAGACGCGTCCGGTCTTAAACACGCGCGATTCCCGGCAATGCTTCGTCTCGGGTTGCGAGGATGGTGATTGGCTTACGATCATTTGTTTATTACGCCCTTTCTATGAAGTCATAAACCTATTATAAATGCTGGTTGACGACGAACGATCAGGAAATATGTTACATACCTCCACAAGAGGAGGATTTACTAGCGTTCCTTGGCGAAGGTAAACTGGAAGATGCTAATATAAGCGCTCATAAGGTCCAGCTTGGTATGATAATGGGGGGATCCATCCTGTTGAGCGTACCAGAAAGCCCAGAGTTCGATGATCCGAGCTCTGTCCTCTATTTCAACGTCGGGCACATACAAGAAGCGTACAAAGCGTTATCGGAACAGGGTGTTCCGTAATTCATAAGCGCAGGGAAGTATATTTTGACAACTCGATGATAATAATTATCAATGACGGAAGCAAGCGAGGGCGACGGGTAAGGTCGCCCTGCACGAGTTACAGCTTCGGTTCAAACGTTTTACAGTCGGTATCTCCGGAATCATGTGCCTGTTTGCCGCGATTGTTAACGACATAAATCGAGGATGCGGCGCATTTGTTGCCGGCAGCCCAATATTTGCAGGAGTTCACTTCGCATAATACGTCTTTTGCCATGGTTGTTCACCTCCTTATAGTTATAAATTAGCCACAAAGGCCGTAATATTATACCTCACGCCCGAAAGTATCCTATTTTTAGCATGCAGTGCCCTGAGCGCATCGTGATATCTATCAAAACAATCAGGTGAATGTTGGCTTTCACATTCTCTCTTTTTTTCGCTACAATAGAAGAACGTGACTTTATGAAAGAGAGAGTGAAAGCATGATAGATTTGTCAAAAGCGGAAATTCACCGGATGATCGTCCATCGAGTGGGAAGTCCATCCCAAGATGAAGGCGTCCGAATTTCGCAAACCTTATACGACGTTCCGAACGAGGATGTACGGGATACGTTGTTGAAATATTTTTTGTCAAGCTTTAAATTCGAGGGAACCTATCGATTCCAGCATGAGTCTGAGCTCGCGATGAACGAAGTGTACACTTATGCGGGGCGCATTTTTCAGAAGGCGGATGCGTTCCATGAGCAATCGGTGCACATCTTGAATCACCTCTATGCCGTGTCCGGCCATCCGCAGATCAAGCCGGGGGAGCTGTATGTCGTTCACCTTAACAATATTTTGTATAACAACTTCAGCATCGATGCGTTAGGCATCTTTAAGTCGGAGAACAAGGACGTGTTCCTGCAGGTGGATGAGCCTGAGATAGAACGTCTCGGCGTGCGGGTGGAAGAAGGCGTTAACGTGCGCAAATTGGACAAAGGCTGTCTCATCCTGAACGTGCAGGCTGATGCCGGCTACTCGGTAGGCGTCGTGGACACCTCTTCCGGGAAGCAAGGCGAGGCGGCACTATTTTGGCTGGAGGATTTCCTGAACGTGAAGCTGCTGGAGGACGAGCATTATTTGACGGACAAGGTTATCGAAATGTGCACCCAATTCTATGACGATGTGATCGCCCCGGCTGCCGAAGAGCGCCCGGAGAAGAAAGAGAAGCTGCAGTTCATCAACAGTACGATCGATTACTTCGCGAAGCACGAGCAATTCGAAGAGGAAGCGTTCACCGAAGAAGTAATCGCGCATCCGGATATCGCTCCTATTTTCAGAACCTATAAGGAAACGTATGAGGAAGCGAACGAGCTCCCTCCGTTGAATGACATTCCGATTTCGCAGGTGGCGCTCAAGCGGGCGAAGCGCACGCACAAGAACAACATTCGCACGGATACGGGCGTGGAGCTGAAGCTCAAGAACGAGAGCTTTCCGTATGTGGAGAAGGGGTATGACGAAGATCGCGGCATGCACTACTATAAAGTATTCTATAACGAAGAAGAATAAATGATAGTGAATGACAGCTAGTGAGACGTGGCATCATACAAATGGAGGATGACAGATGAACAAAATCATCCAGCTCAATCACGTGAGCAAGCGCTACGGTACAACAATTGTTCTCGAGGATATATCCTTCTCGCTGCTGGCGAGACACACGGTCGCCGTGAACGGGGCCAACGGATCGGGGAAGAGCACGTTATTACGCATTATTTCAGGCTTATCCCTTCCTTCCGGCGGAGAAATAAGGAGGGGACCTCACGGGAAGCTGAACATCGGATTCGCTCCCGAACGATTTCCGCGCTTGCGTCAGACTCCCCATGAATATTTATATTCCATGGGGAAGATTCAAGGCATGTCCGATGATGAAGTACTTGCGAGATTGTCACAGTTGCTGACGATGTTCGAATTGGAAGAGGCTGCGCATCGGCGCATCCACACCTTTTCCAAAGGGATGATGCAGAAGGTCAACCTCATGCAGGCGGTGCTCTGCCCACCAGACCTGCTAGTATTGGATGAGCCTCTATCCGGGCTAGATGCTGCTTCGCAGACCGAGCTCGTTCAATTGCTGCAGCAATTGAAGCAGCAAGGGCTGACTATCATTTTGACGTGTCATGAACAACGATTGTTGGACGAGCTTGCCGATCGAGTCATGGTGCTGCAGCATGGAAAGATTGTTGCGGACAAATTGATAGAGCAGCGTGAGACTGGCTGCATTCTAATCGAGTTCAAGCTGCGAAATAGAGAGCAGGTAAGCGAAGTGAAGCGGCTTGCCGGTGTGGTGGAACTAGAAAGCAACAAACATACACATCGCTTACATATCCAATCGGAGCATTCCGATGGTGCGCTGCGCGCCATATTGGAGAGAAATGGGTCGATTATTGCGTTGCATGCTGCCGATAGGGCACAGCCGCTGCGGGATTCGGACGTGGGGCGGGAGAGGGGCCAATCGTCATGTTCAGGCAATTAATCTGTTATTTAACACGTGATTTCAGCAGATCGTATCGATATATTCCTTCTTTGTTTACTTTTTTGATATGCCTATGTCTATTTTATACGTATGCTCCGAATCCGATCATGGGAAGCTATGCGGCAACGTCTATGCTATTGCTTCTAATTTCCTCGTGGCTCGCCTACAGTTTCTTTGCATCACAAGAACGGGTGCAAGAGCAAATTACAATTTTGCGCTTGGGCAGCGCGAAGAAATACTATGTGGGAGTTCTATGCTCGGTTTTTCTATTGACCGCATTGTTAGCTTTATGTTCTATACTCTATCCGATTGTTTTTGATAAATTTGACGAGCCTGCAACTTGGGAGCATGTGACCGTCGGTTTTGTCGCCCATTTAAGTCTAGCAATATTAGGGATAGCGATAGCCGCTTTATTTAATTCTAGATTGGTAATGAAGATGAGTTATGCTATTGGCGGCATTTTGGCGATGCTTGCGATATCATTCTCTCAGGGCAAGCTCGTAGACATCCTTCCTCCCAGCATACAATGGATGACATGGGTGCTGCCACCGGCGTTTCCGACAATGGACATGCTGATGAATTACGAGGAGTATTCTGTGCTCGGTCGAATCGGCGTGTTGGTATTGCCGTTTCCTTATTCAACTGGGCTGCTAGCTATTTGCTGGCAATGGATGAAACGCAAAGATTTATGACGTATGATTGCTTGGTTCCTTGCAATCTAGTTTACATAACAAACTCTAGCACAGATTTTGCTATGGCAAGGCCTTTATACAAGCAGCCTGTCAATCACGCACATACCTTGTATTGTAACCACCATGAAGGAGGGGTTGACATGCGGGGTGTTACTAAAGCACAAGCGAAAAAACTGGTAGGCCAGCGCATCTACGCGGTTCATAAGAGCGGCAAAGTTGTGACGGGAAAGCTGGTTCGCCTTTCCGGCAACCGGCTGGTGCTGGAACAACCGAAAGGCAAGAAGGTTCAGACCAAGGCCATTATACCGTTGGTGTTGTTTGATTTGTTGGCCATCGGCACGAGTCCATTTGGCTTTGGAGGTTTTGGAGGTTCTGGATACGGGGGCTACGGAGGATATGGATCTCCATACGGCTCTTTTTATCGGTAATGAGACAGAGTTAGCCGCAGAGGGCATGAGAGAAGAGAGGAAAGAAGCCTGAGGATCATCCTCAGGCTTCTTTGTATGGAGATAATGTTTTCTCCATCTCATGACAGATAACCTCAGGCACGTATCGGGTTAACCGATAGCCGTTGCGCTCATAGAATCGTTCGGCCTCACGGTTGCCGTAATCGACAAGCATGCGGGACATTCCGCAGCGATGTGTGCGTCCATAATGTTCTGCCCGACTAAGAAGCTGTCGTCCGTATCCTTTGCTTTGCGCTTGACGGGAGACCGCGAGCATATCGATAACGAGAGTCTGGTGTTGTACAAGCAGGTGAACGAAGCCGACCGTCTGATGAACGCGGTTGGTGGCTACATAGGTGATGCCTTTTAACCGCTTAGGAAGCTCTTTATGCACTTGTTCAGGGTCCCATGTTAAGTGCGAACGCGGAAGGAGCTCCGACCGAATAATTAACCAAATGGATTCGTCATCACTTTTGGGACGGCGAAGTCGAATCATGTTCATCCCCCTGAAAATATTCGTTGCTGTTATCATATGGGGGTGTGAACAATCGGTGATTCCGATGAAACACGATTGGAGGAGCCATTGCTGCGGCAGCAATCGATCGCATATGTTCAAGAGGCGCTGGATACCGCGGCGCAGCAGAGGCACGTAATGCTGCAGGGCGGCAACGCCTATACGCTGCCTTATGCGGCACAATTGACGCGTGTTCCGCTGAGCAGCAACCAGTTCAATCTGACGGATGACTCGGTTCCATTCTATGCGATGGTCATCCACGGGCTCTTGCCGTACGCGGGCGAGGCGTTCAACAGCATGGAAGAGCAGGATGTTAACCTGCGTCTGCTGCAAGCGCTCGAAACCGGATCAAATGTCTTTTTCAGCTGGATGGAGTCCAACACGGAGGCGCTGCGGGAGACAGAGTTCGACGGGTTCTACGCCAATCGCTACGAGGAGTGGCTCGATGAAGCGGCGGATGCGTACAAACAGGTGAATGAAATATATCGGAACGGAAAGTCGGGACCGCTTATATCGTGCAACATCAGTGGCTGAAGTCAGCATTATTTCGGCGGAGCAGGTCTCAGGAACGGCGGAAGGCCATGTTTGGCTGGCTCTTCATTTCACCATGGCTAATCGGATTTCTTCTGCTTATGGTGGTGCCGCTCTGGAAGTCGCTCCAATTCAGTTTTGGCAAGCTGAAGGTGACCGAGTCAGGCTATGGCTTTGCGCGTTTGAAGTTCAAGGGGCAGGGCATCATGTTCGAACTCGTCATTTTTACAATTGTCATTCCGCCGCAGACGATTATGATTCCAACGTATTTGCATTTCCGTTTTTTTGACGTATTTGGACTATACGAATGGTTTACGGGGAAAAAAGGAGTAAACTTGCTCGAAAGCTATTGGCCGTTCTTCCTCTCATCTGCGTTTGCGATGGACATGAAGAATGGACTGTATATCTTTATTTTTCGTCAATTTTTTCGCGGACTGCCAAAAGAATTGGAGGAGGCAGCTTATGTGTGAATGCTGGCGCTCTTGCCGAGCTCCGCGCGCTGGGTTACGGAGGAACCGTCTTATGTGTCTCTTTTAATGAATACAGGAACGCTGCTCGTCATGTTGCCTATGTTCGTGCTGTATTTGTTCGCACAGAAGTAATTCGTCGAGAGCGTTGAGCGCACAGGCTTGGTCGGCTAGAAGAGGCGAACTGGGAGCCATGTTCGGTTCGTCGCGGCCATGTGTTCGGTTACCTTTGTAGAAATAGATACGGAACGTATCGTTCGCATCGGTCTAAGCAGATTCCGGCCACTTGCCGCTTGACATTGATATTGAACAGGCGATGGACATCGCACGCGGAGCCCGTAATGAGGTGGAGCTGGAAGAGCAAGTGTGGCAAGCATTCGAACATTATCCGTAAGTGCACACGAACAACAATTCCGCGCTAGTTGCTGCCGCTCTAATCTATTCCAAAGGTGACTTCGAACGTGGGATTACGAAGCTGTATTGGGAGGTTTTGATACGGATTGTAACATGGCGACCGTCGGCTCGATTAGAAGAGTAGAACTCAACAGGAAGGGGATTTACAAAAAATACATGAATGGATTGATTAAATAAATTAACAAAGCAAAGTTAGATGCAACTGCATACAGCGTCTATCCCTTGCTGCGATGGTTCGAATTTTATACAAATGTCCTCTCAGGGTGGAAAGGTGGACAATTTGTCGTGGCACAAAATAATTTGAAATTGCCCTATTGACTCCTGATAGGTGTAGGAATATAATGTTTCTAAACATTTGAAAGAGACTGACACATAATACCAACGGCTATGAAGAGGACGAAGTGTTAAGGGCCCTTATGAACAGAGAGCGATCGGAAGTTAGCTGAAACCGGCGCCTTAATCCCTTAGATGCGAGCTCACCTCGGAGCTGTTCTCCTGAACAGATGGCTTTGATGAATGGATAATTTCATTATGGCCATGTGAGTAGGGGGAAACGTCAGGCGCGCGTTAGGCGTCCAGAGTATGCGTATTTGAAATGTATGTCACGTGACGTACGCGTACTCGCTGAGATTTCATATCGCGAGATGTGGAATGAACACGGGTGGTACCACGGAAGAACAACCTTTCGTCCCTTAAGCAGCGGGCAAGCTGCGGGGATGGAAGGTTTTTTTGTTATAAGTGCGTGTTCAAAGAGGTCACTTTTTGAACAACCGCTTTAAATATGCCTGGCCAGGCAAGACACCTTCATGTTGAACCTAGAGCCCGAATTGGAAACCAACAAGGATGCGTAAGGAGGATGGCTTATGAGCTCACATCGCACGACAATGCGATCGACAGATGAATTAAGACAAAATTGGATGAAGCCTGAAGTAATTACAGGCTCAGAAATGTTGCTTCGCAGCTTGTTGTTGGAAGGTGTGGAGTGCGTGTTCGGCTATCCGGGCGGCGCGGTGCTCTACATCTACGACGCTATGCACGGCCGCGAGGATTTCCATCACGTCCTGACTCGACACGAGCAAGGAGCAATTCATGCAGCGGACGGTTACGCCCGTGCAAGCGGCAAAGTAGGTGTCTGCATCGCAACTTCGGGTCCTGGTGCAACGAACCTGGTTACAGGAATCGCAACGGCATATATGGACTCCGTTCCGCTGGTAGTCATTACAGGGAACGTTGCTACGAATTTCATCGGGACGGATGCGTTCCAAGAAGCGGACATTACAGGCATTACGTTGCCAGTAACGAAGCACAGCTATTTGGTTCGCAATGTTGAAGATTTGCCTCGCGTCATTCATGAGGCGTTCCACATTGCCAATACTGGACGCAAAGGACCCGTTCTTATCGATATTCCGAAGGATGTATCGGCAGCTAAGTCGATGTTTACTCCAGTAACGAGTGTAAACATTCGCGGTTACAATCCGACGGTTCAACCGAATAAATACCAAGTGGATAAGATGCTGAAGGCAATTGAAGAGGCACAAGCCCCGGTCATCTTGGCTGGAGCAGGCGTTATTCACTCGGGAGCACACGAAGAATTGTACGACTTCGCTACGAAGGCGCAAATTCCGGTCACAACGACACTGCTCGGACTTGGCGGTTTCCCTAGCGGTCATGATTTATGGATGGGTATGCCGGGTATGCACGGAACATTTACGGCGAACATGGCAATTCAGCAAGCGGATTTGCTCATCAATATCGGGGCCCGTTTCGACGACCGCGTGACGATGAAGCTTGATGGCTTTGCACCAAAAGCTAAGATTGTGCACATTGATATCGACCCGGCGGAGATTGGGAAAAATGTTCCGACAGACGTTCCAATCGTGGGCGATATTCGCTCGACACTTCAGTTAGCTAATGCGACGGTTAAGCGCTCGGATAAAGCAGATGCATGGCGCGCGCAAATTATGCAGTGGAAAGAAGAGAAGCCACTGACCTTCGTTGATTCCGATGAAGAATTGAAGCCGCAATGGGTCATTCAAATGATTAATGATACGACGCATGGAGATGCTATCGTAACGACAGACGTCGGACAACACCAAATGTGGGCTGCGCAATATTATCGCTTCAACCATCCGCGTTCTTGGATCACTTCAGGCGGACTTGGCACGATGGGCTTCGGATTCCCATCTGCCATTGGGGCGCAGATGGCCTACCCGGATCGCACGGTCGTCTCCATTAATGGGGACGGCGGCATGCAGATGTGTGCGCAAGAGCTAGCAATTTGCGCCATCAATAACATTCCGGTCAAAGTGGCTATCATTAATAACCGCGTGCTTGGTATGGTTCGTCAGTGGCAGGAGCTTATTTATGACAACCGCTACAGCCATATCGATTTGGCTGGCAGTCCGGATTTCGTGAAATTGGCTGAAGCTTACGGTGTTCGCGGCTTTAGAGCGACGACGAAGGAAGAAGCGGAGCAAGCATGGCAGGAGGCGTTGAATACGCCGGGGCCAGCTGTGGTGGAGTTTGTCGTCCGCAAGCATGAGAACGTGTATCCAATGGTTACGCAAGGCTGCACGATTGACCAAATGATACTGGGGGAAAGTGAATGATGAGTACGACGAAGCATACGATAGCCGTCATCGTTAACGATCAACCTGGCGTGTTGCAGCGCGTTTCCGGATTGTTCGGACGCCGTGGATTTAATATCGAGAGCATCACCGTCGGCGCTTCGGAGGAAGAAGGACTTTCCCGCATGGTCATTGTCACGACTGGAGACGACCATCTGTTGGAGCAGATCGAGAAGCAGCTGTACAAGATTATCGATGTCATTAAAGTAGTGAATTTGAGCAAGCAGCCGATGGTTTCCCGCGAGCTGGCGCTCATTAAAGTGAAGGCTGAGGCGCACGAACGTCCAGAAGTTCTAGGAGTCGTCGAGACATTCCGCGCATCGGTTGTCGATATCGGTCCGAACACGCTTATGGTTCAAGTGGTCGGAGATTCGGAGAAGATTGAAGCGATGGTTGAACTCTTGAAGCCGTATGGCATACGAGAAATTAGCCGTACTGGCGTAACGGCCTTGATTCGCGGCCAAGTTAACGGATAATGAGGAACAGAGGCACACTTTAATATGAAGAAACAGGGTAGCGCGCGGCTCGCCTATAGCGGCCGCACCTCCGCCGCTTTGCCCCCGAATGAGGGGGTCTCTCAGGGGACAAGCAGTGAACGGATGAACATTAAACAGGAATTGTCCCTTGAAATACCCGCTTCATTCGGGGATAACAGATTATACTATGATAAGGAAGAAAGAGGAGGACTCATACGTATGGCAGTTACAATGTACTATGAAAAAGACGCAGATTTAAGTGTATTGCAGGGGAAAACAATCGCCGTTATCGGTTACGGAAGCCAAGGCCACGCTCAAGCTCAGAACTTGCGCGACAGCGGTCTTCAAGTTGTAATCGGACTTCGCGAAGGTAAGTCCGCGGATAAAGCGCGCAACGACGGCTTTGAAGTTATGTCAGTTGCGGAAGCGACAAGCCGTGCAGACGTAGTTCAAATCTTGATGCCGGATGAAACGCAAGCTTCGGTATATAAGAACGAGATCGCGCCGAACCTGAAAAAAGGTGCAGCGCTCATGTTCTCCCATGGCTTCAACGTTCACTTCGGTCAAATCGTAGCTCCGAAGGAAAACGATGTATTGCTCGTAGCACCGAAATCTCCAGGGCACTTAGTGCGCCGTACGTATGTGGAAGGCTTCGGGGTTCCGGGTCTAATCGCAATCGAACAAGACGCTACTGGCAATGCGAAGGCAATTGGCCTTGCTTATGCAAAAGGTATCGGCTGTACACGCGCAGGCGTTATTGAAACGTCCTTCAAAGAAGAAACGGAAACAGACCTGTTCGGCGAACAAGCGGTATTGTGCGGCGGCGTAAGCGCATTGATCAAAGCCGGTTTCGAAACGCTTGTAGAAGCAGGATACGCTCCAGAAATGGCTTACTTCGAGTGCTTGCACGAAATGAAGCTCATCGTGGACCTGATCTACGAAGGAGGCCTCGCAACGATGCGCGATTCCATCAGCAACACAGCGGAATACGGTGACTATGTAACGGGTCCTCGCATCGTAACGGAAGAAACGAAGAAAGCGATGAAAGAAGTATTATCTGATATTCAACAAGGAAAATTCGCACGCGACTTCATTTTGGAGAACCAAGCAAACGGTGCTTATATGACGGCAACTCGCCGCAACGAAGCGAACCATGAAATCGAAGTGGTAGGCGGTCAATTACGCGAAATGATGCATTGGATTAAGAAGTAAGCATACTGTAATGTAAGGCGATAACGCACAGCGTCCGCCCGTCGACAGGCGGGGGACGCTGTTGATTTATGGAGAGCTGCAGGGCAGCGCTCCGATAGGACTGAAGGAGGTGCAACGATGCGTAAAATTTATATTTTTGACACGACGCTCAGGGATGGAGAGCAATCCCCTGGCGTCAACTTGAATACGAAAGAAAAGCTTGAAATTGCACATCAGTTGGAGCGCTTGGGCGTCGACCGCATCGAAGCGGGATTTCCTGCCGCATCTCCGGGTGACTTGGCGGCTGTAAATGCGGTGGCGAAAGCGGTGAAGAACTCGACGATTGTTGGTCTTTCCCGAGCGCGTATACCGGATATCGATGCAGCTTATGAAGCCTTGAAGGATGCGCAGGATCCTTGCCTGCATCTATTCCTTGCCTCGTCTCCAATTCACCGGAAGTATAAGCTGCGTATGGAGAAAGAGCAAGTGCTGGAGACAGCTGATGCAGCCATCCGCTATGCGAAAAAGTATTTCAGCAAGATCGAATTTTCCCCAGAAGATGCGGGACGCACTGAGTTGGATTTTCTGTGCCAGGTCACAGAAATGGCGATTCGCGCCGGGGCTACCGTCGTCAACATTCCAGATACGGTCGGGTATTTGACACCGTATGAATACGGCAATATCTTTAAGACGCTCAAGGAGAACGTTTCTGGTATTGAAAAGATTCAGCTTAGTGCTCATTGCCACGATGATCTTGGCATGGCAACGGCCAATGCGCTTGCGGCCGTACTAAATGGCGCCGATCAAATTGAAGGCACGATTAACGGCATTGGCGAACGAGCAGGCAACACGGCGCTTGAAGAGGTGGCGATGGCTCTTGAGACGCGTGCGGATTTCTATCAAGCAAAGACGTCATTCGTGTTGTCCGAAATTGCAAGAACGAGCCGCCTTGTCAGCAAGTTGACTGGGATGGCGGTTCCCGGAAACAAAGCGATTGTCGGGGCCAATGCCTTCGCGCATGAGTCTGGCATTCATCAGGATGGCATGCTGAAGGAAAAATCGACGTATGAGATTATTTCCCCAGAGACGATTGGTTTGAAAGAGAGCAAGCTGGTGCTCGGCAAGCATTCTGGACGCCACGCGTTCCGTGAGAAGCTTATCGACTTGGGATATAATTTGGATAAAGATCAAGTGAATCATGCTTTTTCCAAGTTCAAGGAACTGGCCGACAAGAAGAAGGAAGTGTCGGATGAAGATATCCGCGCGATGATTGAAGAAAAGCTCGTCGATACGCCTGAAGCGTACACACTGGAAACGATTTATGTCGCTTATGGCAATAAGTCGACCCCTTCTGCGAAGGTGCGCATCGTGATGCTGGACGGCGGCGTGCTGGAAGAAGAATCCGAAGGGAACGGATCCGTCGATGCCATCTATATGGCAATCGATAAAGCGACGAAAGAGGAAGTGGAGCTGTCCGATTACTCCATTAAATCGGTTACGCACGGTAAAGATGCGCTTGGGGAAGTGCATGTCGTGCTTGCCCAAAATGATATCGCAGTTACGGGCAGAGGGGTCAGCACCGACATTCTCGAGGCGAGCGCCCGCGCTTACGTCGACGCGCTCAATCGCCTAATCGAGAAGCGGAAGATAGGCGCCGGCAACCGTCGTGACAAGATCGGGCTGATTTAAAGCTTTGATCGGATGCGATACATGAACGCAATGGAATACAATCAAGTGCAGCCACAGGCTGTCCCACAACTGATATGCTCCCCTTACGGTAGACAGGTGAAATAATAAAACCTGTGTATGGGGAGCTTTTTATGCCTAATAAAAAATATGATGCGTCAGAGAAACTCTCATTATCCTTGATGAAATCGCAAGTGGCGAAATTGGTGTTAAGGCTGCAGCCAAGAAATACGGTATCAGCAAACGACTTTGGCGAAATGGCGTCGTTGTTACAAGGTGTATGGTTATGAGGGGTTAGAAAAACGAAACCATAATCGAAGTTATAGTGCTGAGCTTAAGCTCCAAGCGGTGAAGGATTACATAGAGGGAGGATTGTCCCAATATCAGATCATCGATAAATACAAGATTGCAAGTAGAACGCAGCTTTTCAACTGGATTAAGGAGTATAATCGTCATAGCAGCTTAAAAGCTTATTCAGGAGGAGCGAAAGCGATGACGAAGGGGCGTTCGACGACTTGGCAGGAACGGATCGATATTGTGCAATACTGTCTTGCTCATCAGCATGACTACCATAAGAC